>CAMJOE010000057.1:0-16962 GCA_946407485.1 uncultured Prevotellaceae bacterium | reverse complement strand
ATGAAAGTCTTCCTGCCACGGCAGAACAGATGGTTCGCTTGGTACTGAAAGGTTCCAACAAAACTTTTGATTCCCTTCACACAGACTATAAAGCAGAGGACTATTCCTTTACGATATTGGCGAACACCTTTAAAGACCGCACCAAACAAGAATGGGACAAGAAATACCTTTTGTCGTTTGGGCTGGTAACAGGTACAGGGAACCTTACGAATGCGGGTGCACTGTTTGCCGATGACTGCCCATTGTGGCAATCTCGCCTATATTGCACACGATGGGATGGAAAGGAAAAGGGCGATGCCATCAACGATGCAGAGTTTACAGGCAATGTCCTCATGTTGCTTCGTGAAGCCATGAATTTTGTGAAGTCTAACACCAAGAGAGGCTGGGAGAAGTTACCTGATGGGCGAAAGAACAAACCGGAGTATGCGGAACGTGCTGTTCTGGAAGCAATGCTAAACCATTTCATCCATCGTGACTATACAGTAATGGGAAGTGAAGTTCATCTTGACATTTACGATGACCGCCTCACTGTTACATCCCCAGGAGGGATGTACAATGGTATGCTGATACAGGATTTGGACATCAAAGATGTGTCTTCTGAAAGGCGCAATCCCATACTTGCAAACGTAATGGCTCAACTTGACTATATGGAGAAGCGAGGCAGTGGGCTCACACGCATCTGTAATGAGACCAAAGCCTTGGAAGGATATAAAGACGAACTGAAGCCTGTGTTCAAATCTACTCCGACCCAATTTCAGACCATCATCTTTGCCTCTTCCGACACCCCGAATGTCGGAGACCATGACGGAGACGTGTCGGAGACGAAACTCACTGAGCGTCAGCAGAAAATCCTTAATCTCATCAAAGAGTCTCCGACAATCACCGGCAAACAAATGTCAGAGACTTTGTCGGTGAGCCAACGCACCATAGAACGTGACCTCTCAGCATTGCAGAAGATAGGTGTTCTGAAACGTGAAGGCAAGGATAATGATGGTAAGTGGGTTATAATTTCTGTTAGTCACTGATTTGATTTAGCCCAATTCCATGATGAAAGCTTTCAGATGGCTTACGATTGCTGCTTCCAAATCATTCTCATCTATTGCATCTTTGGAAGAAAGACCCAGGAATTCAAAGTAATAAGGGGATTTGGCATCCTGCTCAAAGGTTGGTCGCTCAGCTGTTCCGTTTATCTTTTTACTGAGCAATTCAGGCTTCTTACTCCACCCACTACGGGCATAGTAGTTGGTGTCTATCTGTCGCTGTAATTCTCTTACGCTCCAAGGTCCACGCACCAGCCTCAATAGCATAAAATGCTCGCTGCATGGAATCTTCGACATGGAGAAGCCAGTAGTGCATCGTTGCTGGAAAAATTATATGAATAACAAGAATCTATATATAATAGTTCGCTGAATGAAACTGGCGGTTCGTTGAATAGATTTGGTGAGTTGGTCGTTAAACGCGTATCTTTGCAGCAGAAATGTATTTAATCACTATAAAAATATCTGCGTTATGAAGAAAATCGTGTTATTACATTTTATAGCATTTTGCTTGCTTCTGCTGTCGGGAAACTTGATGGCACAGGAGCAAAAAACACAATTCTTGGACGAGCCAAGCGGCAAAACCGAGCGTAACGGCCAGCACCCAATGGGGCAGGACGGCAGACCTAAAGGCAGACCAGGAATGCCTCCTGGCGGCTTTGGCGGTCCAGGCTCGCGGCAAAAGGACATCAAGTATACAGGGGCAACGTCCCTGACAGCTGCGCAGGCAGAAACCGGCAAAACTTACGAGAGCAGTAAGTCCGACGAAAGTGCATTGCTGATTTCGACCAAGGAAGCGGTGACCATTTCACAACCCACCATCAACAAGACCGGCCATTCTGACGGTGGCGACAATTGCAGTTTCTACGGTGTGAATGCGGCGCTACTTGTAAAGGGCGGCGGTACAACAACCATTAAGGGTGGTACTATAATCACTAATGGAACGGGGGCCAACGGTGTATTCTCATATGGTGGAAATGGTGGCAGGAACGGTGGCGAGGGTGATGGTACAACGGTCATCATCGAGGACACAAAGATTACCACCACGGGCGGCGGCTCCGGCGGCATCATGACCACTGGCGGTGGCGTGACGAAGGCCAAGAACCTGACGGTGAACACCAGCGGACGCTCGTCGGCTCCGATACGTTCGGACCGAGGTGGCGGTGTGGTAACCGTCGAGGGTGGCAACTATACCAGCAACGGCCTGGGCTCACCTGTCATCTACTCTACGGCCGACGTTACAGTAAGCGATGCAGTACTTGCTTCGAATATGTCAGAAGGAGCAGTCATCGAGGGCAAGAACAGTATTACGCTGAACAACTGCCGCTTGACCGTCAGCAACACCCACCGCAACGGCCACGCACAGTTTCAGGATGCCGTCATGATATACCAGTCTTTCTCGGGCGATGCTGACCGCGGCAATTCGCATTTCACCATGAACGGCGGAACGCTGACCAACCGCCATGGCCATCTGTTCCACGTCACCAATACCAATGCCATCATCACCCTCAACGGCGTCAAGCTGGTGAACGATGACCCCGCCAGTGTGCTCCTTTCCGTATGTGCCGACGGGTGGCACGGGGCAACAAACAAGGCTACGCTCAATGCCGTATGCCAGCAGATGGAAGGCACCATCCTCGTGGGCAGCGACTCTGAGCTGACGCTGACATTCTCTGATGGTTCCACCTTCATCGGCAGCATCGGCGGCAACATCACCAATGCCGTCGGCGACACCATATCGACCGAGACAGGCAAGGTAGATGTCACACTGGGCGACGACTGCACATGGACTCTCACCGCCGACACACACATCACCTCGCTGAAAGGCAATGCCCACCACATCAGGTCCAACGGTCACCGCCTGTATGTGAATGGCAAGGAAATAAGTATTAAATAACTGAAGTTTCTGAAGTGGTTAAGTAGACAGTAGTTAAGTAGTTAAGCCAATACATAAATCGCCCCAAATTGCAGCTTCCCAAACATTCGGCTTCTCCGCCTGCGCCTGAGCACCTACGGAGCGCAAGAACTACTGTCCGAAGGACGACTACTTAACTACTTAACTACAAAACATAGAGAACTTCCGAAACTTAAATTTAATAATAAATTAATAAGGAGAAGAATATGAAAAAGAATCATATTGTGGCAATCTGGGCAATGTCTGTCCTGATGCTGACGGGCTGCTCGGCAGACCCGTTTGAGGAATTGGGCAACAATAATAGTTGGAACAATGGCGCTTCAACCACGGGCGGCAGTTCGGCCATCACGGGCGAACTAGCGACGTTTGATGTCGTCATCGACAAGACGACGGCAGAACCTACTGACGTTGCCACAGCGTATTACCCCAACGAGGAGGACGTGCTGGAGAACAACGTTTTCACGACGGAGGTTGCGATTGATATGTCAAACCCCGTGGCGAAGACGGAGAACGGCATCGAGGTGACGGTCAATGGCGGTCACGTGACGGCCAACCACGGCTCGACGAAGAAGGTTTGCTACGTGGTGAGCGGTGCCACGACGAATGGCTCTTTCACGGTCGTAGGCGAAAAGAAGTACGCCGTGAAACTGAACGGTGTGAACATCACCAACCCCGACTCGGCGGCACTGAACCTGCTGAGCGGCAAGCGCGCCTTCATCATCCTGGCCGACGGCACCACGAACACGCTTTCCGACGACACGGGCGGAGCGCAGAAGGGAGCACTCTACTGCAAAGGCAAGCTGCTCTTCAACGGCAGCGGACAGCTCAGCGTGACAGGCTACACGAACAACGGCATCCACTCTGCCGACTACATCACCTTCAATGAAGGCAATAACATCTATGTCCGCTCGACCTCCAATCACGGCATCAAGGCCAACGACGGCATCTACATCAACGGCGGCATTCTGAACGTCGAGGTGTCGGCAGCGGCAGCCAAAGGCATCAACTGCGAGAGCCACATCATCGTGAACGGAGGTCGCACCACCGTGCTGACCACAGGCAACGGCACCTTCGACACGGACGACCAGGAGGCAAAGGGTGCGGCAGGCATCAAGGCCGACTCCACCTTCACCATCAATGGCGGCGAACTCTGGCTGAAGAGTACGGGCTCGGGTGGCAAAGGCATCAATGCCGACGGCGATGCGACGTTCAACGGCGGCAGCGTCTATGTGGTCACCACTGGCGGACAATTCTCGAGTAACAACGACACTGCGTCGCCCAAGGGCATCAAGGCCGACGGCAACCTGACAGTCACGGGCGGCAGAATCTTGGTACGTACCAGCGGCACCAACGGCGAAGGCATCGAGACGAAGAGCACACTCAGCATCACGGGCGGCGAAGTGGCTTCGTATGCCTATGACGATGCCATCAACTCGAAAGGCAATATGAACATCAGCAACGGCTACGTCTATGCCCAAGGCAAAAACAACGACGGACTGGATGCTAACGGCAACTGCTACATCAAGGGCGGCACGGTCTATGCCATCTGCAGCGGACAGCCCGAGGTGGCCATCGATGCCAACAGCGAGGGCGGCAAGAAGCTCTACCTCACGGGCGGCACCGTCGTCGCCATCGGTGGCCTGGAGAGCGGCAGCAGCCTCTCACAGTCTTGCTATCAAGCATCGTGGTCGCCAAATACATGGTATGCGCTGACCGCAGGCGACAACACCTTCTCGTTCCAAACCCCGTCGGGCGGTGGCTCCGGGCTTGTCGTCAGCGGTGCTTCCCAGCCTGCGTTGCAGTCAGGCGTCAGTGTCAGCGTCAGTGGCGGCACATCCTACTTTGGCGGCCTCGCCATCGTGGGTGGTTCCATAAGCGGAGGCAACAGCGTCAGCCTCTCGTCCTACAGCGGCGCGGGCAGCATGGGCGGCGGCCCCGGAGGTGGAGGCCAGGGCTGGCACTGAGACAATATTTTTCTGATTCTTGCGTTATATATATGATAAGAATAAACAAGATGAAGCAGTCGCGTCAGGAGAATATCATCTACTTGATTGTGTGGAGCATGCTTTTTGCGGCCCCGCTGCTGAGCCTGTATGTGCGCTCCGTCAGCGACCCGGGCGTCACTTTCGAGTGGACAAAGGCTTTTGTCGTATGGCCTAAGTTTGCCATCTATCTCGCTCTGTTCCTTGTCCATAACTTCCTGCTGGCACCGCTGCTGATACATGGACACAGACGCATAGCGTATTTCTCCATCGTGGCCGTTGTCATTGCGGCATTCACGCTCTACCAGTGCAGTAGCCGTCCGCCTGTCGAAAAGCCGATGGGTGAAAAGCCGCATACGGAACGAGGGGAAAGGCGACGGGACGGCACGTCGGAAATGATGCCCCGACCACCCCACGACAAACGCCTCATGCCCCCTCCCTTTATCGGCGAGCGCGACATCATGGCCATTGTGGTGCTCATCCTGATACTTGGCGCCAACCTTGGCATCAAATACTACTTCAAGACGCGCGACGACCGCAAGCGGCTGGCCGAGCTGGAGCGCGAGAACCTGGAGCAGCAGTTGGAGTACCTGCGCTATCAGATCAGCCCGCACTTCTTCATGAACACGCTCAACAACATCCACGCGCTCGTGGACATCGACCCCGAGAAGGCGAAGGACACCATTCTGGAACTGTCGAAGATGATGCGCTTCGTGCTCTACGAGGGCAACAAGCAGGGTGTGCCGCTCTCGCGCGAGATGGACTTCATCCGCCACTACGTCACGCTGATGCAGCTGCGCTATACCGACAAGGTGCGCATCACGCTCGACCTGCCCACAGAGGTGCCCGACCGCCAGATACCGCCGCTCATTCTCATCACTTTCATCGAGAACGCCTTCAAGCACGGTGTCTCATATCAGCACGAGTCGTTCATAGAAGTCAAGGTCGTGGTGAGTGGCAATGAACTGCGGTTCTGTTGTCGCAACTCTATTGCCGACACACCAAACGAGGAGCATGGCGGCGTAGGCCTTGCCAACGTCCGTAAGCGCCTCAATCTCCTGTTTGGACATGACTACTCGCTTCGCATCCACAATGTTGCCAACAATTATTCTGCCGAACTAAACATACCCTTATCATGATACGCTGTCTTGCCATCGATGATGAACCGCTGGCTCTGCAACAACTCGTTGCCTATATCAGCAAAGTGCCGTTCCTCGAACTCGCCGCCCAGTGCCAGAGTGCCTTGGAGGCGCGTGCGTTCTTGGAACACGACACGGTGGATGCCATCTTCTGCGACATCAACATGCCCGACCTCAACGGCATGGACTTCGTGAAGTCGCTCGCCGTTCCGCCCCTCGTCGTCTTCACCACCGCCTACTCAGAGTACGCCGTCGAGGGCTTCCGTGTGAATGCCGTAGATTACCTGTTGAAACCTTTCGGCCTGCAAGACTTCCGGCGGGCAGCAAACCGCCTGAAGGAACGGCTGGAGAACAATGCACCTGTGGTCAGCGGTTCTGCTGTCGGCAGTTTACCCGCCGATGATACGCTTTTCCTCAAGACTGACTCCCGCATCGTAAAAGTCAGCATTCCCGACATCCGCTATGTTGAGGGCATGAGTGAGTATCTGAAGGTCTGGATAGAGGGCGAGGCGAAACCCATCATCACACTCCTGTCGATGAAGAAGATGGAGGAGCGCCTGCCCGACTATTTCATGCGCATCCACCGCTCCTATATTGTCAACCTCACAAAGATTCAAGAGGTCAACAAGAACCGCGTCATCATGGATGCCAACACCTACCTCCCCATCGGCGACCTTTACAAAGAAGCATTCCAAGCCTACCTGAATACCAAATTTCTGGGTAAGTGAGGATGTTGAAGAGGTGATGCCGCGGATGCGGGCGTTGGGACTGAATACGGTGCTCGTGCCGGCATATTGGGAACTGATGGTGTAATATTTCTTGTTTTCGCAAAGAATGTTGCATAAAGGACAGTTTTGGATCTCTTATTTTGAAATATTGGTGTCCGGTAGAAAAAGCATCAACATATAATGAGGAAGCCCCGCTGCCAAGAAGGTCAGCGGGGCTTCTTACGTTAATCCCTTGTATTATTCGTCTTGCCGACGGGCGGGGTTGTTTCTCCTCAATACTTCACCTTCAGGAACTTCACGCCGTGGGTGGGGATGAAGTAGTTGACGTCGGAGGTGCTGAGGTCCTTCTGGCGCCAGAGGTCGCGGGCGGCTTTCAGGCTGCTGATGCCCATCTGGCTGAAGTACTTCTTGAAGTCGACGCGGGCGTCCGTCGTGCCCACGTTGAAGATGCCGACGGCATAGGCTCCGTCGCTGAGGGGACGTGCCCAGATCTGTATGGCTCCGTCCTGCACGACGCGCTGTGCCTGCTTGCCGAGGATGTCCTGGTTGACGGCGTTCACCTCGTTGTTGCAGAGCACGTTGATGGTGAAGTCGTCAATCTGCGCGATGTCGCAGCCGATGAGCATGTTGCTGGCCAGCAGCGACCAGAGGCTAATGTGGGCGTACTGCTCATCGGGGGTGAGGCGGCTGTCGCGGAGGTTGTTGCTCCAACCCACCTTGCCGACAATCAGCATGTCGGGGTCGTTCCAGTGGCCGGGCTTCGCGTAGGGATAGAGCTCGACCTGCTGCTCGAAGCCGATGCTGTAGAGGCTCTCCCAGGTGTCGGTGATGTCGCCCGTGGTGCGCCAGGAGTTGGCATCGACCGATTCGCCCCACTTCCAGACGTCCGCCATGCCGTATTGGCAAAGGCTGTAGAAGATGTCGCGAGGCTGCTGACGGAGATAGCCCTCCATGAGGAGATAGGGACGGACGTAGCTGGCGACGGTCTGCCTGTCGGGCTCCTTGGCGTGCTTACGGCCGTAGCCGCACCAGTCGTATTTGAGGTAGTCGATGCCCCAGCTGTTGTAGCTCTCGGCGTCCTGCAGCTCGTGGTCGATGGAGCCGAGGTAGCCGCCGCAGGTGAGGTCGCCGGGGGAGGAGTAGATGCCGAACTTCAGGCCTTCGCTATGCAGCCAGTCGCCGAGGTCCTTCATGCTGGGGAACTTCTCGTTCACGGCAATCGTGCCGTCGGCATTACGCTTCGGAGCTTCCCAGCCGTCGTCGATGTTCATGTAGCAGTAGCCGTAGTCGGCGAGGCCCTTTTCGATGAGCGCCTTGGCGCTGCTGATGACCTTGTCCTGCGTGACGCTCAGTCCCCAGCAGTTCCAGCTGTTCCATCCCATCGGGGGCGTCAGGCCTATCTTGCTGCCGCAGCGGATGGTGAATTTCTGCGACTGCTCGCCCTTGGCGTTCTTTGCCTTGACGGTAAAGGTGTAGGAGCCTGGCTTCTCGAGCGAGCCGCTGAGGGCGCCGTTGTCGGGATTGATGGCGAGGCCTGCGGGCAGGTCGTCGGACGTAATCTTCATGGGACGGTCGCCACTGACGCCAAAGCGGAAGTGTATGGGCGAGCCGGGGCGGACGCCATAGAGCGGCGTGGTGTTGAAGCGCGGCTCAGCCGGAGCGGCGGGCGTCAGGATGTACTTCGGGATGTACTTCGACTCGATGCTCAGTCCCGTCTTGCTTTCCGTGAAGGTGGAGACGATGCGGACCATCTGGTGGTTGTCGTAGGGGATGCTGATGACGCGGTTCTTCTTCTCGTTGACAGACACCTTCATTGTCTTCTCGCTCAGCACCTTGCCGGTCTCGGGGTCTTCCACCTTGACGGCGAAGTCGCCGCTCTTCGTGGCCTGCATCTTGCTGTCGAGGGTGACGACGCCTTGGCTGCCTGCTGCCTCCTTGATGCTGATGCTGAGGTTATCGATGGTATTGGGCACGCGCACCTTGATGGGGCCTGCGAACATGCCGCCCGGGTCGCCTGCGTTATAGCAACGTACCGCAATCACGTTGTCGGCATCCCACTTTATCAGGCTGCTATTGGCCTTCACGCGATAGATGCGCTGGGCGTTCCAGTTGCTGTGATAGCCGTTCGGGTCCTTCGGGAAGGAGCCCGTCTTGCCAATGAGCTTGCCGTTGAGGTACACCTCGTCGGCGTCGTCAATCTTAGCCATGTTGAAGTCGACGGTCTCCTTGAGGTCCGACTTCTCAAGCATCGACTTGGGGATGGTGACGTGGTAGCGGTACCAGCCGAAGCCGTTCTCGATCTTGATGCCCTGCGCGGTCCACGTCATCGTGTTCTTGATGTCGCGCCAACCGCTTTCATCGACGTTCTCGCCTGCCCACGACATGTCGTCGCCGGCATGGAACTTAGCGTTCTCCAAACTGACGTCCTGTGCGAAGGACGAGAGAGACATTGTGCCGGCCAATGCCAGCATGAAAAGAGTCTGTTTCATCATAATTATTAGTTTTAGGATATGATTTGTGCCTACAAAGGTACGAAAAATAATTAAAAATGAAAAATTAAAAGTGAAAAAATATAAGAATAATAAAATAACTATGAACTATGAACCGTGAACTATGAACTTTTTCATATCTTTGTGACCGAAACACAATGACTATGTAATGACTGCAGCCAACCTCAAAGCCATTGGCATTGCCACCTTTCTCCACTTCCTGGTGGACGGGCTTTGCGTGTGCAGTTTGTATCTGATGGCAGGAACAGCCACCACGACAGACATGCTGGCATTCTTCCTTACCTACAACATCTTGGCTTTCATGACGCAACCGCTGACAGGCTGGTGGGTCGACCGTCTTTACCAAAAGCAAGCCGCATTACGCATAGCAACAAGTTTGCTGGCGACAGCCATCATCTTGCTGATAGCTGCAACTCTATGGTGGGGACTCAATTCTTGCTCGAAGATAGCCGTCGCTATCCTGCTGGGCATGGGAAACTCCATGTTTCACGTTTGGGGAGGCAAACTGACAGCCATACTGACAGATAGCGACATAAGGGCTTTGGGCATCTTCGTCTCGACAGGCGTCTTAGGCCTGACCATTGGCGTTCTCTACGCCTCTTGGTGGCTCCTGCTGGTCATGTTGCTGCTCATTATACTCTTGGGAATCATACACCCCCGTACCTCGACCCCAATAGCAGATTTTAGCAGTCCTCCGCCAGCAGCACTCCGTCATGGGGGAGCAGGGATGGAGCTTCTCCTCCTCATCAGCATCCTTGCCTTCGTCATGTTGAGGTCGTTCGTGGGTGAGGTGGTGCCAAGCGAAATCGAGAAGACGCCGGACTTTCTGCTGCTTTTGGCCGTAACAGCCATGGCGGGAAAAGCTTGCGGCGGTTGGATAGCACGTTTGTGGCGCATCAGCCATGCAATCGTGGTTTGCGTAGGCGTCACGGCAGCATGCATGATATGGAAAGGGACAGCCGGCATCCCATTGCTGCCGGTTTTTATAGGCATCTTTGCCATCAACCTCACCATGCCCATGACGCTCTATCTGGCAAACCGACTGCTGCCCCGACGCGAAGGACTTTCCTTCGGACTGCTGGCTGCCGTGCTGATACCAGGCTACTTCCTGGCGCACAATACCAGCCTGACCTTCAATCACCATTTCATGCTGTCGGCGCTACTGCTCACCATCTCAATCGAAGAGGGCATGCTGCTCCTGATGGGCGAGAAGAGCAAAAGCGTGCTGATGGGAGCCGTAGCAGTCAACATGCTGACCAACGTGCCGCTGAACTACTTTCTGTTGACCTGCGGGGGCACCACAGAGCGCCTCATAGCAGGCGAACTCATAGTGGTGGCGGTCGAAGCGCTTTGGTACTTCCTCTTCACCCGTCAGTGGCGAAAGGCCGCAGTTTACAGCTTGCTTTGCAATGCCACGAGTTTTCTCGTCGGCATCCTGATACAATACCTCGTTTATTATTCACTTTAACACCAATCCTTTCAGGAGTGAAAAAAGAAAAGAGAAAAATTCGGGGGCTTCAATAACCAATAACCAATAACCCATAACCAATAACCAATAACCAATAACCAATAACCCAAAACCAATAACCAATAACCAATAACCAATAACCCAAAAGCTTATGGTTCTTTACTTATTAGACGTTGCCCCTATTTCCTCATGGGAACAAATCCAAAGGGCAGAAGCTCGCAAGAAAGCCGAGCTGGAGAAAAAGCAGTACGAGAAAATGATGCAAGAGAAAAAGCAGCAGGAGGAATTGCAGAAGCAGCAGGAAAAGGCTGAAAATAGGGCCAAGAAAGCCCATAAGGCAAAGAAGAAGGCCGAGAAGGCAAAGAAGAAAGCCGAAAAAGCTAAAAAGAAAGCCGAAAAGGCAGAAAAGAAAGCCAAGAAAGCAGAGAAACAAGCAATCAAGAACGTGAAGAACTTGTCCTCGGCTGCCTTGGGTCAAACAACGGTCGAGGTTCCTGCAGGCCAGCCCTGCGAGACTGCCTGTGCCGCCATGCCCACAGGAGTCGTCCTGACCGTCTGCGCATCTCTCCTGATATGCTGCGGCTCAGCATGGTTCTTCCGCCGCTTCAACTCGGACTCGGGCCGCCTCAAAGTGAAAGCACACTGACTCCTCAAGGATTCATGACAGAGGACAATAAGAGAAAGCCCAAAATTTGCATGGGGCTTTCTCTTATTGTGCCTAGTCTTGATTATTATCGCTACACTTTCAGGAAGATGCGTTTCTTGTAGAGGAAATAGAGGAAGAGCCAGCAGACGGCAATGTACGCCACTTGGGTGAAGAAGGCCTGCGACGTCTCGGGCATCAGCTTCACCAGTCCGCCGAAGAGCTTCTCGGAGGTGTAGGAGAAGCGGATGAAGCGCTGCGCCAGGTAGATGGTGATGGAGTTCATGCCGATGACCGTGAAGAAGAGCGTCCACCGTCGCCACTGCAATACATCTATTATATAATAGAAGAGGGCGAACATCAGCACGGAATAGGCGCCGACTACCAGCACGAACGAGCTGGTCCACATCTTCTTGTTGATGGGGAACACTTCGTTCCAAAGCAGTCCGACGACCAGCATGACGATGCCGGCAAGGACCATCCCTATGACAAGCCGTAGTCCGTTGTCTTTAGTCCGTTGTCCTTTCACCCACTCTCCCGTAAACATGCCAAGCAGGGCTGTGCCTATAGCGGGTATGACGCTCAAGATGCCTTCGGGGTCGATGTTGCCGTAGTAGATGCGTCCGGGCAGAAGAATGCGGTCCACGTAGCCGACAAAGCTGCCCTGAGCGGAGAAGATGTCCTCTCCGCCTCCGTCGGGAGCGGGGATGAAGCCTGCCACAAGCCAGTAGCCTACGAGCAGGACGGCGGTGATGACTACCCTTGCCTTCCAGCCGGTAAGTATGAAGATGAGGGCCGCGAACATCCAGGCGAGGCCGATGCGACCGAGGACGCTGGCGTAGCGGAGATTCTCGAAGTTGAAGTCGAGCAAGCCGTTATAGACGACTCCCAAGAAGACGAGCATCAGGCCGCGCACGATGACTTTCCTGTGAATCTGCCACGATGTCTTTCCGTTTGCTCTTTGCTTTGCCAGGGAGAACGGGAAGGAGATGCCCGCGATGAAGAGGAACAGCGGGAAGATGGTGTCGTGGTGCCGCAGGCCGTGCCACTCGACGTGGTCCATCTGCTCGGCAATGGCCCCCGTGAAGCCACAGGGGAACCACTCGGCAAGTGCCGCAAGCAGCGCCGCACCGCCCATAATGAACAACATGTCGAAGCCTCGAAGGGCATCGATGGACATCAAGCGAAGCCCCCCTCCAACCTCCCCCCGAGGAGGGAGGCTTTTTGTTTTGTTTGAACTTTTAGTCATATTTTCCTTATATAAATGAAGAATGAAGAATGAAGAATGAAGAATTTGCTACCGCGCTGTAAATAGCTAAATTACTAAATAGTAAATAAATCGTAAATAGTAAATCGTCAAATCGTAAATTATTTGAGTGAAGAGTGAAGATTTATTAAGTTTTGTGTTTTCATTCTCCCCTCCTCCTCGGGGGAGGGGTTAGGGGGAGGGGGCTGTCAGTACTTGAACGAGCTTCCTCCGGCGAACTCTCTCAGCAGGCTGGAAGGCGGCACTTGGTCGCCCGGGATGCCGCGGAAGTAGGCCAGGAACTTGCGGAGGCGGCTCGACTCGGCATACTCGACGGCCCGCTCCGGCACTTGCTCCAGGATGGGCATCACCTGGTCGCGTATTACGCCAAGCTCGTAGAGCAACGCGCTGTTGAACGTCGCATCGGCAAGGCCCTGGAAGGGGAATATCCATTTCTCCTCGCCGGCACTGACGCTCGGGGCGCGCTTGATGGTCTCCACGGCAGAGTAGCCGCGGTGCTTGTAGTCGCGAAGGATGCGGCGAAGCAGGCGGATGTCGGCCGTCGGGATGTGGTTGTGATTGTCGAGCTGGATGGTGGTGAGCGTCGAGACGTAGATGCGGTACTTCTTCTCATCGGGAATCTGTTGCGTCAGGATGGGATTGAGGGCGTGGTTGCCTTCGAGGATGATGACGTCCTCGGGACCTATCTTCAGTTTTCTTCCCTCGAAGACGCGCTCGCCCCGCTTGAAGTCATAGCGCGGCAGCTCCACCTCCTCGCCCATCAGCAAGGCGTTCATCTGCCTGTTGAAGAACGTGGTATCGACGGCCCCGATGCACTCGAAGTCGTACTCGCCATTGGCATCCTTAGGCGTATCGACGCGATTGACGAAGTAGTCGTCGGTGCTGATGGTATGTGGCCGCAAGCCGCAAGCCATCACGAGGACCGCCAGCCGCTTGGCCGTCGTGGTCTTGCCGCTGCTGCTCGGTCCTGCCAGCAGGACGATGCGGGCGCCCCGCTGAGCTATCTCGTCGGCAATGTCGCTGAGCTTCTTCGACTGCAGAGCCTCGCTGACGTTGATGAGGTCGGTGGCATGGCCCTCCTGGATGGCGGCATTGAGTTCGCCGACAGTCCGCACGCCAAGGATGTTCTGCCATCTGTGGTGCTCGAGGATGACGTCGAACATCTTCTTGTTCGGCTCCATTATCTCCTCGAGCTGCGACGGGTCCTTTCGCGACGGAGCACGAAGGAGCATGCCGTCGTAGAACTTGATGAGGTCGAACAGATGCACCTGGCTGGTGCGGGTAAGCAGGCAACTGTAGAAGTAATCGACGGTGCTACCCAGCTTATAGTAATATGTATAGAGGTCGTCCTGGCTTTCCAGCAGCTGCACCTTGCTCTTCATGCCTCGCTTCTCGAACATCTCGATGGCCTCCTCTATGGGGCACTGGATGCGATGGATAGGCATGTCGGCATCAATGATTTCCTGCATGCGCTGCTTGATGAGGCCGACGTCCTCTTCTTTTACATGGCGACCCAGTCGAAGCTCGCAGTAATAGCCGCGGCAGACTGAGCCGCCGATGAGGAGCTGCGCCTCGGGAAAGGTGTCCTCCACGGCTTTCGCCAAGATGAAGAAGAGCGTGCGCGTATAGGTGCGCATGCCGCTTTCGTCGGAGAGCGACAGGAACTCCACGTCCTTGTTGTTGTAGAAGCGGTAGTTCATTCCCTGCACCTTGTTGTTGACGCGAGCCGCCACCGGCCCGTAGTCCATGTGGAAGTCCGCCTTCTTGAAGGCCTCATAAAGGTTGCTGCCAAAAGGCAGACTTATTCTCTTGCCCGTATTGCGGCAACGAATCCTTAGTTCACTCATCTTCAATTTTCAATATTCAATCTTCAATATCTTCAATTTTCAATATTCAATATAGTCAGGAGTTCTTTCATGCCTTCGCTTGCGCCCTTCATGATGTGGTGGACAGGCACGTCGCTGTTCCAGGCGACAGGTTTCGGGTCGATGAGGTAGATGGGAGTGCCTGGTGGGACGCAGCGGGTCAGTCCGGCGGCGGGATAGACGTTGAGGCTCGTGCCGATGACGATAAGCATGTCTGCCTTTGCGCATTCCTCGGCGGCGCGTTCTATCTCGGGCACCGCCTCGCCGAACCAGACGATAAACGGCCGCAGCTGGCTCCCGTCGTCGGCAAGGTCGCCAATCTTCACCTCGAGATGCTCCGCGTCGAGCGTCTTGATGTATCGCGGGTCATTGGGCGAGCGGCTGCTCGTCACCTTCATCAGTTCGCCATGCAGATGAATGACGTAACTGCTGCCGGCCCGCTCGTGCAGGTCGTCAACGTTCTGCGTCACGACCGTCACCGCATGTTCTTCTTCAAGCTTTGCCACGAGCTCGTGTCCGAGGCAAGGCTTCACCTCGAGCAACTGCTTGCGCCGTATGTTATAGAACTCCGTCACGAGCTTCTGGTCGCGCGCCCAGCCTTCCGGCGTCGCCACGTCTTCTACGTTGTACTGGTCCCACAGACCACCATTGTCGCGAAAGGTACTGATGCCGCTTTCGGCGCTCATACCCGCTCCACTCAACACTACTATTCTCATAATTGCCCCTTTTTTGATTAAAGATACGCAAATATAGGAAAAAAAACGATGCGAGAGTGCGAAGAGTGAAGAAAATATGTTAATTTTGCGGCGCATTTATAATAATATATAGTTTATATGGACAAAATAAGCTATGCTTTGGGCCTTGGAATAGGCCAACAGATAAAGAGCATGAACATAGAAAACTTCAGCATCGAGGACTTCGCGAAAAGCATCTCGGACGTGATGGAGGGAAAGGAGACTGCCTTTTCCGCTCGCGAGGCGCAGATGATGCTGCAAGAGTATTTCACCAAGAAGCAGAAAGAGGAGGCGCAGGCGCACATTGCGGAAGGCAAGGCTTACCTGGACGCCAATGCGAAGAAGGCCGGCGTCACCGTGACGAAGAGCGGTCTGCAGTACGAGGTCTTGCAGGAAGGCACGGGCAAGAGCCCGAAGGCGACGGATACGGTTCGCTGCCACTACGAGGGTCGCCTGCTCGACGGAACCATCTTCGATAGCAGCTACAAGCGCGGCGAGCCTGCCGACTTCGGCCTCAACCAGGTCATCCCGGGCTGGACGGAAGGCGTGCAGCTGATGAAGGAAGGCGCCAAGTTCCGCTTCACCATCCCCTACCTCCTGGCTTACGGAGAGCAGGGAGCCGGCGCAAGCATACCGCCCTTCAGCACGCTCATCTTCGACGTGGAGCTCATCAAAGTGCTTTGACAAATTCAACAAACAAAATTAATAAATTCAAATTTCAACAAACAACATGAAAAAGTTTTCAATTCTCGCAGCCATTGCAGTGGCTGCAATCATGGGAAGTTGCACAAACAGCACTCCCACCGCTAACTTGAAGAACGACATCGACACGCTGAGCTATGCTTTCGGCATTGCTCAGACGCAAGGTCTCAAGGAGTACCTGACCATGCGCATGGACGTCGACACAACCTACATTGATGAGTTCATCAAGGGTTTGAACGAAGCCGCCAACGCAGGCGACAACAAGAAAAAGGCCGCTTACTACGCAGGTCTGCAGATTGGTCAGCAGATCAGCCAGCAGATGATTAAGGGCATCAACTACGAAATCTTCGGCGAGGACAGCACTCAGAGCATCAGCCTGAAGAACTTCATGGCAGGCTTCATCTCCGGCACCACGGGCAAGAACGCCCTGATGACTGTCGACGAGGCTTCCAACACCGCTCAGACCATGATGCAGACCGTCAAGGCTCGCGTGATGCAAGACAAATACGGCGACTGGAAGAAGCAGTGTGAGGACTACATGGCCAACATTGCCAAGAAGGACGGCATCAAGGAGCTCGGCGACGGCATCTACTACGAAGTGCTCACCGAAGGCAAGGGCGCCATTCCTGCCGACACTTGCCGCGTCAGCGTCAACTACGAGGGCAAGCTCCTCAACGACACCATCTTCGACAGCTCTTACCAGCGCGGCGAGCCTGCCAAGTTCATGGTTAAGCAGGTCATCCCCGGATGGCAGAAGGCTCTCACCAATATGCCCGTCGGCTCCACATGGATGGTTTACATTCCTCAGGAGCAGGCTTACGGCGAGCGCGACGGCGGCAAGATTCCTCCTTTCTCCTGCCTCATCTTTAAGATTGAAATGCTCGGCATCGAGAAATAACAAAGGCTAAAAGGTTAAAAATTCAAGTTTCGGGAGTTAATGAAGTTAAAGAAGTTAAAGAAGTTAAAGGACGA
>CAMJOE010000056.1:0-17085 GCA_946407485.1 uncultured Prevotellaceae bacterium | reverse complement strand
ACGTGAATGGAGATTATGATGCTAACGGCAATCCTGTAGTCGATATTGCCGACCTTGTGACCGTCCTGAACATCATGGCTGGACACTAAACAAAGGACATCAACATTCCAGACAAGAACTAATAACAATTCATAAAATAACAACTAAAAAACTAATTAACCTATGAAGAAACAACTTCTCGCATTACTGTGTGTAATGCTCTTCGGAGCAACAAAAGTCTGGGCTGGCGATGATGACCTCTATTGCTGCGGACAGAAGCAGTCGAGCCAGTACAATTGGAACTACACCACGACCAACAATATCAATGGCGCCATTACGAGCGGCAGCATTTCGTACAACGCCGGTTCGAAGACTGTGACCTTCGACAATGTTACTGCTACTGTTAGTGGCGACAACCGCATCTTCTACAACAAGAATGTGGAAGGCTTGAGGATTATCTTTAAGGGGAATTGCACGCTGACGAGCGACAAGTGCGTGTTCCGTCTTGACGAGGACACTCAGATTCTAGGCTCAGGCTTGGACGTATGTGTGGAGCTCCTGGCTATGGGGGATAAAGCACAATGCATCTATTGCCCTAACGAGACCAATCTGACTATCACGGATGCCATGAAGATGACGATGAAGTCGAAATACTGGCGCGCCATGGAAACGAACGGCACTAATGTGACTATCATCAGCTCGACGATTTATGCGGAAGGTTATGACTGTGCTATCCAAAACAACAAGGGCAACGACCATAAAGGACGTCTGAAGCTGACAAATTGTTTAATCAGAGACCCTTGGGGGAATTATAATGGGTCTGTAGGTAAAGGTTATATTTACGATGGCCCAATGACTACAACAGGAGTATTCAGAGTCCATACCGAGTATGCAAAGTCTGTCATGATTATCCGCAGTGCGGATTTTCTTGGTGTAAGGCTTAAGGGTATTGCCCTTACGAAAGGCTGGTCAGTAAACACAGACCCAACCAATCCATCTTACGGCATTGAGGACTGCTACACCTACGATGAATCCACAAATACCCTGACATTGACGGATAACATCCAAGCCGTGTCAGATTATCATGATGTAATTAACCTAAATTTGAAGAGCTATTTGGATGACTGGAAAGGAATTATTGTTTCCCACCCAATCAATATCGACGGCGGAGGATATTTTGTTTCTGGTCAACTTGGCATGAGTTGTTCTGCAGATGTAACCCTGAGCAACATAACAATTGCATCGAATGAAGGCAACGGAGTGTCGTTATCACAATATTCAGTTAAAGATGATAATGGACATCACGATGTGAATCCAATCCTGACATTGAAGGACAACGTAATAATAGGCGGGGTAGAAACCGCTATTTACGGCTATGGTATTGTCAAGTTCAACCCTTCGGCAGGGAAGACAGTCATGTTGGTGCCTTGTAACGATCAATTTAGGGAGACAACTACCTTCTCCGACAAACCGTTAAAGGTTAGTGGAATACGACTCGAAGACTGCTCCATCACAACACCTCAGGGCGGCGTGATTGGCTCAAGCGGAGTTGAAGTTGACGGCAATACCGTCTTTACGAAGGTCATCTTCACAGGCACGACAAAGTATGACCTATGGGTGGGCGAGACGCAGGTAACGTCGCTTAATGCTTCCGACATTCTTGGCGACGGCGGGCACTTCAGGTACAATCCATCCACAAATGTACTCAGGGTCACAAATGCCACGTACGAGAATACAAGCGACAGCGACGCAGGCCGAGGCATCATCAACAAGATTAACAACCTTACAGTCACCTTTGTTGGCGATAACACCTTTACCACATATAAAAACGCCGTTCGTTCCACAAAATCCATCACCCTAACCGGCATTGGCAGTTTTACTGCTACCTCGACTGGCACATATAGTCCTATCTACTTTGAAGACGATGAAGAAGAAGACATCACCTGCACCATCGACGGTCTGGATATTGACCTGACAGGGAATTATGCCCTTCGTGGCTACAAGGGTTATGCCACAGTCAATGTGACAGGCAGCAGCACCCGCCTTGCTTTACATTCTGCTGATGGCAAATCAGCCATTTTTGCTTTGAAGGCACTGAACCTGGGTAGTGGTCTCTACATTTCCGAACCCATTGGTGGCTACTACGACTCTAACTTGCACGGTATCACAGTAAACGGCACTGCACTCTACAATGGCGATGTCGTCATTAGCAATGTTCAGAACAGGAAATTGGGCTTCAGCATCAACGGCACGGAAATGACCACGCTCAATATGAACAACGTGCCCGGCGTCCTGAGCGGAAATGCCTACATCACGACAGACGCATCAGGCGAGCTGGCCCTTGTGCTCAACAACGCCACACTCGACTGGAACGATGCCGACGCAGCCCTGGATCTTAAATCGGGCACGGAACTTACAATCAGAGTTCTGGGCGATTGCGTAATCAATGCTGCGGACCACGCTGGTCTCAATCTTTCCGGAAATACCACCGTCACTGGCGGCGGAACACTAAGAATAAATTCTAAATGGGCAGCCATCGAGACGTGGGACAACACCCGTTTCGCCCTGCAAAACAACACAACGCTAATAGCACACAGCAGCGAGTATTACGGCTACATAGACAGCGGCATGGACTATATCGGTTCATGGTTCACCATCGAGGACGGAGGTTTGTTTGCAGCCTTCGGAGCTGGAGAATATAATCCAATCTCATTAAACAGCGACAGACAAGTTCATTTCGACAGTTACACCGACGTGCGCTATCCTGTTGGCGGCCAGCTGGGTAATAACTACGTATATGATGCCGCCGGAAATGAAGTGAAGAACGACTGGGTAATCATCGGTTGGGACACTCAGAAAACAGATGAGTTGATACAGGAATTAGTCGACTACTACACCGAGAGAGATTTGGGCTTCAGCATCGATGGCAAGGAAATGACTACGCTCGACATGTTTAATGTGCCTGGATTGGTAAGTGGAAATGCTTTCATCGAAATGAGCGCATCAGGTGCACCGACGCTTGTGCTCAACGATGCCACGCTCGAGTGGAATGGAACTGGCTATGGCTTGCATAATCACGATACAGGGCAGGACGGCCTTACTATCAAAGTGCAGGGCGACTGCACGATAAAGGTTCCCAATGCCGTTGCTGCTCTTGAGATTGATGTCACAAGAATGATTACCATAGAAGGCGGCGGAACCCTCAATATCATTTCCGGCAAATATCCCATCGAGACATATATTGCTTCAACGCTTAGGATACAAGACAACACGACTGTAATAGCGAAGAGCGAAAATGGGTACAGCGCCGTTTGGGACCAAGATGGTGCAAACATCGAAATCAGGGACGGAGGCGTGTTTATAGCATACAGCAAGTATGAGCCCATCTGGTTGGATTCGAATGGTGAGTTCATCTTTGGTGAAGGCATTGCTTTGCGCTATCCTATTGGTGCTTATATAGGTAGTGGAAACAATATCTATTATGCTGACGGCACAAAGGTACAAGGCGATTGGGTAGTCATCGGTCCCGACAATCAAACAACTCAAGACTTTATTACAGGCGTGGACGAGATTGACGACAGCAGGCAGACAACAGACAACGGATTTATCTATAATGCTGCCGGACAGCGCATAGGCAATTCACAATTGCCAAGGGGCGTTTACATCCAAAACGGCAAGAAGGTTCTTCGCTAATGCTGATGGAATAACCGCATCTGCATCTTAGTTTAACGAGTTATTACAACGGGAGCAACGCCAAGAATGCGATTGCTCTCGTTGTTTTTGTTTGAATTTCTTGCTTATTATATAAATAATGTGTAATTTTGCGCGGGAAAAACTGAAATAGTGTCTTCTGCATCATCATACTCAATCAACGTTGGCGGCAAATTGCTCTCGCTGGATGTCCCTATTGTGATGGGCATCCTGAATGCTACGCCCGACTCTTTCTACCAGCATCACGAAGGCGCCGAAGCGATTCGTCTGCGCACGAGGCAGATGCTCGCTGAGGGTGCTGCGATACTGGATGTGGGGGCATGCTCCACGCGTCCGGGCTTTACGCCTCCCGATGAGCAGGAAGAGATGCGGCGGCTCAGGGAGGCTCTGGCTGTTGTGCGCGAGGAAACACCTGATGCTGTTGTAAGTGTCGATACGTTCAGAGCGAGCGTGGCCAAGATGTGTGTCGAGGAGTTCGGCGTGCAGATGGTGAACGACATCAGCGGCGGAGAGCTCGACAAAGAGATGTTCCGGATGGTGGCAGAGCTGCATGTGCCATACGTTCTGACGCACAACAAGGCACTCGCCATAGAGGGGAAGCAGGAGAGGGTCTCCGAGGTGCTTCGGGAATTGGGACGCAAAGTGGAGGCGCTCCACGAGCTTGGCGTCTGCGACATCATCATCGACCCGGGCTTCGGCTTCGGCAAGACACTTGAAGAGAACTACATCCTCATGCAGAACCTCGAGGTCTTGCACGAGCTATATCTGCCTTTGCTCGTCGGTGTAAGCCATAAGAGCATGATATACAAGTTGCTTGGTACGACGCCCGGCGAAGCCCTGAACGGCACGACCGCCCTGCATACCGTTGCCTTGATGAAGGGCGCTCACATCCTCCGAGCCCACGAAGTCAGGGAAGCGATGGAGTGTATCAAGATATGTCAGATGCTAAAGAACAGTAAATAGTAAATCATCAAATAGCAAATTACATCGGTGCCAACAATCAACTTCAAAGACATCATCGACATTTTCCTTGTAGCGATTGTGCTCTTCTATTGCTACAAGCTGATGAAGCAATCGCGCTCCGTCAACATCTTCTATGGCATCCTGCTCTTCGTCAGTTGCTGGATTATCATCAGCAAGGTGCTCGAGATGAAGCTGCTGGGCGGCATCCTCGACCAGCTTGTCGGCGTTGGCGCCCTTGCCATCATCATCCTGTTCCAAGAGGACATACGCCGCTTCTTCTATAATATCGGTGCCCGAAACCGTGCGCATCGTTTCTTCCGCTTCTTCCGTTTAGACAAGCATAAGAATGCCGGCGAGTTCCGCAACGAACGCGAGACCATCTTCCCCATCGTGATGGCTTGCATGAACATGAGCAAGCAACACGTCGGCGCCCTCATCGTGCTTCAGAACGACCTGCCGCTTGGCGAGTTCATGCGAACCGGCGAAGAGGTGGATGCCAAGATAACGCAACGACTCATCGAGAACATCTTCTTCAAGAACAGCCCTCTGCACGACGGCGCCATGATTATATCGAAAGGCAGGATTGCAGCTGCGGCGTGCATCTTGCCCATCAGCCACGACCTCGACATCCCCAAGGAGTTCGGTCTTCGGCATCGCGCCGCAAAGGGTATCAGCAAAGAGACCGACGCCCTGGCCATCGTGGTTAGTGAAGAGACAGGCAACATCACCGCAGCCTACTCCGATATGCTTCGCGCTCACCTCTCCGCAGAGGAACTGGAGACAGTCCTCATGAAGGGGAAGTTCTGACCCCCTACCCCCTTTAGGGGGAACAAATAGTAAATCGTCAAATAGTGAATAACAGCCTCCCCCGACCCCTCCAAAGGAGGGGAGAAATAAATAGTTAAATAGCTAAATCGTAAATAAATCGTAAATAAATTATCGTCAAATCGTAAATTAATATGGCTTTAATGGAACAAATCATCGCCCGTGCCAAGTCAAACAAGCAGCGCATCGTGCTGCCTGAGAGCTTGGAGGAGCGAACACTGACGGCTGCCGACAAGGCTTTGGCAGACGACCTTGCCGACATCATCCTTATCGGCAAACAAAGCGAAATCTATGCGCTTGCAGACAAGTTGGGGCTCAAGAACATCGGTAAAGCTACCATCATCGACCCCGAAACAAACGAAAAGACTGAGTCTTACATCCAGCTCTTCTACAACCTTCGCAAGAACAAGGGCGTGACCGAAGAGCAGGCTCGCGAGAAGGTGAAAGACCCACTCTATTACGGTTGCCTCATCATCAAAAGCGGTGATGCCGACGGACAGATTTCGG
The DNA here is from genome assembly GCA_946407485.1 of uncultured Prevotellaceae bacterium. Classification (GTDB taxonomy): domain Bacteria; phylum Bacteroidota; class Bacteroidia; order Bacteroidales; family Bacteroidaceae; genus Physcousia. The sequence goes on along the minus strand of CAMJOE010000056.1, from coordinate 11,100 downwards.
GCGCACTCTCGACGACAGGCGACACCCTTCGTCCTGCCCTGCAAATCATCAAATGTGCGCCTGGCGTGAGTTGCGTGAGTGGCGCCATGCTGATGATTACGCCAGCGAAGGAATACGGCGAAGACGGCGTGCTCGTGATGGGCGACGTGGCAGTCACCCCGATGCCCGATGCAAACCAGCTTGCGCAGATTGCCGTCTGCACGGCTCAGACAGCTCGCAGCGTGGCATGCTTCGAGGAACCTCGCGTCGCCATGCTCAGCTTCAGCACGAAGGGCAGCGCAAGCCATGAGGTTGTGGACAAGGTGGTAGAAGCCACGAAGAAAGCAAAGGAAATGGACCCCACGCTCCAGATTGACGGCGAACTGCAGGCCGATGCAGCTCTCGTGCCAAGCGTCGGAGCGAAGAAAGCGCCCGGCAGTCACATTGCGGGCAAAGCGAATGTGCTGGTCGTACCTTGCCTGGAGGTAGGCAACATCGGCTACAAGCTTGTACAGCGCCTCGCCGGAGCCGAAGCCATCGGTCCCATCCTGCAAGGCATCGCCCGACCCGTCAACGACCTCAGCCGCGGCTGCTCGGTGGATGATATATATAAAATGATAGCAATCACATCTTGCCAAGCGCAAGATGCGAAATAGTTCACTTTTCACTTAAACAATATGAAAATATTGGTTTTAAACTGTGGCAGCAGTTCTATTAAATATGCACTTTACAACATGGACGACCAGTCCGTCATCACGAGTGGCGGCATTGAGAAGATTGGTCTGCCCGATTCGTTTATAACCGTCAAGCTCAATGGCGAAAAGCACAAATGGGAACACCCCATCAAGGAACACACCGCTGGCGTGCAGTTCATCTTCGAGGTGCTGACAAGCGGCGAATATGCCGTGCTTGGAAGTCTTGAGGAGCTTGATGCCGTGGGCCATCGCATGGTGCATGGCGGAGAGAAGTTCAACAAGTCAGTTCGTCTGACGCCTGAGGTGATGGAGGCTTTTGCTGAGTGCAACGACCTCGCTCCCCTGCACAATCCAGCCAACATCAAGGGTGTGAATGCCGTCACCGCTCTGCTGCCCAACATCCCGCAGGTCGGCGTCTTCGATACCGCCTTCCATCAGACAATGCCCGACTACGCCTACATGTATGCACTCCCCTACAACCTCTACAAGGAGTATGGCGTGCGTCGTTACGGTTTCCACGGAACCAGCCATCGCTACGTGAGTCAGCGTGTTTGCGAGTTCCTCGGAGTAAAGCCCGAAACCCAGAGAATCATCACTTGCCACATCGGCAACGGCGCCTCGATTGCTGCCGTGAAGTACGGCAAGTGCGTCGATACCTCGATGGGCTTGACGCCCCTCGAAGGCCTGATGATGGGCACACGTACTGGCGACATTGATGCCGGGGCAGTCACCTACCTGATGGACAAGTTCAACCTCGACACGAAGGGCATCAGCAACCTGCTGAACAAGAAGTCGGGCCTTGCAGGCGTAAGCGAAGCGAGCAGCGACTTCCGCGACATCCTGGCAGGCATCGCAGCTGGCAACGACAAGGCACGCTTGGCAAAGGAGATGTACACGTATCGCATCAAGAAGTACATCGGCGCATACGCTGCAGCGATGGGTGGCGTGGACATCATCCTGTTTACTGGTGGCGCAGGCGAGAACCAGTGGGAAGTGCGCGAGGGAGCCACAAACGGTCTCGAGTACATGGGTGTCAAGATGGATGTCACGAGGAACCGCAGCTGCCGCGCTACGGAAGCTATCCTCAGCGCAGACGACAGCAAGGTAACTGTCTGCTGCATCCCGACCGACGAGGAACTCATGATTGCCCTCGACACACAGGCTCTTTGCTAAGGACGGTCTGGCTAGAGCAACCGCAGAACCATGAAGAAGTATCGCACCTCCGTCATCCTGTTCCTGGTGTTCGAAGTCCTCGCCATCTGGTTGTGGCAGGCTACTGGCAACCTGTTCTTTCTGCTAAACTTTTCTTACATCGGCATCTGCATCGGTATAGGTGGAGTCTTGTTCGCAAAGGGCTGGAAATATGCCAGAGAGTTCACTCAGTTTGGAGTCGGTTCCTATATGCTTGTGTTCCTCGGCTTGATATGCCATGAGAACATGCAGATTGAGGGATTGTGGTACTATTTGCTTTGCGGTTTTGGGGGAGCAGGCACGCTCCACTACGCCATCGCCAAGATATTCGGGCCGCTGCTTTTCGGCAGAGGCTGGTGCGGGTTTGCTTGTTGGACTGCAATGGTGCTCGACCTTCTGCCCTACAAGCAACCCAAGTCACCAAGAAAGAAATGGGGCTTCGTCCGATACATCATGTCCGCCCTCTCATTGGCCATCGTACTGCTTCTGTTCTGGTTGGGTAAAGCCGATGCCTACACGATGTTCCTGCTCTTTGTGGCCGGAAACATCTTCTACTATGCAGTCGGCATAGCTCTCGCTATCATGCTCAAAGACAACCGAGCCTTCTGCAAATACATCTGCCCGATTACGGTGTTTCTGAAGCCCATGAGCCGCTACTCCCTGCTTCGCATCAAGTGCGACGAAGAGAAGTGTATCAGTTGTGGCAAATGTCTGAAAGTCTGCCCGATGAATGTGGAGATGAACAACAACTCACGTTGGCGCACGAACGCGACAGAATGCATCCTTTGTCAGAAATGCACGAAAGCCTGTCCCGCCAATGCGCTAAAATGTTAGATGCCACACCACGTGATGCTAGCAGCCTGACAACGTGATGTTGGCAGCCTTACATCGTGATGATGGCAGCCTTACATCGTGATGATGGCAGCCTAACATCGTGATGATGGCAGCCTTACTTCCAGAAGCCTTCGCCTGTGAAGTATTTGCTCTTGCTGAGGGGCTCGATGGCTCCGAACTTCTGCCAGTCGGCATCGGCCTGGAACTTAGCAAGGAAAGCATCGGGAACGTAGAGCGTGCAACCCTTGTTGGGCGTGCAGTTCTTGGGCATAGCATAGTACTCGGTGCTGAGCAGATAGACTTTCTTCCACTTGTCGGCAGAAGGAATGAGGCCGAACATGCGGTTCTTGAAGTCGTTGGGAATGGAGAACTCCTCGATGCCTGTGCATCCGGCGAAGGCGCCGTCCTCTATCTTCTGCATCGTGATGCCCATCAGGACGCTCTTGAGCTTCTTGCAGTTCTCGAACGCACCGACACGAATCCACCAGATGTGTTCGCCAAAGCGAGCCGTCTCGAGCGATGTGCAGTTCTTGAATGCGTCAACACCAATCGTATAGACATCTACGAGGAGGTTCTGGAGAGCCGTGCACCCCTCGAAGGCGCCGTCGTTGATGACAGGAATATCACTCTGGAAGTGTACCTTTTCAAGTGATGTGCAACCGGCGAAAGCTCTGTTCACGATGTGCTTAATCTGCGGAGCAATCCACACTTCCTTCAGACTCTTGTTCCCCTCGAACTCGCTCTCGTTGATGCTTTGTATCTGAGAACTGAAGCCCATCTTCTCTTCCGTGGGCACATACTTGTCGGCACGATGCTTCGCGTTGTAGAAGAAGATGTCCTTGGGAGGAGTCGCAGTCGCTTCCTTATCCGTTACGACCTTGTTTTCCTGCTTCGTCTGTTGCTTGTCGCAACTGCTCAATCCAATCAGCATGCAGAAAGCTGAGAGGGCTAAAGAAAGTTTAACGTTCATAGTTTAATGTTTAATGGATTATTAGATATTGAAGCTTTGTTTTCTGGGCAAAGATACATAAAAGTTTAGAGTTTAGAGTTTAGAGTTTAGAGTTTTCTTTCTTAATTCTTAATTTCTTTGTATTTTTGCACTCGATTTATGGTTTCAATAGACAATTTAAGCGTAGAATTCAGCGCAAAGCCGCTATTCAATGACATCAGTTACGTCATCAACGAGCACGACCGAATCGCCCTTGTTGGCAAGAACGGTGCTGGAAAGAGCACGATGCTAAAGATTATCGCAGGCATTCAGCAGCCTACAAGCGGCTCTGTCTCTATGCCTCGTAACGCTACTGTTGCATACCTTCCGCAGGTGATGATTCTCAATGACGAACGCACTGTCCGAGAGGAAGCAGAACGTGCCTTCGAGCACATCACAGAGATGAACGACGAGATCACGCGCCTCAACAATCAGCTTGCAGAACGTACTGATTACGAGAGCGAAGCATATATGTCGCTCGTGGAACGCTTCACGCACCTCAACGAGCACTTTCAGATGATGGGCGGCTTGAACTATCAGGCAGAATTGGAGCGGACTTTGCAGGGACTTGGCTTCAAGAGAGAAGACCTGGACCGCCCGACGAGCGAGTTCAGCGGAGGATGGCGCATGCGAATCGAACTGGCAAAGCTGCTGCTTCAGCATCCCGATGTCCTCCTCCTCGACGAGCCTACGAACCACCTCGACATCGAAAGCATCCAGTGGCTCGAGAACTTCCTTGCCACAAGTGCAAATGCCGTTGTGCTCGTCAGCCATGATCGCGCGTTTATTAATAATGTGACGAACCGCACCATCGAGATAAGTTGCGGCAGGATTTACGACTATAAGGTGAAGTACGACGAGTACGTCACGCTCCATGCCGAGCGCCGCGAGCAACAACTTCGCGCCCTCGAGAACCAGCAAAGAGAGATAGCCGACGCCCGAGCCTTCATCGAACGTTTCCGCTATCAAGCCACGAAGGCCATTCAGGTTCAGCAAAAGATAAGGCAGCTGGAGAAGATTGTTCCCATCGAGGTGGATGAGGTGGACAACTCGGCCCTGCGGCTCAAGTTCACTTGCTCGATGCGAAGCGGCGACTACCCCATCATCTGCGATGAGGTGGGCAAGAGCTACGGCGAGCATTGCGTCTTCAAAGGCGTCAACCTCACCATCAGAAGAGGTGAGAAGGTGGCTTTCGTCGGACGAAACGGCGAAGGCAAGACGACGCTCGTGAAGTGCATCATGGGCGAGATACCATTCGATGGAAACCTAAAGGTGGGACATAACGTGCAGATAGGATACTTCGCTCAGAACCAGGCACAGTTGCTCGAAGGCGAATATACTGTATTCGAGACGATAGACCGCGTGGCAAGGGGCGACATACGGCTCAAGATACGCGACATCCTTGGTGCCTTCATGTTTGGCGGCGAAGCAAGCGACAAGAAGGTGAAGTTCCTTTCGGGCGGCGAGCGGACACGTTTGGCAATGATAAAACTCCTGCTCGAGCCCGTGAACTGCCTCATCCTCGACGAGCCTACGAACCACCTCGATATGCGCTCAAAAGATGTACTGAAGGCAGCCATTCGCGACTTCGACGGCACAGTTATCGTGGTGAGCCACGACCGCGAGTTCCTTGACGGACTTGTGACGAAGGTTTATGAGTTTGGCGGCGGTAAGGTGAGAGAGCATCTGGGAGGCATATATGACTACCTGGCCACCAGCCCCCTCCCCGTTCCCCCTTTGGGGGAGTGCCTAATAAGCGGCGAAACAATGGGAACAAGTCACTCCCCAAAAGGGGGAGCGGGGAGGGAGCTTTACGCCGAGCAGAAAGCCCAGGCTCGCGAACAGAAGCGAAAGGAGAAAGCCCTGCAGGAGGCTGAGGATAAGGTGACGCAACTGGAAGCTGCCATCCGCATCCTCGAAGACCAGATGTCCACGCCAGAAGGCAGTCAGGATGTCTCGCTCTACGAGAAGCATGGGAAGTTGAAAGCTCAACTCAAGCAGGCAGAGGAAGAATGGGAGGCGCTGATTTAGTTCGGAGTTCATAGTTCATCGTTCATAGTGCATAGTTCATAGTTCACCCATTCCTCGCCAAAGGAGGGAAGAAGTAAATAGTTAAATAGCTAAATCGTAAATAAATCGTAAATAGTAAATCGTCAAATCGTAAATAGTAAATCGTCAAATCGTAAATTACTCAAATCGTAAATGAAACGGCTTTGTGATTTCATAGCGCAATGGATGGGTTTGCTGGTGCTCGTGGTGGCAGCGGTGGCAATGTTTGTGCCAGCTTCGTTCATCTGGATTGAAACGAAGACTATCAATCCTATGCTTGGCGTAATCATGTTCGGCATGGGACTTACGCTCTCGCCAAGCGACTTCAAGATTGTGCTGAGCCGACCCAAAGATATCCTCGTCGGTTGCCTGGCACAATTCACCATCATGCCCCTGCTGGCTTGGCTTCTGACGCTTGCATTCTCGCTTCCCAAGGAGTTGGCACTTGGCGTGATACTCGTCGGTTGCTGCCCCGGTGGAACGGCTTCGAACGTCATCACCTATCTTGCCAAAGGCGATTTGGCTCTTTCTGTAGGAATGACTGCATGCTCCACCCTGCTTGCTCCCTTCGTGACGCCTTTGCTCGTCTGGCTGATGGCTGGCACGATGGTTAATGTGGATACGCTGGGAATGTTGCTGAGCATCGTCTATGTGGTGATAGCACCCATCATTGTCGGACTTCTGTTCCAACGTTTCTTGCCCAGACTCACGAAAGCCGTCACGCCTTATCTGCCTGCTTTCTCGTCCCTTGCGATTGCCTTTACGGTGGGCATCGTTGTGTCGCACAATGCCGACCGCCTGATGCTTGGCGGACTGATAGTCATCCTTGTCGTCATGCTTCACAACTTGCTTGGGCTTTCGCTGGGTTTCCTGATAGGACGCTTGCTGCGCCTGGAAAAGCCGAAATGCGTTGCCCTCAGCATCGAGGTCGGCATGCAGAACAGCGGCCTGGCTTCTTCCCTTGCAAATATGCACTTCGCAGCATTCCCTCTTGCCACCATTCCCGGAGCCATCTTCAGCGTTTGGCACAACATCAGCGGTGCTTTGGTGGCTAAACTGTTTCAAATGAAAATACCTAAATAAACATTTTATGAGAAAGAACTCGTCTACAATCAAGACAATGGTTCTCGCCACGATGGCGGCATTGTTGTGTTCCTCCACGATTCAAGCAAAGGTCGTCAGCGAGGATTTGGCTGCTTCGATAGCCGGACAACTCATGTCAGTCAAGGGAAAGAAACTATCGAAGAAGCGTATGGCGAAAGCAGGAATGGCCGACGAGTCCTCCTTGCCTTATTACATCTTTACGGGCAATGACGGCAGGGGCTTTGTCATCGTAGCAGCCGACGACGTTGCCCGCCCCATTCTGGGATACTCGGCAGATGCTGAGCTTACGCAAGATGGCGAGCTGCCTGCTCCTATGCAGCAATGGCTGAAAAGCATTGGCGAGCAAATACTGAAAGCACAAAAGGACGGCGTCCAGCAGTCAGCCGATGTGGCAGAGCAGTGGATGGAGGCCGGCGTGGGCAATACCGTCGTGCAGCTTCAGACGGCAGAATGGGGTCAGGGCGCTCCTTTCAACAACTATTGTCCCATCGATGAGGGCACAAAAACCCTGACTGGTTGCGTGCCGACAGCTTATGCCATTCTGATGAAGTACTACAACTATCCCCTCTCTGGCAAGGGAAACGCCTCTGCCTACGTTACTTCGACGCAGGGAATATCTGTACCTGCAAGGACGCTCGAGCATAGCTACGACTGGGACAACATGCCCATGAAATTTGTTGAAGGAGAGAACACCTCGGCGCAAGAGCGCAACGTAGCCATGCTCCTTGCCGACATCGGTACTGCTCTGCTAGTTGACTACACCAAAAGTGTTACTAACGGACGCCTCGGCCGCATGGCTCTCCTCAAGAACTTCGACTTCTTCCCGGGCACAGCGAGGCTTAAAGATGCATATTCTGCTGAGGAATGGAATGAGATGATGCGCATGGAACTCGACAAAGAGCGCCCCATCGTCTATCGTGCTGAACAACTTGAAGTGGATGGAGGTCACGCTTTCCTGCTCGATGGCTATACCGATGAGGGCTATTTCTCCATCAACTGGGGATGGTATGGTTCTTATAACGGATTGTTCACCCTCGATGCTCTGACAGCTGGCAGTAATGTTTATGGTGGCGGACAAGTTGCTTACCTGAATACAGTACCCATGCCGATGAGCGATACAGCGTTCATGGTGGAGATGAACGGGCAAGCGTATCCTACGCTGACAGCAGCTATCGACGACGCGCCGCAAGGCAACAGCTCAGCCACCATCAACCTGCTGGCAGACACTCAAGTGGAATCGATAGTCATTCCTGGCGGCAAGGACATCACGCTGAACATTGGCAACCACCGCATTGACATGCAGTACGGCTTCCAAAACTATGACCGCCTTACCGTGAACGGAACGGAGGAATCGCTTGTGACCACGTATGGCAATACTGCTATATTTAATAACTATGGCACGATGAGCATCACTGGTGGAACGCTCAGAAACGTCTCGGAAGTCATCAGTGAAAACAATTACCGCCGTTGCGTATGGTCAGCAAAAGGCAGCAATACAAAGATTAGCGACGTCACCTGCGAATCTCCCGGGCAAACCATTTGTACGAATGGAAACATGACCATTGAATCCGGAACGTTTATCTGCACAGGAAACGTTGGTGTCGTAAACAACTATGGCACTACCAGCACCTTGACCATCAACGGAGGAACTTATCGGAACGTTTGCCCGCAAGTCAACGGTTCTGATTACCGCCGTTGTGTATGGACGGCAGAAGGCAGCAATACAGAGATTCGCAATGTCACCTGCGAATCTCCCTGGCATTCCGTTTGCACGAATGGAACAATGACCATCGACTCCGGAACGTTCACCTGTATAGGAAACGCTCCAGTCGTAGGCAATTTCAATACAGCAAGCACCTTGACCATCAACGGAGGCACGTTCCAGAACACTTGCACCCAAGTCGATGGCACTGATTACCGCCGTTGCATATTGACGACAGAAGATAGCGAGACAAAGATTAGCAACGCCACCTGCGTATCTCCTTGGCAAGTAATCAACACTCATGGAAAGATGACCATCGAGTCCGGTACGTTTACGACTACAGGAAACTGTTCAGTCATCAGCAACTATTGTACATCTGGCGGCCTCTTGACCATTAGCGGAGGAACGTTCGAGAACAAATGTTCGTCAGTCGATGGCACAGATTATCGCCGTGTCATATGGACGGATGCAGACAGCCAGACGATGATTAGCAATGGCGACTTCAAAGCACAATCGCAGGTCATTTGCGTGAATGGAAGGATTACCATTACATCCGGGACATTCACTACTACAGGAAACACGGCAATCATAGGCAACTATGGCACTACCAGCACCTTGGTTATTCTCGGTGGCAAGTTCGTGAATGCTTGCCCATCAGTTGATGGAACGGATTATCGGCGTTGCATATGGTCGCAACAGGGCAGCAACACCTTCCTCGGAAATGCATACTTCGAAAACCAATACGGCGCACAGACGCTGTGCTTCAACGGAAATGCGTCAATCAACGGAGCTGAAATCATCAATACAAGGAAGTACGGCTTACTGGCCTTTTCTGGCGCACGAGTCGTCATAAACGATTGCAAGCTATACGCCCCGTACATGTTTTATCAGGGTGACAATGACTCCGAGATTATTTGCCGAGGCGGGTTCTATTCGGACTTGGTGGACTCCGACTACATCGATGCGGGCTACAGGTGCGTAGGGAACCCCTCAGCGGAAACAAGCGAAAACTACCCCTATATAGTGCAAGAGATAGAGACGGGCATTGCTTCCCCAAGGACGGAAGAGAGCACCGGCGAAGCGCAGTTCTACAACATGCAGGGCATACAGCTGCCCGACATGCAGAAAGGCGTGAACATCATACGCTATCCCGACGGAACAACACGAAAAGTATTAAACAACTAATTTAAATAAACGTATTATGAAAAAGAAAAATTTATTTATGACAATTGCAACGACAGCATTGATGGCTGCTTGCACACCTGGCGGCAAGCAGCTGGCATCGGGCATTGACCTCGCCAACCTCGACTCAACCTATCAGCCCGGCACAGACTTCTACATGTACGCTACGGGCGGTTGGCAGAAGGCTCATCCCCTGACGGGCGAATACAGCCGCTTCGGCTCTTTCGACCAGCTTGGAGAGGACAACAACGAGCGTCTGCGCTCACTCATCGAAGAAGTCTCTTCCCAAGAGAACGAGAAAGGCTCTATCGCTCAGAAGATTGCCGACCTCTACAACTCGGCGATGGACAGCGTGAACCTCAACGAGCACTATTGGGGCGCCCTCGAAGGCTTCCTGCTTTGCGACGGCTACCAGTGCGAGCCCGAAATCACAACAAACTGGCTCAAGAATGAGTGGCCGCGTATGCAGAAGCAAGGTGTTCCGGGGCTCTTCGGAATGTACATCGGAGCTGATGAGAAGGACTCAAAGAACAACCTCGTCAACATCGTTCAGGGCGGCCTCACACTCGGACAGAAGGACTACTACCTCGACAAGGACGCACGCTCTGAGGAAATACGAACCGCCTTCAAGAAGTACATCGTTGACCTCTCTGTCCACACTGGCTTTGGCGAGAAGGATGCACAGCGTATCAGCGAGGACGTCCTCCGCATCGAGACGCGCATTGCAGAGGCAAGCAAGAGCCGCACAGAGCTTCGCGACCCTGAGGCCAACTACAACAAGCTCACTTACGCAGAGCTGAAGGAGCAGTTCCCCGGCATCGATTGGGACGACTTCTTCAAGAACTTCGACATGGAGGGCGTAAAGGAAGTATGCCTCGGTCAGCCCGTTGCTATCCACGAGGTGGAAAAGGTCCTGAAGGAAGAGACACCCGAAGCCCTGCAGAACGTATATCTCTTCCACGCAATGGATATGGTTGCCTCCTACATCGACGATGCCAGCCGTGCCCTCAGCTTCAATTTCTACGGCAAGGTGTTGAGCGGCAAGGAAGAAGACCGTCCGCGCTGGAAACGTGCCGTTGCAGCAGTTGAGGATGGCCTCGGCGAAGCCCTCGGACAGCTCTACGTGGCAAAGTATTTCCCACCCGAAGCAAAGGCTCGCATGGAGAAGCTCATCAAGAATCTGCAGATTGCTCTGGGCGAACGTATCGACGTGCAGGAATGGATGAGCGACGAGACGAAGAAGGTGGCTCGCGAGAAACTCGATGCCTTCTACGTCAAGGTGGGCTATCCCGACAAATGGAAGGACTACAGCGACCTCGAGATTGGCGACAGCTACCTCCTCAACATGCTTGCCGTGGGCGAATGGGAGATAAAGG
>CAMJOE010000055.1:0-17371 GCA_946407485.1 uncultured Prevotellaceae bacterium | reverse complement strand
TATAACTCCCCATTATAACTTCCTATTATAACTCCTCATCATAACTTCCAAATAGTTAGAAGCTATAGGTCAGTCCGATGCTGAGCCATTCCTTGAACATCATGTAGGTGTTGAAACGGCTGTTCTCTCGGTATTTGTCGTTGCTGTTGTCGAAGCGCGGATAGAGGTAGAGCCTTGTCGTGATGAGCTTCGTCACGGCGAACTCAATGGTGTTTTCCCATTCCCAGACGTGATAGTCGAAGTTGCTCATCCAGTACATGCGGTTGGTCCAAACGATTTGTTTGGTGATTTGACATCGCGTATTGAGGGTGATGTTGGGACCGAACGTGGTCTTCTGGTTCTTTCCCTCCTCGATGCCGAAGTTCTTGACGAGGTCGTCGTTCTTCACATACTTGATGTTCATGGCGAGGGGCGCGATGTTGAGCTGTCCCGTGAAACGCTTCTTCTTGCCCCATGCTATCTCGTATTTCATACCGGGAGCGACGGTAACTTCCAGTGGAGCAAGGAATTCGGAGGTGATGTTGTCGGTGTTCTTCTGATAGGTGGGCGCTATCTGCGTCTTGAGGATGACGAGCAGCGAGTAGTACCAGCTCTTCCACGCCTTGTAGCCGCCGTTGAAGGTGTAGCGCAGCAGGTTGTGGTTGGGGCGGAAGGTGCGGTTCTTGTCGCTTTCGGTCGTCTGAAAGCCGAGCTGGATGTCGAGCGTGTTCTCCCAGGTAATCTTGCGCTGGTCGTTGTAGTTGGCTCGCAGGGTGACGTCGAGGTTGCACATATAGTTCTTCTCGCCGCCCTGGTACCAGTTGTCCGAGAAGTAGCTCTGCATGAACTGGAGTGAGGAGGAGCCTGCGAACTTCCAGAAGTTGGGCCGTCGGGTGATGACGCCCACGGGGCCGTCCATCTGGGGGGCGAGGCTGGCGGCTGCCACCTTGTCGGCAAGTTTGTCGGAGGTTTGCAGCATGTCGTTTATGTCGCTACGGATGGCGGCTTGTCCCAAGATGTCGCTTTCGGTATACGTCACCAGCTGCGGGGCTCTGGCATAGAGCGAGGAGAGCATTTTCCTGGAGGCAAAGAGGCGTTGCAGTTGCGGGTCGAGAAGCGTGGTGTCGGCCTGCCCCATGACTTGATGCAGCGAGGAGCCGTAGAGTGCAGGCGTCGAGAGGAGCTGGTAGTAGTAGGCATTTGGAGTGGGAAAGGGAGAGTTGGCATTCAGCGAGTCACGCTCTTTGGCCAGCGTCTCGATGGCATGGAGGTAGTTCTTCAGCAGCTGCGAGGTGTCGGCTTGCTCTTCGTGATGCTCCGTTTTCTGTGTCTCATCAGCCCACGCGTCTGTGGCAAATGTGGCACAAAGTGTCGTCAAACATATAAAGAAAAGTCTTGTAAGGCGCTTCATTTCTCCTAATTTTGTGCAAAGATACGACAATTAGTTCATAATTCATAGTTCATAATTCATAATTGTTTCTTTATTTAAGTATTTTTCTTAACTCTTAACTCTTAATTCTTAATTTCTTTGTAACTTTGCGCCCAAAATGTAAATGCGTATGGATAAAAACACGATTACAGGATTCATTCTTATTGCCCTCGTTGTGATTGGTTTCAGTTGGTACAGCCAGCCCAGCAAGGAGGAACTGGCAGCGATGGCGCAAAGGGACAGCATCGCCGCCGTAGAAAAGGAAAAGGCCCTCTCTAACTCTCCCTTAAAGGGAGAGGACTCAGGGCAGGAAGTCTCCCCTTCAAGGGGAGATTTAGAGGGGGCTCCCGACAGCACCGCCCTCTTCTTCTCCCAAATCGGAAGCGAGGGGCAGCGCGTTGTCCTTCATAATAATAAGGTAAAGGTGGGCATCAGCAGCAAGGGTGCCGTGGCGGAGGACGCCGAGATTATCGGCTACAAGAGCCGCCGCAAGGAAGGCGACGTCGTGATTCTCGGCAAAGAGGACGCTGCGATGAAGCTCACGCTGCCCCTCAAGCAGGAGAACCTCTGCCTGGCCAACCTCGTCTTCAATATCGCCGAGCAGACCGACAGCAGCGTCACCTTCGTCGCAGAGCAAGAGGGGAAGCGGCTGCAGGTCAGCTACACGCTTCGCCCCAACGCCTATATGCTCGACATGGACATCGCGACGCAGGGCCTGGAAGGCATGGCAATGCCCGGCGAGACCGCTTTGCTCCTCGACTGGAAGGCAACGGTCCTGCAGCAGGAGAAGGGCAAGGACTTCGAGAACCGCTACAGTTCCCTCACCTACAAAAGGCAGGGCAAAGGGGTGAAGAAGCTCAACGAGATGAAGGACGACAGCAAGGAGCCGGAGGAAGCCCTCGAGTGGATTGCCTTCAAGAACCAGTTCTTCAGCGCCGTCCTCATCGCGGAGAAGCCCATGACGAAGGCTTCACTTTCTTCCAAAATGCCTAACGACGATGAGGCAGACTACCTGAAGGAGTACGCCGCCTCGGCACAGATTCCGTTCGATGCGACAGGCAGCGAGCCCATTCACTTGCAGATGTACCTCGGTCCGAACGACTTCCATATCCTCAAGGACCACAGCAAGATGACGGCTTACGGCACGGATGCCGACCTCGACGAACTCGTCTATTTGGGCTGGTCGTTCTTCCGCTTCATCAATCGCTGGTCAATTCTCTACATCTTCGACTGGCTCAAGGCAATGGGCTTGCCGATGGGCATCGTCCTGCTTCTCTTGACAATCATCATCAAGGTGCTCGTCTTCCCGACTCAGAAGAAGAGTTATCTCAGCAGCGCCAAGATGCGTGTCCTCAAGCCGAAGCTCGACGAACTCACCAAGCAATACCCCAATCCCGACCAGGCCATGCAGAAGCAGCAGGCCATGATGCAGATGTACAGCCAGTACGGCGTGAGTCCCATGGGCGGCTGCCTGCCGATGCTCATACAGATGCCTATCTGGATTGCGATGTTCAACTTCATCCCTAATGCCATCGACCTCAGGGGCGAGAGCTTCCTTTGGGCAAGCGACCTCAGCGCCTACGACGACCCAATCCGCTGGGGAACCAACCTTCCGCTCATCGGCAACCACCTCAGCCTCTTCTGCATCCTCTTTAGTGCAACGAACCTCATCAACACATGGATTTCGATGCGTCAGCAGCAGAACCAGTTCACGGGCGAACAGGCGCAGCAAATGAAGATGATGCAATGGATGATGTACCTCATGCCCCTTGTGTTCTTCTTCTGGTTCAACAACTACTCGAGCGGTCTGAGCTATTTCTACTTCATATCTGGTCTGCTCAACATCGCCACGATGTGGTACCTCAGATGGAAGACCGACGACCAGCGCCTCCTTGCCGGACTCGAAGCTTATCGCGAGCAACATAAGAACGACCCCAAGAAGACGTCGGGCTTGCAGGCACGCCTCGAGGCCCTGCAGAAGATGCAGCAGGAACAGGCGAGGAAAAGGTGAAAAATTGAAAAGGTGAAAAGGGGAAAGAGTGAAAAGGTGAAAGAGTGAAACATAATAGAAGATGAAAAAGATAATAACGATTATGGCAGCTGCATTGCTTTGTGCTGCATGCGGCACTCAGAAAGAAAGTGACAAGGTGAACATCGAGAAGCAGACCGTGCAGCTCGAGGGCGACCTCATGACGCCCGAAGCACTTTGGGCAATGAGCCGCATTGGCGGCTATCAGGCTTCGCCCGACGGCAAGCACATCGCCTTCCAAATGGGCTACTACAGCGTGAAGGAGAACAAGAGCCATCACGTCCTCTGGATGATGAACGCCGACGGCAGCGAGCAGAAGCAACTGACAAGCGATGCCGAGAACGAGACCGACGTGCAGTGGCTCGACAACAAGACCATCGCTTTCCTCCGCGAGGGTGAGGTTTGGAAGATGGGCTTGAACGGCAAGAGCCGCAAGCAAATGACCAAGACAGACGGCAAGGTCGAAGGCTTCCTCTTCGCTCCCGACGGCAAGAAAGCCATCCTCCTGAAGAGCATCGACTTCAATGAAATCATCCAGAAGAACCCCGAAGACCTGCCCAAAGCGACAGGTCGCGTGGTGAACGACCTGATGTATCG
This sequence comes from uncultured Prevotellaceae bacterium, assembly GCA_946407485.1. Taxonomy (GTDB): domain Bacteria; phylum Bacteroidota; class Bacteroidia; order Bacteroidales; family Bacteroidaceae; genus Physcousia. The sequence continues at coordinate 13,337 of CAMJOE010000055.1, read as the reverse complement.
CCATTGGGACCACTATGTGGAGAGCATCCAGCATCCTTTTGTACTCGATCTCAAAACGGGTGAGGAGTTCGACATCCTCGAGGGAGAACCCTTCGAATGCCCCATGGAGCCCTTCGGCGGCATTGAGCAATTGGCTTGGAGCCCTGATTCAAAGTCTATTGCCTTTACTTGTCGCTGTAAGACCGGCTTGGAATATAGTATCTCGACCGACTCCGATATCTTTCTTTATGACGCGGAGAGCGGCGACATGAACAAGACAAAGAACCTTTGCAAGAACTGCTGCGAGTTCGATGTCGTGCCCGATGAAGGGCTGGCTTACCATACAGACAACCTGCTCGACCCCACCAAGACGTTGAGCGGCCAGCGCATCAACCAGATGAAGACGGACATGAACGTCGGCTACGACGTCAATCCAAAGTTCTCGCCCGACGGACGCTACGTGGCTTGGCTCTCGATGGAGCGCGACGGCTACGAGAGCGACCGCCAGCGCCTTTGCATCTACGACCTGAAGGAGAACACCAAGACATACGTCACCGAGTCGTTCGACTCCAGCGTGGACGACTTCTGCTGGGCGCCCGACTCCTATACATTATATTATATAGGGGTTTGGCACGCCACGGAAAACCTCTACAAGACCAACCTCAAGGGCGAGGTCAAGCAGCTCAGCAACAGCTGGGCCGACTTCGGTTCTCTCCAGATGCTTAATGAAAAGGAACTTGTTGCAGAGCGTCACAGCATCACGGAACCTGCTGACCTCTATGTCGTAACGCCCGGCGAGAGTGTCGATGGCACACAAATCAAGCAGATAACCGAAGTGAACAAGGACATCCTCGACCAGCTGGCAAAGCCCAGCATCGAGCAGCGCTGGGTGAAGACCACCGACGGACAGCACATGCTTTATTGGGTCATCAAGCCTCCCCACTTTGATGCCTCGAAGAAATATCCCACGCTGCTCTTCTGCGAAGGCGGTCCGCAGAGCGCCGTCTCGCAGTTCTGGAGCTACCGTTGGAACTTTATGATAATGGCATCGCAGGGCTACGTGGTGATTGCCCCGAACCGTCGCGGCGTGCCGGGCTTCGGGCAGGAATGGCTCGAGGAAATCAGCGGCGACTGGACAGGTCAATGCATGAAGGACTACCTCTCCGCGATAGATGATGCCACGGAGAACCTTCCGTACGTCGATAAGGACCGCCTCGGCGCCGTCGGTGCCTCCTTTGGCGGCTTCTCAGTCTATTATCTGGCAGGGCATCACGAAGGACGCTTCAAGTGCTTCATCGCGCATGACGGCGCCTTCAATCTCGAGGCAATGTACACCGAGACAGAGGAGAACTGGTTCTCCAACTGGGAGTACGACGACGCTTATTGGAACAAAGACCAGACGGCTCGCGCCCGAAAGACCTACGAGAACTCGCCGCATCGCTTCGTTGACAAGTGGGACACGCCCATCCTCTGCATACATGGCGAGAAGGATTACCGCATCAACGCCACCCAGGGCATGAGTGCCTTCAACGCCGCCCGCATGCGAGGCATCGAAGCGCAGCTGCTCATCTTCCCCGACGAGAACCATTGGGTGCTCAAGCCGCAGAACGGAATCCTCTGGCAGAGAACTTACTTCGCTTGGCTCGACCGCTGGCTGAAATAATTTAATAAGACCTGGGAAAGCCTAGGAATACTTAGGAATACCTAGGAAAGCCTAGGACATCCTAGGAAAACCTAAATAAAGAAAAACAAACAATGACAACAATTCAAAAGACTCTCCGCGACAGCGCCGGCATGCGCTGGACGGCTTTGCTGCTCTTGGCGCTGGCCATGTTTTGCAGCTACATCTTCATGGACATCCTTTCTCCCATCAAGGACCTGATGCAGGAGACACGAGGATGGGACTCCACCGCCTTCGGAACGATGCAAGGCTCCGAGGTGTTCCTCAACGTCTTTGCTTTCTTCCTCATCTTCGCAGGCATCATTCTCGACAAGATGGGCGTGCGCTTCACGATGGTGCTTTCTGCCGTCGTGATGCTCATCGGCGCCTGCATCAAGTGGTATGCCGTGGATGAGAGTTTCATGGGCAGCGGCTTGGAGGCTTGGTTCAACAGCCATCTGAACTACATTCCCGTGTTTGAGGAGCTCGGCGTCTCGCCTTTCTATGAAGGGATGCCCGCCTCTGCGAAGTTTGCCGCCTGCGGTTTCATGATCTTTGGCTGCGGCGTGGAGATGGCCGGCATTACCGTCAGTCGCGGTATCGTCAAGTGGTTCAAGGGCCGCGAGATGGCGTTGGCGATGGGTTCTGAAATGGCTCTCGCCCGTCTCGGCGTAGCAACTTGCATGATTTTCTCGCCCTTCTTCGCCCGTTTGGGCGGTCACGTCAGCGTCAGCCGCTCGGTAGCCTTCGGCGTCGTCCTGATGTGCATAGCCCTCATCATGAGCATTGTCTATTTCTTTATGGACAGGAAGCTCGACGCGCAGACAGGCGAGGCAGAGGAGAAGGACGAGCAGTTCAAGATCAGCGACCTTGGGCAGATCCTCACCTCGAGTGGCTTCTGGCTTGTCGCCCTGCTTTGTGTGCTCTACTACAGCGCCATATTCCCCTTCCAGAAATATGCCGTGAACATGCTGCAATGCAACCTTACGCTCACGCCTCCCACCGAGGGTTCGTTCTGGGCTTCTGAGAGCGTGACCATTGTGCAGTACGTTATCATGCTCTTCGTAGCGGCAACGGGCTTCGCGAGCAATTTCCAGAAGAAGTCGGGCATGAAGTATGGTCTGCTTGGCCTCAGCATCATCGCCCTCATCACCTATTGCTACATGGGCTACATGCGCCAGAGTGCCGAGAGCATCTTCGCGGTGTTCCCCCTTCTGGCCGTGCTCATCACGCCCATCCTCGGCAGTTATGTGGACCACAAGGGCAAGGCAGCATCGATGCTGATTCTCGGTTCGCTGCTCCTCATCTTCTGCCATCTGACCTTTGCCTTCGTGCTGCCTCTGTTCGAGGACTCAGCCGTCGGCGGCGTTGCCATTGCCTATATCACCATCCTCGTGCTGGGCTCAAGCTTCTCGCTCGTGCCCGCGAGCCTTTGGCCCTCCGTGCCTAAGCTGGTGGATGCAAAGGTGATAGGTTCGGCCTACGCACTCATCTTCTGGATTCAGAACATTGGTCTGTGGCTCTTCCCCCTGCTCATCGGCAAGGTTCTGGACAAGACAAATCCCGGCGTCACCGACCCGACGCAGTTCAACTACACAGCCCCGCTGGTCATGCTGGCCAGTCTCGGCGTCGCAGCCCTCTTGCTCGGCTTCGTGCTGAAGGTTGTCGATAAGAAGAAAGGACTGGGTCTCGAGGAGCCGAACATCAAGTAGAAAAAGCCGACTTCGCAAGTCGCTGATTCTCAAATAACGTTTTAAGACGGGAAACTATACACGTGTAAAAGCCAATTTATACGTGTATAGTTTGCCATTTAATAGTGTTTAGTTTGGCAACTACACGTGCTTAGTTCTCCAGCATCACGTTGCTAAGCCTCCAGCATCACGTTGTCAGCACGCCAGCATCACGTTGTCAGCACGCCAGCATCACATTGCTAATTAAAAGTTCCTTATGCAAAGCAGACTCATCTCCCTTCTCTGTGGACTCCTCCTGAACGTCGTGCCGATGGGCGCGGCAAGCCAACCCGACCTGGTTCGCTACGTCAACACGCTGCAAGGCACGCTGTCGAACTTCGGCCTGTCGCACGGCAACACCTTCCCCGCCACGGCTATGCCGTACGCCCAGCACATGTGGACGCCCCAGACGGGACCCAACGGCGAGGGTTTTAAGTACCTTTACGAGGCCAATCAAATCAGGGGGTTCGGCCAAAGCCATCAGCCTTCACCCTGGGTCAGCGACTATGCCGTCTATACTTTCTTCCCCGAGACGGGGACCTTGGAAGTCGATCCCGACAAGCGCGGCGCACGTTTCTGCCACTGTTCCGAGGTGGGGCAGCCGCACTACTATCGCGTCGCGTTCGACAACGGCATACGTACCGAGATGGCTCCGACAGAACGGGGCGTCCATCTTCGCTTTTCGTATCCCAAGAAGGATGATGCCTACTTGATTATCGACGGCTATACCGCGGAGTCGGAAATCCATGTGAATCCCGAGAAGCGACAGGTGACGGGCTGGGTCAACAACCAACGCTTCGTCAATCACAGCGAGAACTTCCGCTGCTTTTTTGTCGTGCAGTTCGACCAGCCGATACTCGACTACGGCATTTGGGAAGGGGAGAACAAGCAGACTTTTCCGCACGAGAAGGACGGCCAGGGCAAACGCTACGGCTGCTACCTCAAGTTCCGTCCGGGCAGCAAGGTGCAGGCGAGGGCTGCCAGCAGCTATATCAGCGAGGAACAAGCCTGGCAGAACTGGCGCTCGGAACTCGGCGCAGACAAAACCCTCGAACAGACGAAGAAGCGAGGCTTCGAGACGTGGAACGCCCTGCTGAACCGCATCCGGGTGGAGGGCGGCAGCGACGAGCAGATGCGCACCTTCTACAGTTGCCTCTTCCGCGCTAACCTCTTCTCCCGCCACTTCTATGAAATCAAGGAGGACGGCACGCCGTATTACTACAGTCCCTACGACGGGAAGATCCACGACGGCTATATGCTGACCGACAACGGCTTTTGGGACACGTTCCGCAGTCAGTTCCCGCTGACCAACATCCTGCATCCCACGCAGCAAGGCCGCTACATGCAAGCCCTCCTCGATGCGCAGAAGCAGTTCGGCTGGCTGCCTGCCTGGTCGTGTCCTGGCGAGACGGGAGGCATGTGCGGTAATCATAGCATCTCGCTTTTGACAGATGCCTGGGCCAAAGGCATCCGCACTTTCGACCCCGATTCTGCTTTGGCAGCATACGCCCACGAGGCGATGAACAAGGGCCCTCTCGGCGGTGCCAATGGTCGCGCAGGCTGGAAGGAGTACTGGCAGCTGGGCTACGTCACCTTCCCCGAATCGCATGGCAGCGTCACGCAAACGCTTGAGTATGCCTACGACGACTGGTGCGCGTGGACGCTGGCCCGTAGCTGTGGCAACAAGTTCTATGAAAGGATATTCGCGAGAGTGCTGCGCAACTACCTGAATCTATGGGATTCGGAGACGAAGTTCTTCCGTGGCAGAGGCAAAGACGGCAAGTGGCTGGAGCCTTTCGACCCGCTGGTGTGGGGCGGACCATACACCGAGGGCAATGCCTGGCACTATATCTGGAGTGTCTTTCACGATGTGCAGGGCCTCATCGAACTCTTCGGTTCGGACGAAGCCTTTTGTCAAAAGATGGACAGCGTCTTCTCGCAACCCGGCACGGTAAAGCCGGGCTGGTATGGCGGCAAGATACACGAGATGACGGAAATGGAGATAGCCGACATGGGGCAATACGCTCACGGCAATCAGCCCATACAACACATGCCCTACCTCTACAGCTATGCCGGCCAGCCCTGGAAGACACAATACTGGGTTCGCCAAATTATGGACCGCCTCTATCACAGCACGCCCGACGGCTTTCCCGGCGACGAGGACCAGGGCGGAATGAGTTCGTGGTACGTTTTGTCAGCACTCGGGCTCTACGCCGTCACGCCAGGCACCGACCAGTATGTGCTCGGCAGTCCGCTTTTCCGCCGTGCCACCATCACGATGGAAGATGGCAAGCAGTTCGTCATCGAGGCGAAAGACAACGGGAAAGACAATGTGTACGTCGAGAGCCGCAGCCTGAACGGCCAGCCCCTCACACGAAACTATATCACTTATAAGGAGTTGACCTCCGGCGGCACGCTTTCTCTTCAGATGTCCGACCAGCCGAATAAGCAGTTGGGGACAGAGAAAAGCGCCGCCCCATACAGCCTGAGTTTTGAACTCAAAAACTGACGAGGGAAAACGCTTGCAGTGGCGTCGGACTTTCCTACAGCAAGCATCAGCCTTTCCCACAGCAAGCGTCGGCTTTTCCTACAGCAAGCGTCGGCTTTTCCTACAGCAAGCGTCGGCTAATCCTTGCTGTGGCGTTTGTCTTCTCTATGCTTGAAGGTTATCAAGTCCTTCTGTGCCGTGAACCACGGCAGGTAGTTGTGAAGGAGCCAGCAACAGAACATGCAGCCCGCTATCGTGAGTGCCAGGACCGTCCAGCTCTGCACGGCATTGCTCTGCCAAAGCGTTGACCAACAAGACGTTCCGCTATCCTCTGGCAAAAGGTTGAGCAGGGCGAGGACGACTTTCATCACAGCCATGTGGGTGCAGAGCACAATGATGGAGTAGCGCCCGATGTAGGAGATGACGGGCAGCCACTTGATGACGCGGCTCAGCATCAGTATGGCGAGCGTTCCCATCAGGCCGCAAAGGTAAATGAAAGGCAAAGGAACGTCGTAGTCGTTGAGATAGAAGTAGTTATCTCCCATATAGAGGAAGTGGAGCGCAGCCAGCAGGGCGATGCCGCTCAGCAGTCCGCACCACCAGGGTATCCTTTGCTGGAAGAGGTGCAGACGCCTGTTCAGGAGATAGCCTATCCAAAGGAAGGGCAGACACGTCATGGCCGTGCCGATGTTGAGAGGCAAGTCGCCGGCGTAGTAGCCCGCAATGCCGATGGCGAGCACGCAGGCGCCCAGCGCCACGTCCGCCGTCAAGCCGCTCGGAATGAAGCATTTGACGATATAATAAAATGTGACGAAGATGGCGTTCATCCAGAACAGGCAAAGCAGGAACCAGAGTGGCGCCCAGATGCCCGTGACGTTGGCGGTGGTCGTGTCCATGCCCGTGATGGCGGACACCAGCAATGCCAGCGCACGGTACATAATCATGAAGAAGAGGTAGGGAACAAGGATGCGGTTCGTCTTTCGCAGAAGGAACTCGCGGATTCCGCAGTCGTAGTCCTTGAAGAATAAGCCCGAAAGGATAAAATAAAGCGGCATCCTCGTCTGCATGAAGATGTCGTTCATGGGATAGTCACCGCCCGAGAAGTACTTACCTACAGAAAGGTGGTCCAGCACCACCAGGAAGATGCAGATGCCCTTTGCAAGGTCGATGTACTCGATGCGCTTGGAGGAATTCATAATTCACAATTCACGATTCGGATGACGTGCTTTTGGGGGAAGATAAAGAAGTTAAGGAAGTTATCGCGCTTGCGCGCTTGGGGAAGTTAAAGGACAATAGCTTTTGCAGCCCAATCCGGCACAGAATGCACGTCGCATCCAAAGGTATCGTCCTTTAACTCCTTTAACTTCTTTAACTTCCTTAACTTCAAAAACTTGATGAATTAAATATTATGAATTAATCAGTACTGTGGCGAAGGCCGAGATGCCCTCTTCGCGCCCTGTGAAGCCCAGCTTCTCTGTCGTCGTGGCCTTGATGGAAACGTCGTCTGCGTCGATGCCCATCACCTCGGCCAGGCACTGCTGCATCTCGGGGATACGTGCCTTCAGCTTCGGCCGCTCGGCACAGATGGTTGCATCTATGTTGCCGACGTGGTAGCCCTTTGTGGCGATGAGCTCCACCGTCTTGCGGAGCAGAATCTTGCTGTCGATGTTATGGAAAGTCTCGCTGTTGTCGGGGAAATGGTAGCCGATGTCGCGCATGTTGGCAGCCCCCAGCAGGGCATCGCAGATGGCATGTATCAGGACGTCGGCATCGCTGTGCCCCAGCAGCCCCTTCGAATGCTCGAAGCGTATGCCGCCAAGCCACAACTCGCGTCCCTCAACCAGTTGATGGACGTCATATCCGAAGCCAACCCTTATCATTTTATTTACGATTTCACGATTTACGATTTACTATTTATTGACTATTTAGTGATTTAGTTATTGCTTCCTATAAATAACTCAATAGTTCAATCGTAAATAAATCGTAAATCGTAAATAGTTAAATAGTATATGTCTTCTTATCTTCTCCTCATCTTCCCGAAGAGGTCGCGCATGCCGTCGAGGTCGAAGCCGAGGGAGAAGCGCATAGTCTGGTCCAGAGGATTGCTCTGAGCGGTGGAGAAGACATAGGAGGCGTCGATGGAGAAGACGCTCATATGGAAGCCTGCACCGACGGTGAAGTACTTACGGTTACCCTTGTTCTCGGCCTCGTGATGGTAACCGGCACGGAGCATGAAGCGGTCGTTGTAGGTGTACTCGGCACCGAAGCTCCACTGTATCTCCTGCATCTCTTCCTTGAAGCCATTGGGTGCGTCGCCGAAGCTCTTGAATATGCCGGCGATGGACGACACGTCGTAGTAGTCCTTCTGCACGCGCTCCTCGTAGTCCTCGTCTGCCTCGTCCTCGTTCTGCTTGGGGTACGTGGGCACGAGCATCTTGTTCAGGTCGGCGCCAATGCTGAATTTGTTGTACTCGTTGAACGGGATGGTCAGGTTCATACCCAAGCGCAGATTGGTGGGGATGAACTCAGAGTTGTCGCTGCCTCCGTAGGAGATTTTCGAGCCGATATTGCTGATATTGAGACCCCAGCCGAAGCTGCACTCGCGGTTGCCTGCCATGAAGTAGCCCAGGCGATAGAGTGCGATGTCGGCAGAGAATGCCTTGCCGGCGCTGCTCTCGGCTGTGTAGTCGTACTTGATGTCGGAAAGGATGAAGCGCAGGTTGACGGCCATGGAGAACGTCTCGCTGAGCATGCGGCTATAGCCTGCATCAATCGCCATCTCGTAGGGCTTGATGGTCATGTCGTCCATATCAGCCAGATAGACTTCGCCCAGGCTGAAGTAGCGCAGAGATGCGTGCACGGCGCTGTAGTCGCCAATGCGGTAGAAGCCCGTCAGGTTGGCAAGGTTGATGTCGTTCACCAACTTGCGCAGCCACGGCGTGTAGCTGATACCGACGCCGGCACGTGCGATGTTGAACGGGTACTTAGCAGGGTTCCAGTACTGCGAATAGACGTCGGCCTCGGTGGCTGCACCGATATCGCCCATGGCACCGGCGCGGGCGTCGGGTGCGATGGCAAGCGACGTAACGCTCGTGTTCACGGGGTTGAACATATTCTGCTTGTCCTGCGCAAGGACAACTTCTGCGCTGCATGCAAGGAGCAGCAACAGGATGCGGATGATTCTATGTGCTTTCATACTCTATAATAACTGCGCAGGAGGCTTATTTATTGTTCCGGACTATGATTTTTTGTGTCTTTGATGTCCATTTGCTCTGTCCGCACCTCACTCTGCAGCGATAAAGATAGACGCCCGTATCAACCTTGGCACCCGCTCCGTTGGTAAGGTTCCACGTCACGGTATAGACGCCGCGCTCGCCCGAACTGCTCTCTTCGTGCCTCCAGATGCAGCGCCCCGAGAAGTCGAACACCTCGACCACGAAGTCGCAATCGCTGCCGGGCAGGTCGTAGCTTACCATGAAGTTGGTGCTCGAGATGGCAGGATTCTGGCTCGCCATAAGGCGTACGATGTTGGTTTTCAAGCCGTCGTCCACCACGAAGTCGAGGCTGGTCTGGCTCGTGTTGTTCAGCACGTCCCAGGCGCGGAAGGTAAGTGTGTGCGCACCGTTCTCGAGGGCCGGGATGTTGTAGGCGACGGTGCCTCGGGTGAAGTCACCGAACTCGTGCGTATAGTATTCGTTGGTGTTGTACGTCATGTCGCTTCGTCCGTCGATACACAGCAGCAGGTCGTGGCCGATGCCATTGCCGCTGGAGCTGACGCCGCTGGCATCCGTGAGCTGTGCCACGAAGAGCGGTGTGGCATTGACTGTGCCGCCGTTCTGGAAGTTCTCGTCGTTGAGGTAGGCAAATATCTGGGGGCCGTCCTTGTCGAAATCCGTGTTGTCCACCATGCCGCCAAGCGGGATGTCCTCGTTGTAGCCGTTGGCTTCGATGCCGGTTGTCGTGTCGATGGCATAGAAGACGAGCCGGCCGGCCTCATTGCTGAAGTTGATATCGACGGGGACAATGAACTCCTCGCTGAACAGGCCAGCACGCACGCTGTCCTGCGACTCGTGGAGCAGGCCGCCGCGGTCGGTATAGGTAAATGCCTCGTTGGCTCCGGCGTTGTTGCGGCAGACGATGGTCTCCAGGTTGTCGAAGAGGCGGGTATAGACGATGCCGTTGAAGCTGGTCATCGTCGTGCCGTCAGCCTGCTCGACGTGTCCCGACAGCTTCACGCGCTCGCCGGCTTTGAGGGGGATAGGTATGCCGTTCACGTCATGGTCGTTTATCTTGTCCACGACGATGTTCTGCAGCGGGTTGCCGATAGTGAGGGCAGGGTCGCCGAGCAGCACATACTGAATCTTGTTCTCCAGGTAACCGGCCTCTCGCCCATCGCTGATGATGCTGTTCTTCGCCAAACGGATGGCATCGCCGAGGCGATTGCGTTTCTTGTTCTCGCTGGCAAAGAGGTATTGCATGAAGTATCGGTTCATGCTGAAGTTCTGGCTGGCAAAGACGGTACGTGTCGTGCCGTAGAAGGCCAGAGCGCCACCAATCGGGTTGAGCACGGCGGTCTCTCCGATATTGTCGCCATACGCGTCAAAAGGCATGACGTCGCAGGCACAAGTCACCCAGAGCGGCAGTTTCGTGCTCCTAATCGACTCGAAGTCTTCGCGCAAGATAACGTATTCATGACTGAAGGTGTGCGAGCCAGCGTGGCCTGTATAGTTCATCACCAAGGCGCCGTCGGCCATTTGCTTCTTTATCTGCTTTGCTGCCTCGGGATAGGTGTTGCTGTTTGCCGAGCTGACGCGGACGTAAGCGTCCCACATAATCTTGTGTACCTCTATCTTCGGGTACTTCGATATCGTGTTCTCTGCCACGTTGTTGGCATACTTCATGTGCTCGTTCTGGTCGCCATCGTCGCCCAAGTAATAAACCAGGTTCTTCCATGGGCCGGCATTGTGATTGCTCATGAAGGCAATACTCTTGTCCACCATGATTTTGGCAGATGAAGCCATGGTGACTGGGAAGCGGCCTACGCCGATGTCGGTCTTCTCGCGAAGCGGATTGTAGCCTTCGCCGTCGTCGAGCAGGCCGTAATATTCCTCCATGACGTAGCTTTTGGTGTCGCTGAAGCTGTTTTCGCTTTCGTAGCAGAGGAGGTAGTCGTCGGGGTCGCTATTCCGCCAAGATGCGGAGAGCATGCGATTGTCCCATGCGCCGTCGCCGAAGAGCAGGAGGTAGCGTGGTGCCACGTCGTCGCTGGCTGCCCTGTCGTAGAGCATCTTCATGAAGAGGCGATAGGCCGTCGGGTCGGGCGTGCCGCTGGAGAACTCATTATATATCTGGTCGGCACGGACGACGCCAACGCGGAGGCTGTCGTACTTCAGATGGGCGTCGGCCAGACGCTGTGCCTCGGCGCGCAGCTTGCCGCTCGTCGGGATAATGATGACCATGTCAAGGCTGTCGAGGCTGTGGAGGTTCTGGTTCTCGACGTTACCCACTAACGAGGGTTCGGGGAAGGCATGGCTTGTGTTGAAAGCCACATAGTGCTCTCCTCCGTTATCCACGTTGATGGTGTAGGTGTTGCCTTCCTGCGTGCCAGCCACGAGGGCGTCCTTCGCTCCCAGACGGCCCGTGCGGATGACCTTGATGTTCGAGCCTGTGATATTGAACCGTGCCGGTTGGTTGCCGGGATGGGTGAAATCGACATAGCCGTTGGTGGCGGTGCTGATATTGCGGTCGTAGCTGTAGGCAAGGTAGTCGAGGTGTGCCTTCTTGCCTGCGTCCGAGCGAAGGCTGACCTTGAGCGTGGCGGGTGTGCCCTGCTCGGTCAGGTCGTAGTTGCGTGTGGTGGAGGTTCCGTAGATGTAGTCGCCCGGGGGCTGAATGTTGAACGAACCTGTTGCCGCGCCGTTGATGCTGACATTGACGACGTTCATGATGGGGTCGTTACCCGTGAAGACGACTGTCAGCTTGCCGTTCCCGACGGGGTCGATGGCGGAGAGGGAATAGCTGTGTGAGTTGCTGGAGCCGTAGTTCTCGCCCTCGAAGAGGTGACGCCCGAGGTGGTGCCATGCGAACTCATCTTTCTCGTGGAGCGTATGAGCCCTTGTGGTGTTGTATGCCTGCCGGGGGAGGTCCGGGGTGGCCGTCAGCGTCTCCATCGTGGAGGGCGCGTCTTCCTGCGTCAGGAAATAGCAGGCCTGGCGAGCGAACGTGTTGGAAACGCGGTCGTCGTTGTTCCAATAGACCAATCCGTTGCCCCAGAAGATCCAGCTGTCTGTCTGACTGTTGTAGTAGAGAGGCACTTCGACCAGGTCGTCGTAGTGTGTGCCTTCGCGAATCAACTCGGGCAGCAGGTGGCCGCCAAAGCCGTAGAGATGCACGTTCTCGGGATTGGTGAAGCCCATCTTCTTGAGCGAAGCGCGTGAGAACTGGTAGAGTCCGTCCGCCGTAATGCTCACCTTCACCCACTTGCCGCTTGCCAGCTTGGAGTTGGCGGCGTAGCGGCTCTCGCCCTCTGCCCGCTGCCTGGGAGCATTGAGACGCCCGGTGTGCTGTGCGTTGATGACGATTTGTGCGCTGACCAGCTTCTCGTACTTAGAGCCTTGGCGGCGGATGGGGATGAAGGAGATGTCGAGCAAGCCCTTGCCGCGCTCGATGCCGACGAACGTCTCCACGTCAATCGTCTCGCTCAGCAGGCTGTCAAAACGCTCTGCCACCTCTGCCTCCTTGCCGCTCAGCGGAGCGTATTCCGGGTAGAGCAGCGAGACGGTGTAGGTGTGCGTCTTGTAGTCCGTCTGCAGAGGCACGACCTCTGTATAGACGGGCAATACGGAGTCAATCTTCATCTCGTTCCAGTCGAGGCTGGTAAACGCCAGCTCCTGCTGAGCCACGACAGCCTGCACCGCCAGCGCAAGCATCAGTATGGTGAAAAGTCTTTTCATGTACTACTTATGTTTTATCATTGAAAATTGAAAATTGAACATTGAACATTGAAAATTGACGTCCGTTGTCTGTTATCTGTTGTCCATTGTCCGTTGTCCGTTGTCCGTTGTCCATTGTCTTTACTTCACATTAAACTCCAGCACCTTTTCGCCCTCGAGGTAGCCCTCCAGGTGGTCTTCCACGCTGACTGGGCCGACACCGACGGGTGTGCCGGTAAAGATGATGTCGCCCGTCTTGAGCGTGAAGAACTGACTGATGAAGCTCACCAGCCTGTCCACTCCGAAGAGCATGTCCTTCGTGCATCCCTCCTGCACTTGTTCGCCATTGCGGAGCAGGTGGAAGTGCAGGTCTTGGATGTCCTTCCCGTAGCGAGAGAGCGGCATCCACTTGCCGATGGCTGCGCTCCCGTCGAAGCCCTTGCATAGGTCCCAGGGCAGTCCCTTCTGTCGCAGCTCCTCCTGCAGGTCGCGCGCCGTGAAGTCGATGCCCACCGTCACCTCGTCGTAGTAGCGGTGTGCAAAGCGCT
>CAMJOE010000054.1:0-17394 GCA_946407485.1 uncultured Prevotellaceae bacterium | reverse complement strand
TGAAATGGCAGAACTGGTAGTGCGACATGCTGTTGAACCCGAGTTTCCTGACGAATTCGTCGCGCGGCTTGTCGGTTTTTGCCGCATCGAATCCGCTGTAATTGAACTGCGGAGCCCACATGGTGAACTGCAGTTCGAGGTCGGGGAAGCCCGCCTTCTTCACTTCCTTTCGGAACCACTTCAGTGCATCGACGGCCTGCTCCACGCCTCCGACGCCATCGATGAAGGTCGTGAGCTCGTAAATCATAAACACGGGCTTACCGTCTATCTTATAATAGTTCGGCTGACGGAAGAAGAGCTCGATGTTGCGTCGGCACATCTTCTCGAACGCTTCTCGGCTGACGCCTCCGCGCCAGATGATGTTGTTCTCGCCGAGGTGAGCGATGCGCGTGTCCCAGTAGTTCTCAACGTTGTGGTTGGCCCACATGAGGTAGAACTTCATCTTGCCCGAGTTGGCGGCTTTCAGAAAACCATTGGTGAGCGTGGTCTCCATGAAGGGACGCTCGTCGAACCAGTACCAGTCGAAGATGAAAACGTTCACGCCGTGGCTGGTGGCCTGTTCTATCTCCATTTCCATCACGGCGGGGTCGGCCTCGTTGACGTATCCCCACAGGGGCCGCCGCTTCCAGTAGTGGCCCGGGTTGCGTTGCTGCATCGTCATCACCGTCTCCCATTCGCCCATTCCCGTGGGCCAGAAGGGTCGCAGCCGCGGGTCGTCGGCAGCATAGGCGGGGTAGAGGTAGGCCGCCACATCGTAGGTCTTCTTTGATTGAGCAAGACAGGTGATGAGGGACAGCACCAGGCTCAGCGTAATGGCTATTCTTTTCATGTCTCGTTATTAACTATTCATTAGGAAACAATATTGCAGTTGGCACAATGGAAGCCTGAAAGGCTGGAAAGACTACAGGCGGGGGTGTAACCCCCGTAACGAGTGCGAGCGGTAAACGGAACCCTGAAGGGGTGGAGAGATTTCTGATGTTCTGTCGTGCTTTCAGCACTAAGATGTTACAGTATCTCCTTTACGGGGGTTTCACCCCCGCCTATGTTCTTTTCAGGCTTTCAGCCTTCATCTTTACTCGCCTTAGCTCTTTCAGCTAACCGAAAAGCGTGCCAACTACTATATCATTACCTTTCATTATTTTCCTTTTTACTTTATCACCTTTTCACCTTTTCGATGCCCAACAGTCTCCCTTTAGAGGGAAATTCTGACGCTACAGCAAGGAACTGCGAACGCTACAGCAAGGAGCGGCCTTTCCCACAGCAAGGAACTGCCGACGCTACAGCAAGGAACTTTCGACGCCTCACAAAGCGTCCTGACGTCATGCGCCCGAGATGGTGTCCGCTATCTTGCCCACGTTCATGCTTCGGGCGCTGGCGTCGAAGATGTCCTTGTAGAGCCCGCCCTGCCTATAGACCTCGTCGGGGGTGCCGGACTGCACCACGCGGCCGTGCTCGAGCACATAAATCTGGTCGGCATCGATGATCTGGCCGATGTTGTGAGAAATGATGACGACAGTTCGCCCCTGCTTGATGGCGTCGATGCTTGCCTTTATCTGCTCCGTGGCAATGGCATCGAGGCTTGCGGTTGGCTCGTCGAGGAAGATGATGGGTGGGTTCTTGATGAACATGCGTGCAATAGCGACGCGCTGCTGCTGGCCGCCGCTGAGCTGAAGTGCCGACGTGTCGAAGCCGTTCGGCAGCTGCGCCACCTGGTCGTAGAGGAAGGCTTGTCGGGCTGCCCATACCACGTCGTCGTGGGTCGCCTCGGGATTGCCGTACTTGATGTTCTCCTCGATGGTCCCGTCGAATATGTGGTTCTTCTGCAACACCAGCCCGATGTGCTCGCGAAGCCACCGCGTGTCCCACTGGTTCAGGTCGGTGCCGTCGAGCTTGATGACGCCTCCCTGGGGCTGGTAGAACTTGTCGAGCAGGTTGACGATAGTGGTCTTGCCTGCACCGCTCAAGCCGACGAGCGCCGTGATTTTACCGCTTTCGATATGCATCGAGACGTCCGTCAGGGCGTGCGTCCCGCCTGGGTAGGTGAAGTCCACATGACTAAGCTCAAAGTCACCTCCCACCTCAGCGGGACGATGCCTACCGGTAGGCTCCTTCTGGTCCTCTGCCTGCAGGATGCCAAAGAAGCCTTCGGCATAGATGAGGGCATCGTTCATGTCGTCGTAGATGCGGTGAAGCTGGCGGATGGGCGCGCTGACATTCGCAAAGAGCATTACGTGATACATGATCTTGCCGATGCTCATGCCGGGGTAGTCGATAAGCACGAGGTAGGCCGTCAGTATGATAATGAGCACCGTCCCGATCTGCTCGAGAAAGCTCTTCAGACCGCCGAACATGTAGCTCTGTTTACGCATGTTCAGCTGCAGCCCCGTCATGGTGCGCTGCAGGTTTGCCTGTCGGTCGGCCTCTATCTGCTCGCGGTTGAACGACTTGATGACGTTGATGCTCTCGATGATACTCAATATGCCCTGGCTGACAGCCTGATGGCCGCTGAAGATGCTGCGCCGGCCACCCTTCATGCGTCCCGCCTGAATGTATGTGACATAGAAATAGATGGGCACGATGCACAGCGCAACAAGTCCCACGTAAACATTGGCGATGAACATGAGAGCAAGTGCCAGCACGGCGCTCGTGAAGAGGGGAAGAATTTCGATGAAGAAGTTGTTGACGGTGTTACTCAAACTCATGATACCCCTGTCGATACGCGACTGCAGGCGCCCCGTCTCGTTGCCCTCGGCGCTGAAGAATGCCATGCGAAACGACAGCACTCGCTCCACCACCTTCAACGAGAGGTCCTGGCTGACGAGAATGCGCATGCGCTCGCCATAGTAACGTTGGAAGAAGGTGACCAATGCTGCCACCACCTCCTTGCCCAGCAGAATGATGCTGATGACGGTCAGGATGCTCACGGCGCTGCCCCACGAGAAGCCGCCCGGCGTCTGAATGAGGGCGTTGATGCGGTCCACGGCGCGGTCGAGCACCACAGCATTCACCTGAGCCATCAGCGAGCCTACGAGCGTCAGCAGCAACGTGACGGCCACCAGCCCGCGATAGGGCAGCACGTAGGGCAGTATGTTTTTCAGCAAGCCCCAGATGGTCATCTTGGTCGCCTCGCCTGCCGTCTTCTCTGTCGTCTTTACCATAAACAAAACCGATTGCGTGGATTCGTGTCCCCCCGCGAGCAAGCTGCCCACGGGCATCTCATGCCGTTTGTGCCGCTCGGGGATGCTGCGCTAACGCTCGGGGCGATGGCTCACAGCGTCTTGACCCATTCCTCCAAGTCCTTCTTCGATGCGCGGTTCAGCAGCTTCCCGTCTTTCCAGCGGACGTCGGGATAGGCGTCTTTTAGGTCGTCGCATGCTTTCTTGATGTCGCTTCCGCCCGAAGTGGCGAAGGGAACCACGGTCTTTCCCTTGAAGTCGTATGCTTCCATGAAGGTATTTATAATAGTAGGGCAGGTGTACCACCAGATGGGGAAACCGACAAAGACGAGGTCATAGTCCTTCACGTTCTTCAGCTTGGAAGTGATGGCCGGTCGGGATGTCTTGTCCTGCATCTCCAGAGTGGTGCGGCTCTGCTTGTCGCGCCAATTGAGGTCTGCTTCCGTATAGGGCTGCTGCGGCTTGATTTCGTGCAAGGTGCCGCCTGTCGTTTCTGCCAGTCGCTCCGCCACAGCCTTCGTGGTCCCCGTCGCGGAGAAATAGGCAACCAATACTTTCTTCTCCTTGGCTGTCTTTTGTTTGCCAACTTGTGAACTGGCGTTGAGGCTCATCGCCAATAGCGCCATCAACATCAATGCAATCTTTTTCATGTCGTTAGATATTATAATTAAGTTTAGGATGTTTCGTTTTTCAGGGGAGTTAAAGAAGTTAAAGAAGTTAGCTCACTTGCGCTCGCTTGGGGAAGTTAAAGGACAATAGACTTTGCTGCTGAATTGCCAACTAAGAGTCCTCCACATCCCGACGGTATCGTCCTTTAACTTCATTAACTTCTTTGACTTCATTAACTCCCGAATTTATTTAACTTAGAACTTGTCCGTCCGAAACGGGATGACGGGCAGTCCCGAGTTTGCCTTCAGGTTGCCTGGCTGGAAGCTCTTGAAGGCGTAACGTACGGCGACGGGTTCGGCCACGTCGTCGCAGCGGACGGTCACCTGCTTGCCGCTTATCCCGGCTGCTGCTTTGTGCCAAACGCTATCGGGCCCGCACATCTCGAAGCCTGCTATATCAACATTGCGGTTGAAACCATCCTCGGCATTGTCGAAAGTGAGGCGTACCTGCTTGCCTCGTGATGTCGTCTCTATCTCCATCGAGCGGTAAATGGGATAGCGATAGTCGATGCCCGGCATGGCATACGTATCGCCGAGCGCCCACAGGCAAAGGCGGTCGCCCACCTCCTTCTTCATGCAGGGATGTATTTGCCAATACTCGTAGTCCTTCACGAGGTCGTTTGTGCAGACCATACCCATATGGGGCAGCATCTCGCTGGCTCGCAGCTGAGCCTCGCGCATGAGGGCGGCCGTCGCCTTATCGCGTGCCCAATAGTAGTCGTAGGGACATATCTCGACATAGTAGAAGGGCAAGTCGCCCAGCCCCCAGCGCTCGCGCCAGCTCTGAACCATACGGACGAACCGCTCCGTATAGACCTCGGGGCTGTTGATATTCGCTTCGGCCTGATACCAAAGGAATCCGCGGATGGTGTACGGCTCGAGGGGATGAATCATGCCATTGTAGAAGACGGATGGCAAGGCACGATTGACGTTATAAGACGGGCGGACGAGATGGGCGCCCAAATAGGTTTCGGAGGTGAGGTCTTCGCCCGGATAGGTGCTGACGATGCTGGGGGGCGTCCAGCCCTCAACGCGCGTGGCGCCCAGCGAACTGTTGATGATGCCGACGGGACAGCCAAGGGCTTCGGTCAGGCGAATGCCAAAGAAATAACCTGCGGCGCAAAAGTCGCGGGCGGTCTGCGGCATGCAGTCCTGCCAGACTGCCGTCACCGTATCGACCTCTTCCGGATGGGGGGAGAAGGCTACCGTGCTGAAATGCAGGCGTCCTTTGTATCGAATGGACTCGAGGATGTGGAGGGCGCTGTTCTCCACCGGGCAGCCCTGGAAGCCGTGCAGCGGCATCTCCATGTTGCTCTGCCCGCTGGCGAGCCATACCTCTCCGATGAGGACGTCGGAGATGACCTGTTGTCCGTCGCCGTCGCTGATGATAATGGTCTGCGGCTCGAACGAGGCTTTGGGTGTCGGGACGCGAAACTCCCAGCGCCCATTGGCATCCGACTTGACCTTCTGTCGCGTCTTGTTCCAAGAGGTGCGAAGTGTCACGGTCGCGCCCGTCCCGCGGTCGGTCCATCCCCAAAGGCGCGCGTCGGTCTGCTGCTGCAGAACCATGTGCTCGCCCACCAAGGGGCCGCAGGTGATGCGTGCTGAGCTCGGGCGGGACCACACAAGCAGCAGCAGCGTCACAATTACATATACGAGCTTTTTCATATTCAATCGAAGGGCTTCGTTGTCGGCAGGCGGACCGTGAGGCGGCCTTAGAGGAAGTCGCTTGGGTCGATAGGTTTTGGGAAGGTTCCGTGCACTTCCTTGAAGGCGTATGCATAGTAGTCCTCGGGGGTGACACCCGGGAAGCGGTCGTGGAAGAGGACGTACGTGGATTCGCGGTCGCAGAAGGGGGCGAGCTGGAGGTAAGTGAGGAAGTGCTCCATGTCGTTCTTGCGGAGATAGTAATTCGCGATGTAGGGCACGACAAACTTTCCCTCTTCTGTTCCGTAGAGCGTCCAGACGTCCTCGAGCAGGTCGATGGCGACGTCGTTATAGCCAGCATTGCCGTAGGAGAGGGCAATGTTGAAGAGCGTCTCGCCCTTGTCGCCGCTTTTCTCAAGGGCATAGGTGAAGCTGTCTTCTGCCCGCTTGGCCTGGTCCGCTTGCAGGTAGATGTCGCCTTCCGTCAATGCGCACCGCCATCGCTGACTTTCTTCGCAGTAGTCCCACGCTTTCTTGATGAGGTCGATGGCTTCGGGAATCTTGTTCAGACGACATTGGGCGAACGCCATCAACTGGTAGATTTGCGACAGCTCGGACTTCTTCTCGGGCAACTCCATTGCACTCGGCTCTGCTTGCGAGAGCACGGAAAGCACCTCCTTATAGCGCTCCTCGCTGCTCAGACAAATGGCGAGCGAAATCTGAACCCTGAAGTCGTCGGGCCGGCTGATGAGGTATTTCTTGTAGTGTTCAATGGCTTCGGGCATCTTGTCGGCTTGCATAAAGGCATTTGCCTTCATCAGCACGGCATTGCTGTCCTTTGGATTGATGGCGAGCGCGAAGTCGGCAGCCTCGAGGGCTTCGGTGAACTTCTCAAGCGCGATGCATGTCTCGGCCAGGAGATTCCAGGCTTCTGAGTCGTAGGGTTCTTTTTCGAGAATCTCTTTCAGCAGTGTGTAGGCGTCCTCGTAGTCGTCGAGGCCCATATCTATTTCAGCCTCCATGATGGGTACGCGCGGATGGGTGGGGTAGGCGGACTTGAGGTGCTCGAGCCATTGACCTGCCAGCTCCCATTTGTCGTAGTCCATGAAGATGGAGACGCAGTCGTAGAGATAGGTGTCGAGACAGTCCTGCATGGCGTCCATTTGCAGAAGGAGGAAGTCGGACGCCTTGTCGGCATGCCCCTCTTTGATGAGAAGCTCGGCCCGGATGTAGATGACTTCCTGGTCGTCCTGTTCGGTGATGGCGTCGATGATGTCGCGTGCCTCGTCGAGCTGCCCGTAGTACAATCGTTGCCTGGCAAGGAAGATCTGCGGGTCGACGCTGTCAGGGTGCATGTCGATTGCCGCCTTGATGGCCTGGTTGGCTTTGGCGTCCTGCTTGCCCGTCATGTAATATTCGGCAATATCGGTCAGCTCGTCCGCCTCCATATAAGGCGTCTGCCCCTCTGCGATTGCCTTTTCGTAGCGATGAAGCAACCTCAGAAAATGCCGCGACTGATAGTACTTGTTGCTGTCTTCCATTCTTGTTTATTCAACATTGAACATTGAATATTGACCATTGAATCATTGAGCATTGCCCTTTATTCTGCGTCGTGGCGGACGGTTTTGCCCGTTGTCTTTGCCAATCCTTCACGTTGAGTCCTTTGAAAGTACATGAACTTGCAATTGAAAGTACATGAACTTGCAATTGAAAGTACATGAACTTGCAAACTGCTTCACCTGTGATGCGGGGCGACGCTTGCTGACGAATGGCCTATTTCTTCGTCCAGGTGTCCTTGAGTCCTACTGTCTTGTTGAAGACGAGGTGCTCGGGCGTGCTCTCCGTATCGACGTTGAAGTAGCCGATTCGCTGGAACTGGAGATACGAGAGCGGCTGCATCGTGGCGGCGAACTCCTCGACGTAGCAGTCCTTGAGTACGGTGAGGCTGTCGGGGTTGATGATTTGCTTCATGGCCGTCACCGCGTCGCAGTCCTGCGCTTCGCGGATGGCGGCAAGTTCGTCGCGCGGATTCTCCACCTTCCAAAGGCGGTCGTAGAGGCGAACTTCTGCCTTTACGGCATGCTCGCAGCTGACCCAGTGCAGCGTCTTTCCCTTGATTTTGCGGTCGGCACCAGGCATTCCGCTGCGGCTCTCGGGGTCGTAGGTGCACTGGATTTCGGTGACGCGACCCTCCGCATCTTTCGTGCAGCCGGTACACATTATTATATATGCGTTCTTGAGTCGCACTTCCTTTCCGGGAGCGAGACGCATGAACTTCTTCTCTGCCTCCTCCTGGAAGTCGTCGCGCTCAATCCAAATCTCGCGGCTGAATGCAATCTTGTGGGTTCCGTCGGCCTCATTCTCGGGATTGTTGATGGCGGTGAGCTGCTCGACCTGACCTTCCGGATAGTTCGTGATGACGACCTTGACGGGGTCGAGCACGGCGCTGACGCGGATGGCGCGGCTGTTGAGGTCCTCGCGCACGGCACTCTCCAGGAGCGCCATCTCGTTGAGGGCATCAAACGTGGTGTAGCCTATCTTCTTGATGAAGCCGCGAATGCTCTCGGGGCTGTAGCCGCGACGGCGGAAGCCGCAAATGGTGGGCATGCGGGGGTCGTCCCATCCGCTCACCAATCCCTCCTTGACGAGAGCCAGCAGGTTGCGCTTGCTCATGAGCGTGTAGCTGAGATTCAGCTTGTTGAATTCCGTTTGGCGCGGACCGTCGTAAGGACCCTCTAAATCTCCCTTAAAGGGAGACTTCTTGTCCTCCCCCTTTAAGGGGGAGATAGAGAGGGTCCACTCCTTCATCCATGAGACGAAGAGGTCGTAGAGGGGTCGGTGCTCGACGAACTCGAGGGTGCACAGGCTGTGCGTCACGCCCTCCAGATAGTCGCTCTGTCCGTGCGTGAAGTCGTACATCGGGTAAGCGTTCCACTTGTTGCCCGTCCTGATATGCGGGATGTTCATGACGCGGTAGAGGAGTGGGTCGCGAAAGAGCATGTTGGGGTGCGCCATGTCGATTTTGGCGCGGAGGACAAGCGTTCCGGGCACTGCCTCTCCGCTATTCATGAAGCGGAACAACTTGAGGCTCTCCTCCTTCGGACGGTCGCGGAAGGGGCTGTTGGTGCCGGGCTTCGTGGTCGTTCCCTTTTGCTGCGCAATGACCTCTGCGCTCTGCTCGTCCACGTAGGCACGTCCCTGCATGATGAGCCACTCGGCAAAGTCCCAAAGCTCCTGAAAGTAATCGCTCGCGTAAAAGACATTGTCCCACTGGAACCCGAGCCACTGAATATCGTGTTCAATGCTCTCGATGTACTCCGTGTCCTCTTTCGTGGGGTTTGTGTCGTCGAAGCGGAGGTTGCACTTGCCGCCGTATTGCTCGGCGATGCCGAAGTCGAGGGCAATGGCTTTGGCGTGCCCGATGTGCAGGTAGCCGTTGGGTTCGGGCGGGAAACGCGTCTGAATGCGTCCGCCGTTCTTGCCCTCGGCCAAATCCTTCTCAACCTTCTGTTCTATGAAATTAAGGCTTTTCTTCTCTTCAATGTTGCCTGTCGTCTCTGTCATGATTGTCGTTTTTTATGTCCTATTTAATGTGCAAAGATATGAAAAGATTAGTGATTACTACGCGGAAATTATAGAATTTTTCTTTTATTCGCTATTTTTTCGTCGTTCTTTGTTCTGAGTTTAGATTTTTTTCGTATCTTCGCACCGTCATTTCGATGACAAAACATTCTTTTTACCTTCAGTTATTTAGTTAACGCAAAAGCGGCATGTCGTGAGACACGCCGCCTTTTTTATTCTGCATCAAGTGAGCTCGGGCTACTTCAGCACTTTCTTTCCGTTCGTGATGAAGATGCCTTTCGACTTGCCATTCAACCGATTTCCGTTTGCCACTTTGCGGCCTGACAGGTCGTACGTCTCATCGTCGCCCGTCCATTGCCCATTTGCAATAGCCCTGATGGCGGTTGCATCGTCCCAGAGGCGGATGGTATAGCCCTCTTCGCTATCGGGCAGGCAGAAGAATGCGCGGAAGCCGCCCACTTCGCGACTTGCTGCGAGCGTGGCATCAGCAGCTACGTTGAAGACGTTCAGCAGCTTGTCGCCCATTATCCATTGCCCATTGTCCATTTCTTGGGGCTGATAGGTGCCGTGGAAGCTTATGCCGTATTTTTCGATGAAACCTGCTTCGATGCTTTCCTCGTCGATAGTGACGTTGGAGAGGACGATGTCGTCTGCGATGGCTTCGGGCAAGAGGATGAGATAGGGCACCCCAGCTGCGAGGCTCTCTGTCTTGCCGAAGTCGATTTCATGGCCCGTCAGTCCGTAGAACTCATAGGCCGCTGCGCCCTCTCCGAAGACGGCCGCGATGTCGTCAACCCGGAAGGGCAGGCAGATGGTGTTGAGTCCTGCCTCGAACGAGCGCTTGAGGGTCAGCACGTCGTACGTGCCGCTGATGACGGGCTCGGATGCCATCTCGTCGAGCGTCACCTTTTGAACGGGACGGACAGGAATGTCGGGCAGGATGATGGGAGCGGGAGCCAGCGTGTCTGCGATGTTTGTCGTGAAGTAGGGCTCCATCGCGTTGAGCGTCTTGATGGTGGTGGTGTACTCGAATGCCGTGCCTTCCTCGTTCAGGACATAGCATTCCTTGAGCTTCGGCTGAAGCGTGTTGCCGTGGAACTTGAAGCTTGGCGACGTGACGAGCATCTTGTCCGAACCGGTCTTGAAGAACGGCACTCGGAGTGCGTGGAAGACGAGCGAGCGCCCGGCCATCGTGGAGTCGCCCGCGATGATATAGGGCGTGCCGCCTCTCAGCTCCGTTACCTGCTTGAAGATAGGCTCGCCGCTGTTGCCTTCGGCACTGAACTCATAAATCCAGAAATGGTTGAGCGAGTCGGTGAGCGCGACGGGCACGCTGTCGAGCAGAAGGGAGTCGGAGGCGAAGGGCATAGTGAAGGCGTGCCATCCCGTCCCGTTTTCCGTCTCGGGGAAGGTGTAGGTGAAGGAGGCGCTGTCGGCATCGAAGCTGATGGGGATGTAGTATGCTTGGTCGTTAACCAGGTCGATGCGGTCGGCATGATTGCCTATCACGGCATTGAAGGTATTGTTCGTCTTGGGCAGAGTCATGTCGGGCGCAAAGGCATAGATGACGTTGCGGTTGTTTCTGTTGAGTGTCAGGCGGGTTATCTTGTTGCAGTTGGCGAAGAAGCCCACCGTCGTGGTGCCGGCATTCATCGATGCGCTGTACGCCTTGCCGTCAACGCTGCCGTCGGCCTTCCAAATCAGGATGCCGGGCTTCATCTCCCATCGGTGGTCCCAAATGCCGCCGCCGCCAAGCGTGCCGTCCTGATTGGAGTACATCGCCTTGATGCGGTAGTAGTAGCCTTCGCTCAGTCCGTCGAACTCGAAGTCGACGACGCCCGTCTTGCCCGGTGCGATATTGACGGGGAAGGAGCGCGTGGTACCGCTGTAGGCCGTGCTGCTGCCGACCTTCTGGCTCCATATCTGCAGCTTCACGCTCGCGTTGTAGGGCTGCGAGCCGTTGTTCTTGATTTTGGCCTGACCGATGAGACGCTTGCCCACAGCAGCTTCGTTGACGAGGTTCTTGATGTCGAACGACGTGATGGAGAGGTTGGCCTGTACGGCTTCCGCTTCGGTGATGATGTCCATCGTGCCTTGTCCCACCACGTTGCTGCCCTTCTCGTCGGTGCAGAACCAAAGGTTGTAGGTGCCCGTCTCTTCAGGCTTGAAGAAGTACGACACATCGACCGTCTCGCCCGAGCGCACCGATACCATCGACTTGCTCTTGGTATAGACCTTCGTTTGCGTCTTGCTGGCGAGGAAGTAAACCGTCTTGAAGTACTCCTTGCCGTTGTTGCGGAACGTCACCTTCACCTCCTGCTCCTTGCCCACGATGCGAGTGCCGGGGAAGGTGATGGTGTCGATGCTGATGTCCTCGTAGGTGGGGTAGGGGAAGTGGATGTCGGTGTTGCCGAGGCTGTCCACTACGGCTTCGATGTACTCGTTGTGCATGTTGAACTTGGCGCGCCACGTCTCGCTCTTCGAGGGCTTGCTGGCGGGCGAGAGCTTGTACGTTCCTGCGGGCAGCTTGCCTGCTATCTGGAATGTTTTTGTCTGAGCGTTGCCGTCGGCCATGCCCGAAATGGACTGTTTCGTGCCTACAAGCGCCAGCCCGCCGTTCTCGTCGAGCATCACGATGCCTGTGTGGAAGGTGCCCTTCACGCCTGTCTTGTTGGTGAACTTCGCCCTGATGCTCGTGTTCGTGATGGAGACGTCGCTGATGGTGAGGTAGGACTCTCTTGGCGTGTCGGGTGTGCGTAGGTTGAAGCATCCGCCCTGCGTCATGCTGTAGCCGTCGCTGCTGCTGCTTGCGCCGATGCCGCTCGTGTCGCCCGGGTTGAGGATGCTGATGAGGAACCAGCCGTTGCTGCCGCCGCCCCAGCCCCAATTGACGTGGAAGAGGTTGTCGCCGTCGAAGCCGTCAATCACGAAAGCATGGCCGCCGCCCGATGAGTGTCCGCGATAGAGGACGGGATAGCCCGCCTCCAGCTCGTCGTAGAGCATGTTGGCCCATTCGTCGATGGTGTAGTTGGGGCGTTCGGCCCAGAAGGCCCTTGCGTCGAAGCCGAAATAGTTGACCAGCGCATCCCTCGACCTTGACGTGTCAGCACCCGAGGAGCCTCCCCATCCCATCTTGAGCGACTGGCCGCAATAGAGCATCAGGTTGGCCACAGCCGTGTCGGGGCGGTCGTGTTCGTGGTCGCTGCCGCAGCTGTACGTGTCGCGCATGTTCTCCCAGTCAATCTTCGTGTTCTTGGGCACGGCGCGGGCCGTCACCGTCTTCTTCGTGCCGTTGGAGAGCGTGTAGGTGTTGGAGTGAGAGGGAATCTGTGCTTTTGTCTTGTCGGGGTATTTGTAGAAGTTGATGACTTGCGCCATCGCCGTGGCGGCGCATCCCGATGCGGGCAGAGCCCGCGTGCCGTCCTCCTTGTAGTACTGCGGGCAAGTCAGGTTGTAGGGGTTGCCCTGGTTCCAGCGCGACATCATCAGTTCGGGGATGCTGTGCTTCGTGGCTTGCACCTTGCTGGGCTTCTGGATGCGGGGGTCGCCGGGCTGGATGTCGTTGTCGATGATGAACTTTATCTGGTCGGCATAGAGTTGCAGCCACGAGCGCATGTTCTCGGGGATGTTCTCGGGGTCGAACGAGCCCTGGTCCACGTAGCCGAGGATGGGTTCCACGCGGTCGTCGCCCGACACGATGACGTAGCCGCCATCATCGCCTGCATTGAATACATAATAGTAGGGTTGTTCGCTCTCGTCGCCCGCGGTGGTGTAACCCGAAGCTTTCATTTGAGAGGGTTTGGACGCGGAGATCTGTTTGCCCTTGGCGAGCATGAAGGCTCGGGCCGTGTATCGGGCGGCGTTTTTGCCGATGGGTTCAGCTTTCAGGGTTGAGATGCCGGGCACCAGAACGGCAAGGGAGAGGAAGGTGCAGATGAGTAGGGTAATCTTTTTCATTTTGTTGTCAGTTTTATTCAATTGCGCTGCAAAGTTACATTTTTTTGAAGGAAGCTACAAATAAAACGCGGAATAATTGTCGCGATGATGATTTTTTCAGCAACATCGGCTTATTGACAAAACAAACGAACCCCGCCGGAGTGGCAGGGTTCGCTCTTAGTTTGCTCAATTCTTATTTCTTGATTATCTTCTTGCCGCCCGTGATGTAAACGCCTCTGCGCAATTGCGGATTGCGGATTGCGGATTGCGGATGGCTCAGCTTTTGTCCGGCAAGGTTGTAAACGGCCCCCGTTGCCGTGTCGCCAAGGGGAGCGGCGATGCCCGTCACGTCGTCATAGAGCCGAACCGATGCCTCTTCGTCCGTCGGTATGTAGAAGACGGCACGGAAGCCGCAGACGAGTTCGTCGGGGCTGAGCCCTGTGAGCGTGCCGTCGGCATTGAGCCTGCGGAGACCCGTCGAGGATGTGTCGTAGCTGGTGAGCGTGTACGTGCCGCGGAAGCTTGTGCCGTATTTGTCGACGCTCCCTGCCTGGACGTTTGCTTCGTCGATGGTGACGTTGGCGAGCACGATGTCGTCTGCGATGGCTTCCGGCAGACTGATGATGTAGGGCACGCCAGCTGCGAGGCTCTCTGTCTTGACGAAGTCTAAGTCGCTTCCCGTCAGTCCGTAGAACTCATAGGCCTGTGCGCCCTCTCCGAAGATGGCTGCGACGTCGTCCACCTGGAAGGGCAGGCAGATGGTGTTGAGCCCTGCCTCGAATGTGCGCTTGAGGGTCAGCATGTCGTATGTGCCGCTGATGATGGGCTCGGATGCCATCTCGTCGAGCGTCGCCTCCCGAATGGGAAGGACGGGTACGTCGGGCAGTACGATGGAGGCGGGAGCCACGCTATCGGGCAGCACCGTCGTGAAGTAGGATGCCATGGCTTCGAGCTCCGTGTTGGTGGTGGTGTACTCGAAGGCTGTGCCCTCGCCGTTCAGGACGTAGATATTCTTGAGCTTGGGGGCATAGGTGTTGCCGTGGAACTTGTAGTTAGCCGACGTGACGACCATCTTGTCGGAGCCCGACTTGTAGAAGGGCACGCCGAGTGAGCGGAAGACGACGGAGCGTCCGGCCATCGTGGCGTCGCCTGCGATGATGTAGGGCGTGCCGCCGCGCAGATGGGTTGCCGGCTTGAAGACTACCTCGCCGCTATATCCCTCCATGACGAACTCGTAGATCCAGAAGTGCTTGAGGGTGTCGTCGAGGGTGACGGGTGCGTCGTCGAGGAAGATGGAGTCCGCCTCGAAGGGCATGGTGATGGCGTGCCATCCGGTTCCGGCTTCCGTCGCGGGGAAGGTGTAGGTGAAGGATGCGCTGTCGGCCCTGAAGGTCGTGGGCAGGTAATACGGCTCGCCGCTAAAGAGGTTGATGTGGCTGGCGTACTTGCCGTGCACGAGGTTCGATTCTGTGAGCGTGGCGGGCGGCACCATTTGCTCGCCGAAGGCGTAGATGGTGTTGGGGTTCTTGTTGGGCGACATGCGGTTGATTTTCCTGCTGCAATCGGCGTATATGCCGCAAGCGCTGACTGATGTGGTCATCGACGACTTGTATTCCTTACCCGTTACCGAGCCGTCGTTCTTCCACATGGCCAGTCCGGGCTTCATGGTCCAGCCGCCGAGGTCCCAAACGCCGCCATTGCCCAACTCGCCGTCCTGGTCGACATAGGAGGCTGAGATGTAGTACTTGTTGTTCTCGCCGAGGTCCTCGAATGTGAAGTCGACCGTCGCAACCTTGCCGGCAAGGATATCCGTGTCGTAGGTTCGGCTCGTACCGCCCCATGCGGAACCCGAACCGCCGTACTGTACCCAAATGGTCAGCCGGAAGCGTCCGTGGAAATCGGTGTTCTTGTTGTTCCTGACTTTTGCCTGACCGACAAGGCGATTGCCGTAAACAAATCCGTTGACGAGATTGGTAATCTTGTATTCGGTGACGGTGAGACTGGCCTTGACGGCTTCTGCTTCCGTGATGACCTCCATCGTACCCTCTCCAATCACGTTGTTGCCCTTTTCGTCTGTTGCGAACCAGAGGTTATAGGTGCCTGTCTCTTCGGGCTTGAAGAAGAATGAGATGTCGAGCGTCTCTCCGGCATGAATGGCAACTTGGGACTTGCTCTTGGCATAGATCTTTTCTTGCGTCTTGCTTGCCAGGAGGTAGATGGTCTTGTAGTACTCCTTGCCCTCGTTGCGGAACGTGACTTTGACTTCCTGGTTCTGCCCTGCGATGCGTGTGCCGGGGAAGGTGATGGTGTCGATGCTGATGCTTTCGTAGGTCGGGATGGGGCTCTTCATGTTCAGGACGACTGCTCCCTCGCTGTCCACGACGGCTTCGATGTATTGGTTTTGGAAGTCGTACTCAGCTTGCCACTCCTCGCTTTTCGCGGGCTTGCTGGCTGGGGAGAGCTTGTAGGTGCCTTCGGGGAGCTTGCCTGCTATCTGGAATGTCTTTGTCTGCGAACTGCCATTCGTCATGCTCGGGATGTTCAGCTTCGTGCCAACCAGCTCCAGCTCGCCGTTCTCTTTAATCGTCACGATGCCGGTATGGAAGCCATTAGTGGAACCAGTCCTGTTGGTGAACTTTGCCTTGATGCTCGAGTTGATGAGGGTCACGTCGCTGATGGAGAGATAGCCCTCAGACTTGGGAGTGCCGGGGAGGCGAAGGTTGAAGAGTGCGCGCTGGCTCATGCTATAGCCGTCGCTGCTGCTGCTCGCACCGATGCCGCTGTTGTCGCCCGGGTTGAGGATGCCGACGAGGAACCAGCCGTTGCTGCCGCCGCCCCATCCCCAGTTGAGGTGGAAGAGGTTGTCGCCATCGAAGCCATCCAGCACGAAGGCATGGCCGCCACCCGACGAGAAACCTGACATCAGGACGGGATAGCCTTGGCTTATCTCGTTGTAAATCAAATCGAACCAATCGTCGATGCTAAAGTCGCGACGCTCGCCCACCCATGCTCTTTGGTCATAGCCAAAGTAGTCGATGTAGGCTTCGGCACTGAAATTGGCGCCGGAAGAGGGGCCGTAATGCATGTTTACGGCTTGGCCGCAATAGCGCATGAGGTTTGCGACTGCGGAGTCTTGAGCATTGGCCACGTGATTGTCTTCCCACTCATAGATGTCCTGCATGTCGTCCCACTTGATGACGCTCCTCGGAATGGATGGGAGAGTGGTCGTCTTTTGCGAACCGTTTTTCTTTGAAGTGTAGGTGAGGGAATATCCGGGAATAATCTTTTTCGTCTTCTCGGGATATTTGTAGAAGTACATCACCTGAGCCATCGCCGTGGCGGTGCAACCCGTTGCGGGGCCGCTCCTCTTGGGAAGTGCCGTGGTCTCCTTCTCGTCGTCCTCCTTGTAGTAGTCGGGACAAGTGATGTTGTAGGGCTTTCCCTGGTTCCAACGCGTTGTCAGGATCTCGCCGACGCTATGCCTCGTGCCAGATACCTTGTTGCGCTTCTTGATGATGGGGTCGTCCTGCTGGATGTCGTTGTCGATGACGAATTTAATCTCGTCGGCATACATCTGCAGCATCTCCCGCATGTTCTCGGGAATGTTCTCCGGGTCGAACGAGCCTTGGTCCACGTAGCCAAGAATAGGCTCCACGCGGTCGTCGCCCGATACGATGACGTAGCCGTCGTTGCCGCCGGCATTGAAGACATAGTAGTAGGCATTCTCCTCGCCGTTCTGCTGGGTCACTCCATTGCTGGAGGCCTTGAAGGGAGTTTGGTTCTGGCTTATGCTTTTGCCCTTGGCAAGCATGTACGCCTTTGCCGTGTAGAGTGCAGCACGCTTGCCGATTGGCTCTGCCGCTACGATAAGTGCAAAGCAGAGCGTCAAGAAAGAGATAGTTAATCGCTTCATTTCTAAGGTTATTTAGTTGTTTGTATTATTCGTATCCGTTTGGATTGTTCTTCTGGAAGCGCCACGAGTCGCGGCACATCTCTTCGATGCCGAACTTTGCTTCCCAGCCCAGCTCGCGCTTTGCCTTGGCGGGGTCGCAATAGCAGGTGGCGATGTCGCCCGGGCGGCGCGGCTTGATGGCGTAGGGCACCTTCAGGCCGTTGGCCTTCTCGAAGGCTTTCACGACGTCGAGGACGCTGTAGCCGTGGCCCGTGCCGAGGTTGTAGATGGCGAGGCCTTTGTTTTCCTGGATGGCTTTGAGCGCGCAGACATGGCCGTTGGCGAGGTCTACGACGTGGATGTAGTCGCGAACGCCCGTCCCGTCGTGCGTGTCATAGTCGTCACCAAAGACGCCGAGTTCTTTGCGGATGCCGATGGCGGTCTGCGTGATGTAGGGCATCAGGTTGTTGGGGATGCCGTTGGGGTTCTCGCC
>CAMJOE010000053.1:0-18002 GCA_946407485.1 uncultured Prevotellaceae bacterium | reverse complement strand
TCAATGCCGCTGCCCGCATGGAGGGCCTCAGCTATAGCCAGCTGATGGGTCTGCTGCACAAGGCCGGCATCGAGATCAACCGCAAGGTGCTCGCTGACCTCGCAGTCAACTATCCCGAGGCTTTCAAGGCAGTTGTTGCCAAGGTAAAGTAATTCGAGATTTACAATCAAACAAAGGGGAGGAACCGCAATACGCAGTTCTTCCCCTTTCTCTTTATGCTCAGCATTGGCCGCAAAGTTCTCGCTTTGTATGTCGCGATAGTCGGTTGCGCGAGCCCTGACTTGATACTCCGAACTGCAGTCAGTCAAAATTCCTACACGTGGGAGTCTCTTTTCCTACACGTGGGAGTCGGCTTTCCTACGTGTGGGAATTGCTCATCCTTCACGTAAGAGCGTTACTTAAAACGAAAGGCGATTATCTCCTCACCCTTTAAAAGCCGAGCGACGCACCTGCGCACCAGCGTGACTTTGCCCTTCGGGCTGAGCAACTTTTGCCTGACATGGAAAATAAATCGTGTTTTATTTTGTATTGTCACCGCTTATTCGTAACTTTGCAACGCAATTTGTGCGATTAACGCTGAACTATGCACTATGAACCCTAAACTGAAACATATTTCCCTGCTTGCTGCGCTTGTCTGCGGCTCAGCCTGGGCAGACGACAACAATGTGCTCTTCCTCTCTGATGCCATCCTCATGCCCGGCACCTCTGCTACCGTAGAACTGCGCATGAGGAACATCGCTACGAACCTGACTTGCATTGAGGCTGAGATACGCCTGCCAGAGGGACTCTCCGTGGCCTGCGACGAGAATGGCAACCCCGACTGCACCCTTTATCGCAATCGCTCTGAGCAGCATGAGGTCATCGCCAATGTTCTCGAGAACGGCAACCTCAAGCTCCTCATCAGTTCCGTTGACGGAGCTGTGTTCAGCGGAAGCGAAGGGCCACTTATGGGCTTCACTGTGCAGGCTGCCGAGGATGCTCCCATAGGTGAATGCCAGGTGGAGACAGTGGGAGAGTCGCTCATTGTCAGCGCTGAGGCAGCTGCCTTCTATAGCGTCGGTGTCACGGGCAATGTGCTCATTACGGACGACCCGACGGGAATAAATGAAGAATTAAGAATGAGGAATGAAGAATCGGATGCTATCTACAACCTTGCCGGTCAGCGAGTAGGCAAAGCAAAGAACGGCATCTTCATCAAGGGCGGCAAAAAAGAGCTGCACAGATAAACAGTTATCTGGCAGCATAGTCAATATCGGCGAGGACTCTCACAACAGAGAGCCCTCGTCTTTTTGTCAGAAGCCTCCTAAAGCTGTGTAGAGATTGATGAGAGCCTGAATGCCCTCGAAGTGGTTCTGTACCTCAGTGATTTGCGCCGTGAGCAGGTCTTCCTGCGCCTTGAGCACTTCAACATAAGTGTTTGTTCCGTTCTTCATCAGTTCCGATGTGCCGAGATATGCTTCGTGCAGGGAGTTGACGATGGAGCATGCAGATGCCGTAGATGAGCAGCGTCTCGTTCGAGCCCGCATTCTCCGCTTCCTCGCGGGCCATGCCTGAATACTCGTAGCCGAAGGTCTCGGGGAACACTTCTTGCTTCACCTCATCGACAGCCTTGCGCACATCGTCGCTGGCGTATCCGGGTGCAGGAAGCGTGCTGACGGGGTAGGAGGGGAAGAGGTTGAAGTGGAGGTCCATAGCGGAACCAGTATCAAGCCTCATGGAAACAAACTGCGTGACAGGCACCATGTGGTCGCCGACAGGCACGAAGATGTTGTTGAGCATAGCTTCAGATATGCGATACTCCTTGCCTGCCTGCACCATCACGCGATATACATTATTATATTGTACGTAAGAACCGATGTAGTCTCCTGCCAGGAACGTGCCGATGGTCTGCAGACGCCCAGCAGAATCCAAGCATAGGAGGCTTTCTTGATGAAGCGCTTAATTGCCTTCATGTATCTGCTCAGCAGAGCGTTGTAGGAAGCGGAGTAGGCCACATACATGTAGTGCCCGATGCCTTTCTTGTGTTCCGAGCCGTTATTGGGCTTCATCAGCAGCACGCAAAGAGCGGGGCAGAGCGTCAGAGCCAATACTGTAGAGATGCCGACAGAAGAGGCCATCGTGATGCCGAACTGCTTGAAGAATGTGCCTGTAGTGCCCGACATGAAAGTGACGGGAATGAACACTGCCATGAAGACGAGCGTGGTAGAGATGCAGGCTGCAGTCACTTCGCTAAGGGCATCGCTTACTGCCCGGCGCATGTTTGTGGCTCCTCCCTCAAGTTTCGTCATCACCGTCTCCACCACCACGATGGCATTATCCACCACTGTACCGATGGCCAGCACAAGCGCGAAGAGCGTCAGCAGGTTTAGTGAGAAGCCTGCTATCTTGACGATGGCAAAGGTGCCTATTAGCGAGACGACAATCGTGATGGACGGAATGAGGGTGGCTCGGAAGTCTTGCAGGAAGAAATAAACCACATGTCCTTTTTCGAGCCACCGCTGCAAGCCGTCATAGCGACCAACAGCAGGAAAATCGGCAAAACACGTGCCCAATTACCCATCTTCATATATACATATATTTATATAAATTTGGGCGCATAGTTACGAATAAGCGAGCGAAATACAAAAGGAAAAAGACTTTTCCATTTTATTGTTGAGTGAGAGTACCCACGACCGAAGGACAAAGTTACGGTAAAAAGAATCTAAAAAAGACAATATATCGTGTCAAATATGTTGAATAACGAAAAAAGCTTCGTTGGAAAATTTGGAAAATCGGCCATTTTGCACTACCTTTGCAGTCGGTTTTTGACAGAAATCCTTATTATGAGGCTACGTTACTACAATTTGGAGATACATCAAATCAACTCCATTCATGACTTTCATAAATGGGGGCGTAGTTGTCAGCATTGATTGTTAGGTTTTTAACCATAACAATCATCTGTAGAATCATTTAATCTTATTATATTTTATCATGTTGAGCAAGAAATCCCTGCTCATGTTTGCTATTGCAATCATGGGCACATCAGGGAGGTCGATGGCTCAAGGTCAGGATTCGCTTGTACCTGAGCAGAGCGAGGAACTGGCTATGTCGTTGGAGCAACTGTTTCGGACGGCAGAAGAGCACAACACCTCCATTAAATGTTTTCAGTCTGCCATCGAAGAAGCAGAGGCAGGAGTTAAAGCGGCCAAAGCAGAGCAATTACCTGATGCCACTGCCTCTCTCTCGTTCTCATATCTTGGAGGCGGATGGATAAGTGACCGCGATTTCAAGAATGCCGTAGGCGTACATATCCCGCATTACGGCAGCAACCTGGCTGTTCAAGCATCATGGGCCGTTTACGCAGGTGGTGCCATCAGAAGTGGCATCCGCCTCAGCCAGCTTACATCTGATATGGCTCAAGCTAATGCGCATGAGAACCGCCAGCGCGTAAGAATGTTACTGACGGGGCACTACCTGCAACTTCACAATCTGAAGAATCAGGAACGTGTGTTCGATGAGAATATCGCCCTGACAGAAACCCTTATCGAACTTACCAAGAAAAGACAATCGGAAGGCGCCGCGCTGAAGAACGACATCACTCGTTACGAACTGCAGCTGGAGCAACTGAAGTTAGGACGCACGCAAGTACAGAATCAGGCAAAGATTACCAACCATCAGCTGATTACGGCACTTGGCATCAGAGAAGGCATAACGATACTTCCGACGGAAGTCTTTGAAGAAGGAACTGATGAGATAGGAGCGGAAAGCATTTGGCAACAGGCAGCAACATACAACTCACCATCCCTCAAGCAAGCTCAGTTGGGTATTGAGATGTCGAAGCAGAAGGAACGTTTGGAGAAGAGCGCTCGCCGACCCACTATTGCCATCATAGCCGAAGAGCACCTTGACGGACCTATCACGGTGGAGATACCTAATCTGAACAAGAACCTGAATTATTGTTTTGTGGGGGTAGGCATAAAATACCGCATCGGTTCGCTCTACAAGAACAGCAACCGCATTCGTCAGGCCCGAATAGCCACCGAAACAGCCCGCCACCAGCAACAAGCGGCTTTAGAGGGCGTAGAGAATGCAGTCCAGGCGGTATTTACCGATTATCAGACAACACTCACAGAACTGGAGACAAGCAAGAAGAGCGTCGAGCTGGCTCAGCAAAACTATAGTGTCATCAGCAACCGCTATCAGAATGGACTGGCATTGGTGACCGACATGGTGGATGCTGCCAACCAGCGGCTCGATGCCCAGCTGGCTCTTGTGAACAGTCGCATAAAGGTGCTGGCTGGTTATTATAATTTGAAGTATGTAACAGGAACATTATAAATAAAAAAAGAGAAAGGAAAAAGGAAATGGAAAAACATAAACTGACATCTCTTATCTACAATTGCGTGATTGTCGGCTTTCTGCTGGCAGGAGCCTCCATCGTGTTACTGCAGTTCATGCATTTCGGCAACATAGAATTCACCGATAATGCTCGTGTACGCCAGCACGTCACTCCGCAGAACACCCGTGTCCAAGGATTCATTCGCGAGATTCGCTTTGAGGAATTTCAGCATGTTCGTAAGGGCGACACGTTGGCCATCATCGAAACAGCAGAGTTCCGCTTGCGTCTGGCTCAAGCCGAAGCCGACTTGGCCCGTGTGGAACAAGGCAGCAAAGCCACGGGCAGCAGTATTCAGACTACAGAAGGAAACATCCTGGTGACGGAGGCAAGTATTGAGGACGCCCGAGCGCAGATGGAGAATGCCCAACGCGAGGATAAACGCTTCGAAAAACTTCTCTCAGAAGATGCTGTCACGCAGCAGCAGTACGACCATGTTCACACAGCCTACCTTTCGGCCCAAGCCCGCTATGATCAGGTGCTACGTTCGCGTACGGCCCAGCATCTTGTGAAGAACGAGCAACAGTACCATCTCTCTGCTTCCGTGGCAGCTCTCGAACTGGCACGAGCTGCTGTCGATTTGGCGCGCTTGAATCTCTCGTACTGCTACATCATTGCTACTTGCGACGGCGTACTGGGCACTAAGGACATACAGGAGGGGCAGCTCGTACAACCCGGGCAGACGTTGGTGAACATCGTCTCGGATGACGAGAAGTGGGTGGAAGCCAACTATAAGGAAAGTCAGCTGCCGCATATAAAGGTTGGCTCTGAGGTGAGGATAAAGGCAGATGCCGTACCCGATGAGCAATACGAAGGTGTAGTTCAGCGTATCAGTTACGCTACAGGCTCAGCCTTCTCTCTGCTGCCCATCGATAATGCCACAGGTAACTTCGTCAAGGTGGAACAACGAGTAACGGTCCGTATATCGCTGGACGGAAACAGCCCCGAAAAACTTGAAAAGCTGCATGCAGGCTATAATGTGGAATGTGAAGTAAAGTATTAAGTCATGCTGCCATTACCTCCTCCGCCTCCTGTAGGCATAGGCTTTATGATGCCTATGTTCCGCTCTTGGGTGCCGAAGCGTATTCAGCCCTGGATTTATGTTGTGACCGTTTTCTGCGTGCAGTTTAGCAGCGGAATGTATTTGGGAGCCTTGGACGCAATCCGTGGTACCACGAACTTTATGATTGAAGACCTGCTGATGCTGCTTTATGCAGGATTGGCAGGCATGGCCATATACTTCCCAATGCTCTTCCGCATGAAGTTCCGTTTCACCAATCAGCAACTGTTGTGCGGAGCCGCCATCGTGATAGGCATCTGCAACTTCATCACGATGTATTGCCAGTCCATGCCTGTCCTTCTGGTCGTATGTTTTATATCTGGCATGGCAAAGATACAGGGAACTTTCGAGTGTATGTCAAACATCCAGCTTTGGATAACACCGAGGCGTGACTTTGCCGTTTTCTTTCCCGTTCTGCACATCGTCCTGCTGACGGCTATCGAGGGCAGCGGATTCCTGGCAGCATGGTTTGCTCACCATTTCACATGGCAGATGATGCACCTGTTCACCATCGGCACCATGTCGTTCATACTTCTCACCCAACTGACCCTTTGCCGTCCTTTCTGTCCCATGCCACAAAGGATTCCCCTGAAGGGCATCGACTTCCTGTCGGGCCTGCTCATCAGTCTGCTCATGCTGGTGGTATGCTACATCATGGTCTATGGCGACTATCGCATGTGGATGTCGAACCCGGGCCTGCGACTGCTCGCCGGAGTGGCCTTTTTGCTTGCTGCGCTCATAATGCACAGGCTCTCGCACGTAAGTAATCCCTACGTGTCGCCAAAGATATTCACCTATCGTAACGTGCTACCCATACTCGCAGTAACTGCCATTGGCGAACTGTTGTTGGGTTGTGAGCATACGGTAGAAGAAATCTTGTACGAAGAAGTGATAGGCCTGGAGGAGCTGACCAAGGAAAAGCAGTTCCTATGGGCTTTGCCGGGAGTATATGTTGGCGTGCTCATCGATTTACTTTGGTTGAAAGTTTTGAAGTGGCGTGTGTGGAAACTCTTCGGCATAGGATTCGGCCTAATTCTTGCATATTCCATACTGATGTATTTCACCCTCGACATGCAGGTGAACATAGCGCAGTACCGGCTTCCTATCGTGCTCCGGGGATGTGCTTATGCCATACTGGCAGCCACACTTATGTGGTCGCTCGACGAATCGATACCTGACCTGGAGCAATTCTTTATGGGCCTCTTCGTCTTCAACATCTTCCACATGTATCTGGCAGGTGCGGTAGGCTATGGCATCTATACCACGTTGTTCTCTCATTTCCTGAACGACGATATCAGTAGATATGGGAGCCAACTGACGCTGACCAGACTTAACATGCAAAACTTCAATATGGGGCAGTTTATGAGCCAGTATTACCTGCATTCCATGATGTCTGTTGCGCTCAAGCAGGTGTATGGTATCGTCATCTGGGTTAGCGGAGGAATGACGGCTCTGTTCCTGTTGCTCGACATTCCTGCCGTCCGTACCAACGCTCGCAAGATTCCATATTGGCCCATTTATGGTATAGAATATCTCTCTCGCCTGCGTCCGCTTTATTATATGAAGAAACAAACAGAATAACGCAGTAGATGCAGGACTATTTAAATTGATTATGTACTACAATAGTGTTTCTCACGCACTTGCAAGATGGCCCCAAAATCCACTATAGGATTTACTTAAATCCATACGCCGATTTCAACAAAAGGACATTTCCTTGTTGAGTACTTTTTCTTCTTGGATGAACTGTATAGAGTCTGTCCATCGGATAGGTCCTGACAAAACATCAGCGGCAGTCACTTAAATGCAAGTGGCTGTCGCTAATATGTCTTTTTGTCCCCAAGAGGGAAAGCCTGCTATTCCTTCACGCGGCCGAGGTAGCTGCCGTCGCGGCTGTCGACCTCGACAATCTCGCCTTCTTCGATGAAGAGGGGTACGCGAATTTCGGCACCGGTCTCCACGCGGGCGGGCTTCAAGGTGTTGGTGGCTGTGTCGCCCTTCAGACCCGGCTCGGTCCAGGTAACCTGCAGATGCACCTTGACGGGCACGTCGGCATAGAGCACAGTCTCTGTGCTGGCATCAACGACTACCTCCACGTTCTCGCTCTCCTTGAGGAACTTCACGCCGTTTACCTGGTCGGGAGCAATGGTAATCTGTTCGTAAGTCTCATTGTTCATAAATACCAGGTCGTCTCCATCCTTGTAGAGATACTGGCAGGGGCGACGCTCTACGCGCACGTCTTCGAGGCGCTCGCCGATATTGAAACGCTTCTCGATAACGCCGCCGTTGACAACGTCCTTCAGCGTCACGTTCATGATGGTGTTGCCCTTACCGGGTTTGCGGTGAAGGAAGTCGATG
The DNA here is from genome assembly GCA_946407485.1 of uncultured Prevotellaceae bacterium. GTDB lineage: Bacteria > Bacteroidota > Bacteroidia > Bacteroidales > Bacteroidaceae > Physcousia. The sequence continues at coordinate 10,212 of CAMJOE010000053.1, read as the reverse complement.
CAGAAATAGAGCTTTCCGTCCATGCGGATGCAGGTGCCCTTCTTGATGTCCTGTGAATTAATCATAAATGGTACTGGTTATTGGTTATTGGTTATTGTTTTGTGGTGCAAAGGTAAGAAGAAAAGTTGAAAAGTTGAAAAGTTGAAAAGAAAAAGTTGCACAATCCTTGCGTAAATGAAAAAAAAGGCTTAATTTTGCACCCCGAATCGTAATCCGCACATAATAATTAAGCAAAAAACGATATGAAAAGAACATTTCAACCCCACAACCGTCGCCGCAACAATAAGCACGGTTTCCGTCAGAGAATGACAACTGCTAATGGTCGCCGTGTATTGGCTTCTCGTCGCGCTAAAGGTCGCAAGAAACTCACCGTTTCAGACGAAAGGCACGGTAAGTAAACACATTTTTCAGCAAATAGGAAAAGAAGTAAGGGAAACTTTACTTCTTTTCCTTTTTTTATTACTATCTTTGCAGGCAAGAAAGAAAAGGTGAAAAAGAACCTTTTAAGTAAAAAGTCCTCTTAAGTGAAGAGTGAAGAATGCTTCGCAAGTGAAAAGTGAAGAGTGAAAAGTGAAAAAATCAAAGTTACAAACAACTTGTCAACTGAATCAAGTGAAAAGTGAAAAGTGAAAAATCAAAGTTACAAACAACTCGTCAACTTTTAAAAAGTAAATAGTTAAATAACTAAATCGTAAATAAATAGTAAATCGTAAATCGTCAAATCGTAAATAACAATCATGGCATTGGAAGAATTTCGCAAGAAGCTTTTCGGTCCCTATGTCTATTGGAACCTGATAGCGATGGTGCTCGCCGGCATTGCTTTCTGCATAGCCCTTTGGGTTTGGATGATTACTTACACGAAGCACGGGGAAAGCGTCGAGGTGCCCGAAGTGAAGGGCATGATAATCAACGATGCCGAGTATGCCCTCGATGAGCTCGACCTCGTTGCGGTCGTCGTGGATTCCGCTTACGTCCGCAAGCAGCCCGCAGGCATCGTGCTCGAGCAGAAACCTGCTCCTGGCAGCAAGGTGAAGACGGGCAGGGAAATCTACCTCACCATCAATCAGAAGCAGACACCCACCAATACCATCCCCGACATCGCTGGCAACTGCTCTCGCCGAGAGGCAGAGGCACGTCTGCGGGCACTCGGCTTCAAGATAGGACCGATGGAGTTCGTGCCCGGCGACCACGACTGGGTGATTGCCCTCAAGGTGAACGGACGCGAGGTCTATACCGGCGAACGCGTGCCAAGCGACGCACCTGTGGTGCTTGTCATCGGCAACAGCGAACTGGGCAGCGAGGAAGATGAGTTCGAACTCTTTGGCGACTCGCTGGGCGGCGACATGGAAGTGGAAGACGGCTACGAGGAAGAACTTTAAAAGGTTAAGGAGTGGAAGACATATTGTTCGACGATGAGCTTCTGGAGGAGCAGCCAGAGGAGCACGAGCATTGGCGCATCGAGGTGGACAAGGGACAAACCTCTGTTCGCGTCGATAAGTTCCTCATGGACCATATGCCCGGCACCAGCCGTAACCGCATACAGAAGGCGGCCGAGGCAGGAAGCATCCGCGCGAACGACAAGCCCATCAAAAGTAACTACAAAGTAAAGGCCGGCGACGTCATTACGCTTGTCCTCGACCATCCGAAGCGCGATTGGGAAATCGTTCCCGAGGATATTCCGCTCGATGTTGTCTATGAAGACGATGTTCTGCTCGTCATCAACAAACCGGCGGGCCTTGTCGTACATCCCGGTTGCGGCAACTATGAAGGCACGCTGGTCAATGCGATTGCCTGGCATCTTCGTGATGATAAGAGCTACGACCCCAACGATCCGACCGTCGGACTCGTGCATCGCATCGACAAGGACACAAGCGGCCTTTTGGTCGTCGCAAAGACGGCGGACGCGAAGACGCACCTGGCAAAGCAGTTCTTCTATCATACGACGCGGCGCGAGTACAATGCGCTCGTCTGGGGACCCTTCGCAGATAATGAAGGCACCATTACCGGCAACATCGGCAGGCACGCCAAGGACCGCCTCCAGATGGACGTCTATCCGATGGATGGAGAAGTCGGTAAGCCTGCCATCACGCACTATCGCGTCTTGGAGCGCTTCGGGCCAGTCACACTTGTGGAGTGTCATCTCGAGACAGGCAGGACACATCAAATCAGGGCACACATGCGGCACATTGGCCATCCGCTCTTTGGTGACGAACGCTACGGCGGCTGCCAAATCCTCAGAGGCGAGCAGACAGCATCCTACAAAGCGTTTATCCATAACTGCCTAGCCCTGTGCCCACGGCAAGCACTTCATGCAAAGACGCTCGGCTTCAAGCATCCCACGACAGGCCAGGAGATGTTCTTCTCCAGCGAACTGCCAGAGGATATGGAAGCGTTGCTCAATAAATGGAGAAAAAAGACGGCATCCGATAAATAGTTAAATAGTAAATAAATCGTAAATCGTAAATAGTCAAATCGTAAATGAAAAAGACAGTAGCAATAGTTTGTGGCGGTGATAGCGCGGAACATGATGTAAGTATGCGCAGCGCGGAAGGCATTGCTTCGTTCATCGATTCCGCGCGTTATAATATATATAAGGTAGAGATTCATGCTGGCAAATGGGAGGCTTTGCTTCCTGATGGCAGTCGAAGCAAAGTCAACAGAGACGACTTCAGCTTCGAGGCAGAAGGCAAGACGGTCCTTCCCGACTTTGCCTACATCACGATTCATGGTGCTCCGGGCGAGAACGGCGAGTTGCAGGGCTACTTCGACCTCATTGGAATGCCTTACTCGACCTGTGGCGTCCTCGTCGAAGCCATGACCTACGACAAGTTCGTGCTCAACAATTACATGCGTGCTTTCGGCGTTTCCGTTGCCGACAGCCTGCTCGTGAAGATTGGTCACGACAAGGAGGTGAGCGACGAGGACATCGTGTCGCGCATCGGTTTGCCTTGCTTCGTGAAGCCCTCCAGAGGCGGTTCCTCCTTCGGCACGACAAAGGTGAAGACCATCGAGCAGCTTCGTCCTGCCATCGACCTCGCTCTGAAGGAAGGCGAAGACGTGATGGTGGAGGCCTTCATGGATGGCACAGAGCTCACGTGCGGCTGCTACAAGACAAAGGAGAAGAGCGTCGTGTTCCCCATCACAGAGGTGGTCTCGAAGAATGAGTTCTTCGACTACGCAGCCAAGTACAACAACGAAAGCGACGAGATAACGCCAGCCCGCATCAGCGAACGCCTTGCCGAACGCGTCTCGAAGCTGACCTCGATGATATACGACCTGCTTGGCTGTCGCGGCATCATCCGCATCGACTACATCATCACGGCAGGCGACAAGATAAACCTCCTGGAGATTAACACCACGCCGGGCATGACAAAGACGAGTTTCATCCCGCAGCAAGTTCGTGCAGCAGGATTGGACATTCGCGACGTGATGACTGACATCATAGAAGAGGGAATGAAGAATTAAGAATTAAGAATTTGCTACCGCCCTCAATGTTTAACGTTCAATGGTCAATGGTAAATGGTCAATGAATTCGATGAAATTCGTCCCTTTGCAGCAGGCGAAGTGAAGCAGGCCGTCGAGAGTCTGCTTGCCGACCGGCAGTTCTCGCGGATGCTGCAAGGCTTTGTCCCCTGGATGCCGAAGTGGATGCGCAACGGCTTGATACGCTTGGCCTTCATCGGCGTCAACACGCCTTTGCAGTTCCAGCTGCGGTTCATCAAGCCCGTCCTGAGGCGCATCCTGCGTAAGTGCAGCACGGGCTACACCTTTGCTTACATGGGTATCGAGCCCGGACCGGAACGTTACACCTTCATCAGCAACCATCGCGACATCGTGCTCGACAGCGCCATCCTCGACCTGATGCTCTACGAGAACCATTTCCCCACGACCTGCGAGATAGCCATCGGCGACAACCTCCTCATCTATCCCTGGATAAAGACGCTCGTCAAGCTCAACAAAGCCTTTACGGTAAAGCGAGGTCTCAGCCCCAGAGAACTCTTGGAGAGCAGTCAGCGAATGAGCCGCTACATGCATTATGCCATTCAGGAGAAGCACGAAAACATCTGGATAGCGCAGCGCGAAGGACGTGCCAAGGACAGCAGCGACCAGACGCAGGAGTCTCTGCTCAAGATGTTTGCGATGGCCGGAGAGGGCAGCATCATCAACCGACTCAAGGAGCTCAACCTCGTGCCCCTCAGCATCAGCTACGAGTACGACCCCTGCGACTACCTCAAGGCGCAGGAGTTCCAGCAGAAGAGGGACAACCCGTCGTTCAAGAAAAGCAAGCAGGACGACCTGGACAACATGAAGACCGGCATCTTCGGACAGAAGGGACGCATCCACTACGAAGCCCGTCCCTGCATCAATACCTGGCTCGACGAACTGTCGGAACTGCCCAAGACGGAGGTCTTCGCCGAGATAGCACGTCGCATCGACCAGCAGATACATGCCGGCTACCAGCTCTTCCCGGGCAATTACGTTGCCGCCGACATGCTCAGCGGCACTCCGACCTACGCCGGCAAATACACCGCGGAGGAGAAGCACGCCTTCGAAACCTACCTGCAGAGTCGCATCAACCTCGTGCAGATAGAGAACAAGGATGAGGCTTTCCTCAGGGAACGCATCCTCACGATGTATGCCAACCCAGTCATCAACAAAATGAAGAGTGAAAAATGAAGAGTGAAGTTCCGCGACTACAATCGCGCCTTGGTGCTAAAGCATCCATAGAATTTGCTACCGCCACAAATAGGGGGCTGCTTCTGTTGCTTTTAGCTCTCCTTTTCTCTTGCACGGGGGACGACGTTTCGGACATCTATCCAAATGTCGTGACGGAGTTTGCGATGATTCGTACCGACGATGCAGGCACGATGACGGAGTTTACAACCGACGACGGGCGCACCTATACCATCAGCAATCCGCAGAAGGGATACGACAAGAACGCCAAGTATCGTGCCGTTTGCGGCTACGTAGCCGACGGACGAACCGCTACGCTCCATCATGCGACGGGTGCCTATCTGCTTCGCGATTCGACGCTGCTGGCCTACGAACCCGATGCTATCAAGGTCACGAGCGTATGGCAGTCGGGCCGTTTCATCAACATGCATCTCTCGCCGCTCACGCAGGGCGGCACACAATACTGGGGCTTCCGCATCGACAACGTCAGCGGCAGAACCACACACGTCAGCCTCCATCACCGGCAGAACGGCGACCCGCTGTCGTACACGCAGACCGTCTATGCCAGCCTCCACGTGGACAGCCTTAAAGTGGTGCCAGCAGGTGACTCCATCGCCCTCCACATCAAGACCTTCCAAGGCGACCGAATATGGGCCTTCAAAAAGCCCTAAAAGCCTCGCTCTCCAAGTGATTGAAAGTCAGATGGCGAGGGAAGCAGGAAAACGACACGTGTATAAATGGCAATTTACTAGTGTATAAATCACGATTTACACGTGTGTAGTTTGCAATTTACACGTGTGTAGTTTGAATGAGAGGCTATGTGAAATTTGTTTTACGACACGATAAGTGATTTGACTAAACATGACAACTATGAAAGAATTCGCTGTTTTACTGGGCGTCATACTGATTTCTATAATCGTGATAGGCATGAAGCTCAAGTTTTATTCCTTCATTTTCGGAGAAGGCGGACTGCTTGGGCCCGCAGACCATTCCCTCAGTCATGAGATAAAGAATCTCGCCAAGCTTCGTGACCAAGGACTCATCGATGCTAGCCGGTACGAGGAGATGAAGCAGGAATTGCTCCTCAGATACAACGAGTTAAGCCCCAGCGTAGACAAGGAAATCCAGAAGCTGGAGCGGCTGCAAAAGCAAAACATCATCACTTCAGAAGAACTTGCGGGCATCAAGAAAAGGCTCCGCAAAAGTCCTCACCATTTAGGATAATTCGTCTGAACGTTGATGATATTAAAGAAAAAGTTGTATCTTTGCAAAGCAAAAAGGAAAGGAAACAAGAAACATGGCAAAGATAACAGTACAAGATACTGAAATCAACGTTATTAAAGTTGTTGAAGAAGACTACCTTTGCTTAACGGACATGATAAGAGCAAAGGATGGAGACTTTTTTGTTACTGATTGGCTGCGTAATAGCAATACGTTGGAGTTTATAGGCATCTGGGAGAAGGTGTATAACCCCATGTTTAATTATGGCGAATTCGCCACAATTAGAAGCCAGGCGGGCTTAAATAGTTTCAAGATTAGTGTAAAGGAATTCGTGGCAAGAACAAATGCTATCTGCTTGCAAGCCAAAGCAGCGGCAGGAACCTGTTGAAGAAAAGAACTCTAGCAGAAAGATAATGTTCAATAATCAATGTTCAATGTTCAATGATATAAAGGGCAGCATTGCCGTGCTCATATCGGGCGGCGTGGACAGCGCCGTCGTGGTGCATCTGCTTTGCGAGGCGGGGTTGAAGCCCGACCTACACTATATTAAGATAGGTATGGAGGGGGAGGACTCGTCGTGTACGGCAGAGGAGGACATCGAGCTTTCTCAGGCTACGGCTCGCAAGTACGGGCTGAAGCTGGAGGTGACCGACTTGCAGAAAGAATATTGGGAACAGGTCGTGGGCTATGCCATCGAGCGCATCAAGATGGGATTGACGCCCAACCCCGACGTGATGTGCAACCGTCTCATCAAGTTTGGCGCGTTCGAAGAGAAGGTGGGCTGCCACTACGACTACATCGCGACGGGGCATTATGCCACGAACGTCGTGCGCAACGGCAAGATGTGGCTCGGCACGGCAAAAGACCCGGTGAAGGACCAGACGGACTTCCTCGCGCAGCTCAGCTACGAACAGCTCAGCCATACGCTCTTCCCGATAGGGCATCTCATGAAGGACGAAGTGCGACAGATAGCGCTCGATGCTAAGCTGCCGAGTGCCAGACGCAAAGACAGTCAGGGCATCTGCTTCCTTGGCAAGATAAACTACAACGACTTCATCCGCCGCTTCATGGGAGAGCAGGAGGGCAAGATTATCGACATCGAGACGGGCAAAGTCGTCGGCAAGCACAAAGGCTTCTGGTTCCACACCATCGGACAAAGGAAGGGCTTGGGCCTGAGCGGCGGTCCTTGGTTCGTCGTCAAGAAGAATGTCAAGAAGAACATCATTTTTGTTGCGAACGGATGGGACACGCAGTTGCAGTACGGACACGACTTCCGTCTGGCCGACTTCCACTATATTACGGAACCACTGCCAGACCCACCCCAACCCTCCCTTAAAGGGAGGGAGTCCTCCCCCTTTAAGGGGGATTTAGAGGGGGTCCGTGGGTCTTTCCCCATTCAGTTTAAGGTGCGTCATGTGGACCACTTCATGCCAGGCACTATCAGCCTCGACGACGAGGGCTACCACATCCACAGCGACGCTCCTATACAAGGCATCGCGCCCGGGCAGTTCGGTTGCATCTATGATGCTGAGGCAAAGGTCTGCTACGGAAGCGGGGAGATAGGCATTTATAAAGCAAATTAAGAATTAAGAAAGAATAATTAAGAATTAACATGAAATACAACTTCGACGAGATAATTCCCCGTAAGGGAACTGATGCAATTAAGATAGACCGAGTGAAGAACGAATGCGGCACCGACGACCTCATCCCGATGTGGGTTGCTGACATGGATTTCCGTACGCCGCCTTTCGTGTTTAATGCCATAAGGAAACGCCTGGAGCAAGGCATTCTTGGCTATACTTGCCAGAACCCGCCTTACTACGAGAGTATTTGCCGATGGAACAAAGAGCAGCACGGCATGGACGTCAAGCGCGAGATGATTTGCTACATCCCCGGCGTGGTGTCGGGCATCTTCCTCGCTACGCAAGCATTCACGCAGAAGGGCGACCGCATCCTCATACAGGAACCCGTCTATCATCCCTTCTCATTTGTTCCTGAGGCCTGCAAGCGAGAGGTCGTCCAGTCCTCGCTTCGACGCACCGAAACGTCCTTCGCGATGGACTTCGAGGCGCTCCGTCGCGACATCAAAGGCTGCAAGATGATGATTCTCTGCAACCCTCACAACCCTGCCGGCATCTGTTGGAAGAAGGAAGACTTGCAGCAAGTCGCCCGCATCTGTGCGGAGGAAGGTGTTGTAGTGATCAGCGACGAGATACATTGCGATATGGTCTTCAGGGGGCACAAGCACATTCCCTTTGCCAGCGTCAGCGAGGAGGCACGCCGCATCAGCATCACCCTGCAGGCTCCCACGAAGACCTTCAACATGCCGGGCATCGTGGCAAGTCAGGCGATTGTCTATGACGAGAAGCTTCGCGAGCAATACTTCAACTACATCTGGGGCACGGACCAGGACCTCGGCAACGTCTTTGCCTGCGACTGCGTGATGGCTTGCTACAGCGACGAGGGCCGCGAGTGGAAGCAGCAGATGCTCGACTATGTGCAGGGCAACATCGACCTCGTTGTCGAACGTTTCGCGAAGGAATGTCCGAAGATACAACCCATCGTGCCCGATGCCAGTTTCCTCGTCTTCCTCGATTGCACCGCACTTGGCTTCAAGACACAAGGCGAACTGGAGCACTTCTTTGCCTTCGATGCCAAGATTGGCATGAACTCCGGCGCGATGTTCGGCAAGGGCGGCGTCGGCTTTATGCGTCTGAATGTCGGCTGTCCTCGCTCCGTCGTTAACGAAGCCTTAGATAGAATGATTAATGCCATAAGAGCCAAATAAAAATTAATAGAATATGCCATCTGAAAAACATCTGAACAAACTATTGTTGACCATCTTCTTCTGCCTCGTGCATCCCGTGCTTGGCTTGCATGCAGAGAGACCGATTGACACAGGGACTAAGTTGACGGGCACCGTGATGGGAACAGAGAAATGCTACGACTTTGACACTCAGTCAGTATCGTATGACGTAAATACCGCGGCGAATGCCTTCGACGGAAACCTCGCCACCTTTGTCGCCACTTACGAAAAGTCGCACACGTGGGTCGGCTTGGATTTGGGCTCTCCTCACGTCATTACACGTGTAGGATGGTGCCCGCGCAATTCCTTCGACGGCCCAGAACATGTAGTCCTGGGAATCTTCGAGGGTTCCAATCGTGAGGACTTCATGGACGCCATTCCCTTGTACATGATTACGGAGGAGGGGACGGCAGGCATCATGTCTTATGCTAACGTAATCGTCACTCGTGGCTTCCGCTATGTCCGCTGGTGCGGCCCGGCAGACAGCCGCTGCAACGTTGCCGAGCTGGAGTTCTACGGCTATCAGGGCGAGGGCAACGATTCCCGTTTCTATCAGCTGAGCAATCTGCCGACGCTGTCCTACCACACCTATTCCGGGATAGAGCCTTACGACAAGGTGCATGAACTGGAGTCCGAGATGTGCATTGTCTATGACAACGGGACTCGCATACAGGAATATCCAGTCTTGACCCGTGAGCGCGGAAACGGTTCACGCTATGAGCTCTTCAAGAAGCGTCCCTATCGCATCAAGTTCAACGATGGGGAAAGCCATCACATGCTCAAGGGCTCCCCTTTGGAGAGTCCTTCGAAAGCCAAGAAGTGGACGCTTCTGCCCAATTGGCGCGAGAAGACCTTGATGCGCAACAACATTGCCTTCGAGATGAGCCGTCGCTTGGGCTTGCGCTATACGCCTTGGATACAGAACGTGGACGTCATCGTGAACGGAGAGTTCAAGGGAAACTATCAGCTTTGCGATCAGGTGACGGTTGACCCCAATCGCGTAAACATTACCGAGTTGCTTCCCGACGATAACGACGATTATCTCATCACCGGCGGTTATTTGCTGGAGATTACCAGCCCGGGAGAGAAATATCATTTCAGCAGCGGTCGAGGCATTCCTGTTGACGTCAAGTATCCTGACGAGAAGGACTTAAGTTCTCAGCAGTTTGCTTACATCCGTAACGCCTTCAACGAAATGGAGTCTCGCCTGTGGGTGTCCAACTACACGAATCCCGAGCAAGGATATCGCAGCAGGCTCGACTTGGACGAATTCCTGCGCTACTTCCTCGTAGGCGAGTTTGCTGGTAACAACGATGCCATGTGGAGCCTTTATCTGTATAAGGAGCGCGACGACGACCTATTCCACTTCGGTCCTGTCTGGGACTTCGACCTCAGCATGGACAACGACCAGCGCACCTACCCAGCTAACGGCAAGCCCGACTGGCTCTTCAACTACGGTTCTGCCGTTACCGGCATACGCGATTTCGTGCGCCGCATCCTGTCCGACCCTT
>CAMJOE010000052.1:0-18115 GCA_946407485.1 uncultured Prevotellaceae bacterium | reverse complement strand
AGGACCTCTTCTATCGCATCAACCTCATCAATCTGCACCTGCCGCCCCTCCGCGAACGCCGCGAGGACATTCCCCTCCTTGTAGAGCATTTCCTGCGTGAAGCCTGTCGGGCAAATAATATTCCAGTCATCACAGCATCCCACGAGGCCATCGCTTACCTCCAGACGCTTCCATTCCCCGGCAATATCCGCGAGCTGAAGAATCTGGTGGAGAGGGCATTGCTCATGCACGACCCTAAAGGCGACCAGCTCACCGCCGCCGACTTCGCTCCTCACCTCACACCCGCCGCCGTGCCTTCGGCTTCTCCCGAAGGCTCCCCCGCCACCCTCGACGATTTGGAGCGCAACGCCATCGCTGCCTCTATTCAGAAACACGGCGGCAACCTCTCACTCGTGGCAAAGGAACTGGGCATCAGTCGCGGCGCACTATACCGAAAGATTGAGAAGTACAACCTACAACGGTCGATATAACGCAACTACGAAATCACGTAATCACGACAAAGCTAAACAACGATTCCCTCTTGAAACTGAAACACTATTTCCTCATCCTTGGCTTGGGCATTGCCATGCTTGCTGCCGCCGCCCTCTACGGCACGTTCCACACTCACCCGCGGCTGTTCTACGCGACGGAAGGCTTTATCGCCCTGATGCTCTGCTACCTGTGGTTCTTTTATCAGAAGACCATACGCCCCTACGATACCCTCGTGAGCGGCATGGAGCTGGTGAAGGACTTGGATTTGACGACACGGCTTGCTCCGTCGGGACAGCACGAGACGGACATCATCGTCCGCACGTTCAACGAACTGCTTAACCGCCTGCGCAGCGAGCATTTGAGCCTCGAGGAGCAATACTCATTCCTCAGTCTTCTTATTGAGGCCTCGCCAATGGGCATCATCCAGTGCAATCTGGAGGGCAACGTCACGTCCATGAATCCTGCAGCCCGGCAGATGATGTCGCCTGCCATAGAAGAGGCGATGCGTAGCCTGACGCTCGGAGAGTCGACCAACGTGCGCCTTGCCGGCGGGCCGCAGCTGTACCGCATCAGTCACCTGTCATTCCCCGACAGAGGCTACCAGCATCCCTTCTTCCTCATCGAATCCCTTACAGAAGAAATACATCGCGCGGAGAAGGCGGCATACGAGCGAATCATCCGCATGATTGCGCACGAGGTGAACAACAGCGTGGCGGGCACCGTCAGCATCATGGAAAACGGGGAATGGGAAATGGGGAAATCCTTGTCCGAACGGCTCAAAACGCTTTCTGCCTTCGTAACGCGCTTTGCAGATGTGGTGAAGATTCCGCAGCCCCAACTCCAGCTATGCGACCTCAGCGAGGAGGTGGAGACGTGCCGCCCGTTCATCGAAAACCTCTGCCTGACAGCTCACGTGCATCTGGACCTGCAGCTCTCCGACGAGGCAATTCCTGTTCATCTCGACACTATCCTCTTTGGGCAGGTGCTGGTGAATATCGTGAAAAACTCCATTGAAAGCATCAGGGAGTCTAAGATTACTAAGGGAAAAGTCACCATCTCCGTGACGCCCGGCGAACTGATTGTCACAGACAATGGACGCGGCATTTCGCCCGAGGTCGCCACTCAGCTCTTCACGCCCTTCTTCTCCACCAAGCCACAAGGTCAGGGCATAGGTCTCCTGCTCATTCGCGACATCCTCGTTGCCCACCGCTGTACCTTCAGCCTCCTCACTGACCCTGAAGACCACCTCACGCGCTTCACCATCCAATTCCCCGCATAACGGCTCGCGTTTCCCGACGCCACAGCAAGGAACGGCTCACGCCACAGCAAGGAACCTCACTTCCCACAGCAAGGAACGCCACTTCCCACAGCAAGGAACGCCACTTCCCACAGCAAGGAACGGCCGACGCCGCTGCACGCGAGTGCGAGCGCATCGACGGAGGCGGGCGCATGGCTACTTATTCTCCATGCGTCTGCTTATCTCTTGCCAGAGACGCTCCTGGGGAACAGGTGCTTTGATGTCGATTAGGGTGTGCGAGACGGGGTGCTCCAGTTCGAGGCGCCATGCGTGGAGCGAGATGCTGCCGTCGGGATTGCTGCGAGGCGCACCGTACTTCAAGTCGCCCCTGATAGGGCAGCCCATCTTGGCGAGCTGGCATCGTATCTGATGATGGCGGCCGGTATGCAGTTCTATTTCAAGGAGGAAGTAGCGGTCCGACTCAGCCACTACGCGATAGTCGAGCACGGCCTTCTTGCTGCCCGGCACCTCGCGGTCGTAGGCGCGGGCCGTGTTCTGCTTCTCGTTACGTGTCAGCCAATGCGTGAGTGTGCCTTCCGGCAGCGGAGGACGGTTGGCGACGATGGCGAGGTAAGTCTTCCGGACCCCCTTGTGCTCGGCAAACATCTTGTTGAGCCGCGGCAAGGCCTTGCTCGTCTTGGCAAACAGCACGACGCCGCTGACGGGACGGTCCAGCCTGTGAACGACGCCGAGATAGACGCCGGCAGGCTTCTGGTACTTGTCCTTCAGGTAAGCCTTCACAATATCAGACAAGGGGACATCGCCGGTCTTATCTCCCTGCACGATGTCCCCTGCTCTTTTTGATACTGCTATCAGGTGATTATCCTCGTAGAGAACTGTCATAGTTCATAGGCTGTAGTCCATAGTCCATGGTTATCTCTTGCTCAGTCGTAGGGCGTAGCCTTAACTATGAACTCATAACTATGAACTATGAACTTATTTTACATATTCATGCCGCCATCCACTTGGATGACTTGTCCGCTGACGTAGCTGCTCATGTCGCTGGCGAGGAAAGTTGCCACGTTGGCAATGTCCTCCACCTGTCCGCCGCGGCGCAAAGGAATCTTCTTCTTCCACTCCTCGCGTATCTCCTCGCTGAGCTGCGCCGTCATGGCTGTCTCGATGAAGCCGGGAGCGATGGCGTTGGCGCGGATGCCCTTCGGTCCCATCTCCTGAGCGATGCTCTTTGCGAGGGCAATCATGCCGGCCTTCGAGGCTGCATAGTTAGCCTGGCCTGCATTGCCGTGCACGCCCACCACGCTGGCCATGTTGATGATGCTGCCGCCTCTTTGTCTCATCATGACGGGCACACAGGCATGCGTGAAGTTGAAGGTGCTCTTCAGATTGACGTTGATGACGGCGTCCCACTGTTGCTCGGTCATGCGGAGCATGAGTCCGTCCTTCGTGATGCCAGCGTTGTTGACGAGGATGTCAATCGTGCCAAAGTCTTCCTTTATCTTTTTCACTACCTCTTCGGTAGCTGCGAAGTCGGCTGCATTGCCTGCATACGCGCGGCAAGTGACGCCGACAGCCTCTATTTCCTTGCGCGTGGCTTCCAGTCCGGCAGCCATCTCGTCGTTGAGAACCAGGTCGGTGAATGCTATGTTTGCGCCTTCAGAGGCAAACTTCAAGGCAATCGCCTTACCGATGCCGCGCGCTGCACCCGTGATGAGTGCTGTCTTTCCTTCTAATAGTTTCATATTTGGTCGTTTATTCGTTTGGTCGTTTGGTTGTTTAGGAGATTGGGAGATTGGTCGTTTAGGGGATTAGGAGATTGCTCGTTTAGTCGTTTGGGAGATTAGTCGTTTGGTCGTCTATGAAAATCAGAGCGGTAGCAAATTCTTCATCCTTCACTCTTCATTCTTAATTCTTCATTTTTAATTCTTCATTCCTACAGGTATTGGCTGAGGTGTCTCTCCTGTCGGCTCAGCGCTTTATGTATGAGCTTCTGCACGATGCCGCGGCTCATGCCCTGCGGCATACCGTCGGCCAGGCGGCCGTAGATGTAGGGAATCTCCAGTCCCTTGATGCAGTAGTGCATGATGTCTGCGCAGAGCGGAATGCTGTCTATCTCGAAGCGCCCCTGCTGCACACCTTCGGCCATGATGGACGCGAAGAGGCGCTGCTCGTTGCGATCGAAGTTCTTGCGCACCTTTTCCACCATGATGATGTTGCGGAAGAACTCAGCACGCAGGTTGCCATTGCGCTGCACGGCCTCCTTGATCATGTTCAGGTGCGTGTAGGTCACCTCGACGAGCTTGTCCTCAGGCTCCATCGGCTGCGTCGCCACCTCGTTCATCTTCTCGTTGATGCGCTCCAGTTCGCCCTCGATGACCGCCCAGTAAATCTCCTCCTTGCTCTTGAAATAGGTATAGAGAGTGCGACGACCCTTGCCCGAAGCCTGGGCAATGTCGTTCATCGTGGTGTTCTCGAGCCCCTTCTTTGCGAAGAGCTGACGGGCCACGTCCACAAGTTTTATGCGTGTTTTTACTACTGCCATTCCGTTTGCAAAGATAGCACATTTTATTTGATTTGTGCAATTTTTTGGTGTTAAAAATGCGCAATTGGGTATATTTTGTGCAAGAAAAGGCAAAAAAGCACGTTCAAACAAATAATTTTTCAATTTTCATTTTTCAATTTTCAATTTTATTTGTACCTTTGCAGCCGCAAACAAAGAACATCGCGGGGTAGAGCAGTTGGTAGCTCGTCAGGCTCATAACCTGGAGGTCGCCCGTTCGAGTCGGGCTCCCGCAACGAGGGTGGTAGCAATCCGGTGGCATTCGTGCCCCGGGTTGTTTTTTTATGTCATGACGCGCCGCACGCGGCGACGATCATCCCACCACACGTCGCTGGGTATTTAGGAACGCGTCGCCAGAAAACTACTAACGTGTCGCCAAAAAACTACACACTAGTAAATTGCAAACTATACACGTGTAAATCGCAAACTACACACGTGTCGTTTGGCAATCACTCACGCGACGTTATTCGAGGGAGAACTCGACGCGCTGGTTTCCGACGGCGGCACGGAACTGTCCTGGCTCGAGAATCCACTCCATGTCCTCGTTCACGAAGGCGAGGTCGGACGGATGCACCGTGAGCGTCACCGTCTTTGTCTCGTGCGCATCAAGCTCGACCTTGGTGAACGCACGCAGCCGCTTGACGTCGGGCGTCAGCGAGGCAACGAGGTCGGACACGAAGAGAAGCACCGGCTCCTTGACCTTGCGGTCCGACTGGTTCGTGACATCTACGCTGAAGCGAAGGTCGCCGTCGTACTTCGTGCCAGCCGCCGAGCGGGGAGAGAACCCTTTGCTGGCCTTCACCTTGCCTGCTGCTTTTGGTGTCTCAACGCGCAGGTTGGCGTACTTCACCTCGGAGTAGGAGATGCCGGAGCCGAAGGTCCATTGCACCGTCGTGTTGGCATCGTAGTTGTACGCGCCGGCCATCGTCTCGACATACTCGCAGGGCTTGCAGTCGTAGGTGATGAACGAGCCGTGATGCTTCGGATAGGTATAAGGCATACGGCCTGAGAAGTTGGCATCGCCTGCGAGGAGGTTGGCCAGCGCATCGCCGCCATAGTTGCCGGGCAGGAAGGTGTGGACCACCGCCTTTGCCAGAGGCTCAATCCCGCTCACGATGCGGGGTCGGCCCTCGTTGAGCACGAGCACGATGGGCTTGCCGTAGCTTGCCAGCGACCGCACCATGTCCTGCTGGTTGGGCGAGAGCGTGAGGTCGTCGATGTTGCCGGGCGTCTCGGTATAGGAGTTCTCGCCGACGAACGCCACGATGACGTCGGCGGCTGCTATCTTGGCTTTGAGAGCATCATCGCCTTGCTGGCCGTCCTGCGCCTTATGGTCGAGGTTGAAGTTCCGCACGTCGTAGCGAACCATCTCGCTGAACGCGACGTTCTCCTTGCCGAACTTCACTTCGAGGGCTCCCAGGAAGGTCCTGTACTTGCCAATCTTCGTGGCAATCTCGTCGGTCTGGTTGCCTTGCCAGGTGTACGTCCAGCCTCCGTTCATCGTGCGGAAAGAGTTGGCATTGGGTCCGCAGACAAACAACTTGGCGCCTTTCCTGAGCGGCAAGACCTGTTGCTCGTTTTTAAGGAGCACCATGCACTCCTCCGCCATGCTCGTCGCTTCGCGGGCAAACTTGTCGCTACCGAAGTCGGGATAAAGGCCCCCTCCTTGCTCTCCCTTTTGGGGAGTGCTTTTCTTTTTCCCTTTAGACGAAGCCTTTGAGGGAGCCTCCCATGTTTCCTTATCCATCAGGCCGACGCGAATCTTCAGGCGTAGGATGCGTCGAACGGCGTCGTCGATGCGCGACATCGGCACTCTGCCTTCGTTCACCAGCTCGATGAGCAGGTCGCAGAAGTCCGTGGAATAGGGGTCCATCGTCATATCGATGCCCGCATTGATGGCGAGGGCAATGGCGTCTTTCTTTGTGGCGGCAACGTGGTCGCGGCGCCAGATGTTGTCGATGTCCGCCCAGTCCGTCACAATCATGCCGTCCCAGTCAAGGCCTTCCTTCAGCCACTCCGTCAGCAAGCGGTGATTCGCATGGAAGGGCACGCCGTTGTTGTTGGCCGAGTTGACCATCAGGCTCAGCGCTCCTGCCTCGCAGCACATGCGGAAGGGCTGGAAGTACTTCTCCATCATGTCGCGATAGGTGACGCTCGAGGGCGTGCGGTCCTTGCCGCTGACGGCCGCGCCGTATGCCATGTAGTGCTTCAGGCAAGCCGCCACATTCTGCATCCCCACGCAGTTCGGGTTGTCGCCCTGCAGGCCGCGCGTCAGCTCGGAAGCCATGATGCCGTTCAGCAGGACGTCCTCGCCAAAGCTTTCCCATACACGGGGCCAGAGCGGCGAACGCGCGATGTCCATCACAGGCGAATAGACCCATGGGATGAGGCAAGCGCGGGTCTCATACGCCGTTATCTCTCCGATGCGACGAGGTATGGCGGCGTTGAAGCTGGCGCCTTGTCCCACTTCCTGCGGAAAGAGCGTCGCGCCCCAGGTATAGCTGGCGCCGTGTATCTGATCGACGCCGTAGATTTGCGGCACGCCGCACTGCTCCATCGATGCCTGATTGAGGGCACGGATGATGTCGGCCCACTTCTCGGGCGTCTGGGCAGTGCCGAAGGGAACGTTCAATATGGAGCCCACCCTGTGCTTGCCGAAGACATCGTTGACCGCGTCTGCCGAAAGCATTCCGCCGGCCAGCGTCTGCGAGGCGTTACCTGCCATCGGGTTCTGCACCACCTTGTCGATGGCGAGTTCACACATCTGCCCTACCTTGTCGCTGAGGGACATCTTGGCGAGCAGGGCCTCGACCTGCGCTTCTACTTTCTCATCACGAGGGATGCACTGCGAATGGGCAGGCAATACAATGGCAGCACACATAAGGACTGAAGTTAAAAGGCTTTTGTTCATATTATCTTACTTATCTGTTTATACGCAGGCGATGGTCGCCAACCTGTATGATGTATTCTCCGGGCAGGACTCTCATGGCATTCGACTTTGCATCCCACCATTCGAAAGCTGAGTCGGGCAAGGGGATGCTGACGTTCTGAGTGCTTCCGGCAGGCACTTCGACGCGCTGGAAGGCACGCAGCGTGCGGATGGGACCGTCCACGTCGCCTACCTTATTTATATATACGAGCACGGTCTCCTCGCCGTCCCGCTTGCTCTTGTTGCTGACGGAGAGCGTCAACTTGCCGTCTGCGAAACGCGGCTTGCCATAGACGAACTTGCTGTAACTGAGGCCGTAGCCGAAAGGATAGAGCGGCTCGCCACGGAAGAAGCGGTAGGTATGCCCTT
Source organism: uncultured Prevotellaceae bacterium (assembly GCA_946407485.1). Lineage (GTDB taxonomy): Bacteria > Bacteroidota > Bacteroidia > Bacteroidales > Bacteroidaceae > Physcousia. The sequence continues at coordinate 10,531 of CAMJOE010000052.1, read as the reverse complement.
CCATGTTGTAGTCCTCGAAGTCGGGCAGCTGGTCCACATTGCGATAGAACGTGATGGGCAGGCGGCCGCTCGGGTTGACGCGACCGAAGAGAACCTCCGCCACGGCCTGTCCGCCTGCCTGACCACCGTACCAAACTTGCAGGATGGCATCTGTGGATTGCTGCTCCGGAACGAGGCCCATCGCACTTCCTGAGCAGATGGCGAGGATGACGCGCTTGCCCGCCTTATGGAGCGCAGCGAGGATGTCGCGCTGGTCCTGCGGCATCTCTATCATGGTGCGGTCGCCGCCCTTGAAGCCCGGCTCGTCGACATTCATCTCCTCACCCTCGAGGCGCGGAGAGATGCCGCCGCAGAAGACGACCGTCTTGGCGTCCTTCGCGGCCTCCACCTGCTGCTGAACATCGCGTTTCCAAGGGATTAAAGTGGCCGATGGGTTGATGGCCTTGATGCCTTCAGCCAGCGTGATGGTGTGGATGGGAAAGCCGTTGTAGTTGCCCCACTGCATTTCCTCGTCGTTGGCATTCGGGCCCATGATGTAGAGCCCCTGTGTGTCGCTCTCCGACAGCGGCAATGTGTTCTTCTCGTTTCTCAGGAGGACGATGCTCTTGCGTGCTGCTTCGAGTGCCAAGTCGCTGTGTTCTTTGCAGCAAAGTCGGCTCTCAGGAATCTTGTTCCAGGGATTGAGTTCGGGGTCGTCGAAGTCGCCAAGGCGGAAACGTGCCTCGAGCAGACGGACGAGGCTCCTGTCGATGGTCTCCTCCTTGATGCGTCCCTCTTTCACGCCATCCACGAGGCTGCCGTAGCTGCCGCCGCATTCGACGTCCGTTCCGGCAATAACCGCCTGGCTGGTTGCCTCGGTCTTGTTTTGGCTGTAATGGTGTCCGTAGTCTTTCCAGAAGTCGTCGATGGCACCGCAGTCGCTGGTGACCAAGCCGTCGAAGCCCCATTCGTCGCGCAATATCTGCTGCAAGAGGCGGTCGCTGCCGCAGCAGGGTTTGCCCTCGAAGCGGTTGTAGGCGCACATCACCTCAGCCACCTTCGCCTCTTTCACCAAGGCACGGAAGGCATAGAGGTACGTCTCGTGGAGGTCTCTGAGCTTGATGTTCTCGGCATTGTAGCGGTGGCGGCTCCACTCCGGTCCGCTGTGGACGGCATAATGCTTGGCGCAGGCCAGCAGTTTCTGGTAGTGAGAGTCCGTCGGTCCCTGCAGGCCTCGCACGACGCTCTTGCCCATGACGGCCGTGAGGTACGGGTCTTCGCCGTAGGTCTCCTGCCCTCTGCCCCATCGCGGGTCGCGGAAGATGTTGATGTTCGGCGTCCAGAAGGAGAGGCCCTGATACATCTCGCGCTGCGTTCCGAGGCGATGTGCCTTGTTGTGCTTGATGCGAGCCTCATCGCTCACGGCCGTGAAGATGCGCTCCACGAGCAGCGTGTCGAACGTCGCCGCCATGCCCATCGTGATGGGAAAGACGGTAGCGTGGCCGTTGCGCCCCACGCCATGCAGGGCCTCGCTCCACCACTGGAAGACCGGCACATCGAGCCGCTCGACGGGTTTCGAGTAGTTCATCATCAGCCCGACCTTCTCCTGCAGCGTCAACCTGCTGCAGAGGTCAAGGGCACGCTCCCTATGGCTGAGCTTGGGATTCTGATAAGGGTAAGGCTGCGCAAAGGAGGGAGCGGCAGCACAGGTCACAGCAAACAAAACGAGCAAAAGGGCTCGATGAAATGGACGATTTTGTATCATGTCTCTATGTTTTTTGTGCAAATATACGCAATAATTCTTTATATTGCTTCTTTTTTCGTCAAGAAAAGTGTACTTTTGCGAATGCTAAGGTAAAAAGTCCGGTATTATGGCACACATTAAGCCGAAAGCGTTGCTGCTTTCCCTCGTTTGCTTTGTTACGATAAGTCTGCAAGCACAGGAACGCTCCGACTCGACGTTGATGCAGGAGGTGAGCATCAACGGACAGCGTCAGCGCATCAGTTATCGCCTCGACAGGCAAAAGATAGATGCGTCGCAGGTGCTCACGGCCCAGGGCGGCACAGCTTTCGACGTGCTGCGGGCCGTGCCGGGAGTGGTGGTGGACGCCGACGGAAGTCTCTCCTATCGTGGCAGCCAGGAGTTTCTCGTCTATGTGGACGGCAAGCCCTCGCCGCTCTCAGGCACCGAGGCGTTGCAGATGATAGGCGCTGCCAGCATTCGGAACATCGAGATACTGACCACGCCATCGGCCAAGTACAAGACGGAGGGCGACGTCGGCATCATCAATATCGTGACGAAGCGCAGCGAGACGGAGGGCTGGGACATTGCTGTCAACGGCACAGCCTCGACTTGGGGCACGCTCTCACTCGACACGAAAATCAACTACCGAACAGGACACCATAATATATATATAGGGGGACAAGGCTCCGACATCCACAACAAGAGCGATTTCGAACAAGAGAAAAGGACGGCCTCCCCCAGCCCATCCCAAGGAGGGGTGAACCGTACTGCCGCCTCACCATTTCCCTCTCCGGAGGGGTCGATGGAGGCTGTCACCTCCTTTGCCGACGGCACGCGCTTCCGCAACTTCCGTACCTTCGTCGGCAACGGCGGGTATGAGTTCAACGACGGTCGTCACCTGCTCAGCATCGACCTGCAAGGCGGCCGGACCATCAATCCGCGGGGCGGCGACATGACCTATAAGACCCTGACTACTTCGACTTTATCGCCATTCTCTCCTCTTTTGGAGGGGACGGAGGAGGCTCACGACCGCTACAAGCTGACGAAGTATCTCTTCCAGACGGCCATCGACTATACTTGGAAACTCAACGAGCGGGGCGACGAAATCAACGTCTCGAACCGCTTCCGCTACGACCGCTTCTCGGAGGAATACACCGAGAGCAACATGTTCGACCTGAACGGTGCACGGCAGGAGGGCACGCGCGGCTATGAGACCGAGCACCACTGGGACTGCGACGGCGCTCTCTCCTACAAGCTGCACTACCGGCAGACGGGCACGCTGGAGCTCGGCTATCAGTACACAACCTACAGCGAGCACGGCGACTATCGCATCTGCTACTGGGACCTGCCGCAACAGGCATTCATTTGGCAGGGCGACCTCTACGCTCCCTTCTACTACCGCCGGCAGACGCATAGCGAATACGCTCAGGTGAACGACCGCATCGGCCCATTCCAGTTCGACGCAGGACTGCGCATCGACCACCTCCTCGACGACATGGACCTGCCCACCATCACCAGCCGCCACAAGCGATACACCGAGCTCTATCCCTCGGCGCATCTCGCCTACACGACCGACAAGGCAGGCACCTTCACGCTTGGCTACTCGCGACGCACGAACCGCCCGGGCATCTGGAAACTCGAGCCGTACATCACCTACGAGGACTACCATACGCGCATCATCGGCAACCCAGACCTCAAGTCGGAGTACATTCACTCGATGGAGCTCTCTTGGAGAAAGATGTTCGGACAGACGCAAGTGACGGCGACGGTCTATGCAAGGCGACGGACGGGCGTGGTCGATTACGTCCGCCGTGCCTACGACGTGGGCGTGACGCTCGACAGCATCATCAACGCGGGCAACGGCTGGCGCAAAGGACTGGAACTGCAAGTCACGACGAAGCCCACACGATGGTGGCAACTCACAGCGAACGGCGACCTCTCACTCCACAACTTCCGGGCCAAGTACGAAGGCTGCATCAGCACGCACAACACGACGGGCACGCTGGGATGGATCAACAACTTCCGACTGGCGAAGAACACGGCCTTGCAGTTCGACGGGCACTTCGTGAGCCGCCACCACCTGACGCAAGGCTGGGAGAGAGGCTACGTCTATTTCGACCTCGCAGCACGCCAGTCTCTCATGCAAGGCAAGCTGCAGCTGGGACTTGTCGCCCACGACATCTTCCACACAGCCCGCTACCACAGCCTCCGCACCTCGATGCTCCTGAGCAGCGAGACATGGGTGCGCCCCACCTACCCCAACATCGTCCTGAGCGTCTCATACCACTTCCGCCAACCTACCTCGAAAGCCAAAGAGGGAGCCCTGAGCAAAGAGGCAGAGTTCGTGGGAAAAGACTTCTGACAATTCATAATTCATAATTCTCAATTCATAATTTATGAAAAAGATCACTCTATTGACATTGAGTCTGCTGATGTCTTTACTGACTATGGCTCAAGCGACTGACAGCCCGCTCAGAATCGGCGTGTCGGGCGTGGCGCACGGCCACCTCTGGAACCTCATCAATGCCATGAACCGCGGCGACTTCGTCATTGTGGGCGTGGCGGAGGAGAACGACGACTTCCGCCAGCACAATAACCTCGTCGGCCGACTGCCCAAGGAGAAGTTCTATGCCTCCGTTTCCGAGATGCTCGACAAGGAAAAGCCCGAGGTGGTGGTCGACTATGGAAGCATTCTGCACCACATGCAGACGGTGGAAGCCTGCGCCCAGCGCGGCATCCATGTCATGGTGGAGAAACCGCTCGCCACGACCTACAAGCAGGCGCTCCGCATGCAGGAACTCGCCAAGAAATACGGCATCAAAATCATGACAAACTACGAGACGACGTGGTACAACACCAACCACCACCTCAAGAGCCTTGTGGACAGAGGGCAGCTGGGCAAAGTGCATCGCATCGACGTCTACGACGGACATCAGGGGCCAAAGGAAATAGGATGCGACCGCATGTTCCTCTCCTGGCTGACCGACCCCGTGGAGAACGGCGGAGGCGCCGTGATTGACTTCGTCTGCTACGGCGTCAACCTGGCCACCTGGCTGCTCGGCGGGGAGAAGCCTAAGAGCGTGTATGCCGTCCTCAGGCAGAACAAGCCGCAGGTCTATCCGAAGGTGGACGACGACGCCACCATTCTGCTCGAGTACGAAGGCTGCACCGTGCAGGTCATGGGCTCGTGGTGCTGGCCGATGAACAGAAAAGACATGTACGTCTATGGCGCACGGGGCTATGCCTATCAGAAGAACGGCAGCCGCATGCAACTCCTTGTCGATGGCAAGCAAGGCCGCGAGTTCAATGCGCCGCAACTCCCTGCGCCCTACGACGACTCCTATCGCTACCTGAAGGCCCTCGTCCGTGGGCAGATAGAGGAACAGCCCTCCGACCTCTCAGCCCTGGAGAACAACGTCCTCGTCGTCCAAATCCTCGAAGCCGCCATCCGCAGCGCCAAGACCGGAAAAGCCGTGAAGCTTTGAGTACATGAAGTAGTGGTGGATGCCGCGCTTCGGCAGGATATCCGTGAAGGTATCGTGAGGCATGGGAAATCCCTTCACGAAGGAAAGCCAATTCCCACGTGTGGGAAGACCTGTTCCCACGTGTGGGAAAAGCGATTCCCTCGTGTGGGATAATCGCAGGCGGGAAATAAAAAAGAGACCGAAGCCTCTTTTTTTGGTAACCCGCTTGGGGCTCGAACCCAAGACCCCCACATTAAAAGTGTGATGCTCTACCAACTGAGCTAGCGAGTCAACCTAAATGCAAAAATCGCTTTTGCGGGTGCAAAGGTAAGAAAAAAAGATTAAAGATTAAAGATTAAAGATTAAAATTATTTGTTTTCTTTTGTTTTTTGTTTCTTCGAGGCCTTTTTGGGCATGTCTTGGCTCGTTTCTTTGAGGATAAACCGACGATAGTATGAGATGAGCAACGTGGTGAGGGGCAGGGCGATGATAAGGCCGATGATGCCCAGCAGGCTGCCCCAGACGGAGAGGCTCAGCAGGATGATGGCGGGGTTGAGACCCATGACGTGGCCCATGATGCGAGGCGTCAGGATGACGTCCTGAATGGTCTGCACGACGGCGAAAACGGCGAGGGCGCAGAACAGGATGAGCCAGAAGCTCTGACCCGTATCGGCTGCCTTGACGAGGGCCAGTATGATGGTGGGGATGAACCCGACGAGCTGCAGGTAGGGAATCAGGTTCAGGAGGCCGATGAAGAGCCCAAGGCCGATGGCCATCGGGAAGTCGATGATGAGAAAACCGATGCTGAAGAGGATGCCGACCAGCAGGGCGATGAGCGACTGCCCGCGGAAGTAGGCGTTCATGCCGTTCTTCACATCATGAGCCACCATGTTTGCGATGCCCCGTTGTCCCTCCGGGATGAAGTGGATCCACCCTTTCGAGATCTTCTCATAGTCCATCAGGATGAAGAACAGATAGAGCAGGACAATCAGGCTGCCCAGCAGGCCGATGGCGAAGTTGAGCGTGCCGGAGAGGAACTCCCACGCCTTCAGGACGAGGCTCTCCGCTATGTCCATCACACTGCTGTGCTGGAAGAGCTTCATCAGCGAGTCGTCGTTGGCATAGCTCTGAAGCATGCCTTGCAGGTTGTCGAAGAGGTCGCTCGACGCCAGCGTGTCGTTGAAATAGACGGTTATCAGCTTGGCCATCCGCAGGCTCTCCTCCACGATGGGCGGCACGACGAGAAAGACCGCGAGGGTGAGCACGGCAAAGATGACGAGCAGAGCCACCACGATGCTGACGACGCGGTATTTCAGCCGACACTTCTTCTCGAGGAAGAGCACGAAGGGATGAATCATGTAGGCCAGAATCCAAGCAATGAAGAAGGGCAGCAGGACGCTGGAAAGGCGGTTGACAAGCCACACAAGTGCCGTTGCGATGAGTGCCGCAACAAGCCACCGCACTACGCGGTCGAAGGTTATCTCACGTTCAAACATCTATTCATTTACGATTTGACGATTTACTATTTAGTTAATGTACAATGTAGCAATGTACAATGTACAATTTATGTACAATTTAGTAATTTAACTATTTACAGTGCGGTAGCAAATTCTTCATTCTTCATTCTTCATTCTTCATTTAAAAAAACTTCTTCACTCTTCATTCTTCACTTAAGAGGAGAGGGGTTGGTTGGGGCTGTCGCCTTGGCGTAGCACTCGCGGCAAAGCGGTTCGTACTCCTGCTTCTCGCCAAGCATGACCTGTTTCTCTCCGGCCACGATGCGATGGCTGACGTAGGCCAAGGCCCCGCAACGGACGCAGATGGCATGCACCTTCGTCACCTCGTCGGCGATGGCAAGGAGGGCAGGCATCGGTCCGAACGGCTGACCCTTGAAGTCGAGGTCGAGGCCGGCGACGATGACTCTGATGCCCTTCGACGCCAACTCGTTGCAGACCTCCACGATGTGCTCGTCGAAGAACTGCGCCTCGTCGATGCCCACTACGTCGCTCTCCTGCCCCATGAGCAGGATGCTGGCGGAGGAATCGACTGGCGTGGAGAGGATGCTCGTGCCTTCGTGGCTGACGACCTCCTGCTCGCTATACCGCACGTCCATGGCGGGCTTGAATATCTCTACCTTTTGCTTTGCGAACTGAGCGCGACGCAAACGGCGGATGAGCTCCTCCGTCTTGCCCGAGAACATCGAGCCGCACACGACCTCAACCCTGCCGCGACGCATCATCTCGCCATTGCTTGAACCAACGTCTTTCATTTGCCATTCCTCCGTTTACCATTTACCATTTGACACCTCCACTTCTTCGAAAGGTTATTATGCAGGCACAAATATACAAAGAAATTATCAATTAACAGTTAAGAATTGAGAAAAAGACAAAAAAAGACTTAATGTTCAATGTTCGGCGTTCAATGTTCAATGTTTTTTCGTATCTTTGCAGGCGTGATATGTAATATATAATAAGGTATGGGAACGCTCTACTTGGTACCGACGCCGGTCGGCAATCTCGAGGACATCACGATGCGGGCACTCAAGGTGCTGCGCGAGGCTGACCTCATCCTGGCCGAGGACACGCGTACGAGTGGCAACCTCCTCCGCCACTTCGACATCAAGAATGCCATGCTCTCGTACCACAAGTTCAACGAGCACAAGACGGTGGAAAGCATCGTGGAGCGCTTGCTTGCCGGGCAGACGATAGCCGTCGTGAGCGACGCAGGCACGCCGGGCATCAGCGACCCGGGCTTCCTCGTGGCTCGCGAAGCCATTCGGGCCGGCATAGAGGTCATCACCCTGCCCGGCGCAACGGCCTTCGTGCCGGCACTCGTCAGCAGCGGCTTGCCGTGCGACCGCTTCTGCTTCGAGGGCTTCCTGCCTCAAAAGAAAGGACGGCAGACGCGGCTCCAGGCGTTAAGTGAGGAGACACGAACCATGATCTTCTACGAGTCGCCGCATCGCATCGTGAAGGCCCTGACGCAGTTCATCGAGGTCTTCGGCCCGGAGCGGCAAGTGAGCGTCTGCCGGGAAATAAGCAAGATACACGAAGAGAGCGTCCGCGGCTCGCTCCAGGAGGTCTTGCAGCACTTCACGGAGACCGAACCCCGAGGCGAGTTCGTGATAGTGGTAAGCGGAGGTCCCCTCCCAGCCTCCCCGAAGGGAGGAGAACGAGGTGGCCAGATAGAATGAATAACCAACAATCGCCTTCCATAATGCCTCCCCTCGGGGAGGTCGGGTGAAGGCCATAAACAGTAAATGATATGAAGAAACTTTTCATTTTCGTTGCCTGTGCCCTCAGTTTGAGCGCATGCAACATGATTGGCGGACAGCAGGACGCTGCCCAGCAGGAACGCGACTCCTTGCAGCGCATCATCAATGAGAAAGATATGGAGCTTGACGACATCCTGAGCACTTTCAACGAAGTGCAGGAGGGCATCCGGCGCATCAACGAGGCAGAGGGACGTGTGACGATTGCCGAGGTCGGCCCTGAGAGCGCCAGCACCAAAGAGGTAATTCGCGACAACATGGACTACATCAAGGAAGCCATGCAGCAGAACCGCGACATGATTGCCCAGCTGCAGGAGAAGCTCAAGAACAGTAGCATCAAGAACACAAAGATGCAGAAGACCATCGAGAACCTGCAGGCACAGATTGAGGCTCAGGCTCAGCGTATACAAGAGCTTGAGGCGAGCCTGGCCGAGAAAGACGCACTCATCGAGTCGCAGGGCGAGGCAATTGCCGGGCTGAGCAACAACGTGGTTTCCCTCACAGAAGAGAACAAGCAGAAGACTGAGAAGGTGCAGCAGCAGGACAAGGAACTCAACACGGCATGGTTCGTGTTCGGTACGAAGAGCGAACTGAAGGAGCAGAAGATTCTCTCGAAGGGCGACATCCTCAAGAGCGACGACTTCAACAAAGACTACTTCACGAAGATAGACATCCGCTACGACAAGGACATCAAGTTCTACAGCAAGAGCGCTCAGCTGCTCTCCACGCACCCCGCCGGCACATACCAGCTCGTGAAGGACAAGCAGGGGCAGTACGAACTGCACATCACCAATCCGCAGAAGTTCTGGAGCGTCAGCAAATACCTCGTCGTACAAGTTAAATAACAATTCATAATGCTTAATTCATAATTCAGAATAAAGCTACGCCCTAAGTTTAGCGAAGAAGAGAATTATGAATTATGAATTCTTAATTATGAATTAACATGAGGACATCCCGAAGCAAACACTATAACTCCTCGCGCTCGTCGCTGCCTTTTGAGGACGGCATGACGGGCACGAAGTACCACAACGTCGTCGACAACTCACCCGAGACGGCGGTGCTGGTAGGCCTCATCACGCCCAACCAGAACGAGCGCAAGACGACCGAATACCTCGACGAACTGGAGTTCTTGGCTGAGACGGCGGGAGCCAAGACCATCCGTCGCTTCACCCAAAGGATGAACGGCCCTAACAGCGTCACCTACATCGGCATCGGCAAGCTTCAAGAGATTCGAGCCTACATTCAGGCAGAGGAGGATGCCGAGCGCGAGGTGTCGATGGTCATCTTCGACGACGAGCTCTCGGCCAAGCAGCTCCGCAACATCGAGAACGAGCTGAAGGTGAAGATACTGGACCGCACGACGCTCATCCTCGACATCTTCGCCATGCGAGCCCAGACGGCCAACGCCAAGACGCAGGTCGAGCTGGCACAGTACCGCTACATGTTGCCGCGCCTGCAACGCCTCTGGACGCACCTCGAGCGACAGGGCGGCGGCTCGGGCAGCGGCGGCGGCAAAGGCTCGGTGGGACTGCGCGGACCGGGCGAGACGCAGCTCGAGATGGACCGCCGCATCATCCTCAACCGCATGAGTCTGCTCAAGCAGCGCCTCGCGGAAATCGACAAGCAGAAGACGACGCAGCGAGGCAACCGCGGCCGCATGATTCGCGTGGCGCTCGTGGGCTATACCAACGTCGGCAAGAGCACCCTGATGAATCTGCTCTCCAAGAGCGAAGTCTTTGCCGAGAACAAGCTATTCGCCACGCTCGACACGACCGTACGAAAGGTCATCGTCGACAACCTGCCGTTCTTGCTCAGCGACACCGTCGGCTTCATCCGCAAACTCCCCACAGACCTTGTCGATTCCTTCAAGAGCACGCTCGATGAGGTACGCGAGGCCGACCTCCTGCTCCATATCGTGGACATCAGCCATCCCGACTTCGAGGACCAGATAAAGGTCGTCGATAAGACGCTGGCCGACCTCGGTTGCAGCGAGAAGCCGCAGATGATTGTCTTCAACAAGATAGACGCCTACACATGGGAGGAGAAGGATGCCGACGACCTCACGCCCGCCAC
>CAMJOE010000051.1:0-18177 GCA_946407485.1 uncultured Prevotellaceae bacterium | reverse complement strand
TGGTACTTCGAATACCTCGTCGAATATGCGGCTTGCGGCATTCCCACAATCACGCTCAAGGGAACACCAGCCGACTGGCAGCGCGTGCTCGACAAGACTCGCAAGCTCTCACAATATGGACTTAGCGATTGGACAAAAAGTTTGGAGCCGATACTGGCGCAATTCGTCCTTGCAGCAGAAGGCAAACCCAATCAATCTTTCTGGCAGGACATCGTCATGAAAGAGCCGACAGACAGGCTTAAAGGCGGCGGATGCAGTAGAGAAAAGCCAACTTTCCTGAACGGATGGTTCCTGAAACTCTTTCCTGACGAGAACGGACTAACGCTCGACAGCGTTTTCCACGAGAAGGAAATGCCATCGGAACGCGTTTCTGTAGGCTTCAAGTACCGCAAACTCGACCCCGATAAAGGCATCGTTATAAGCGAGACGCCAATGGAACTCTTGGCAGGATTCATCGGGGCAGAAGAAGACACACTCACCAACACCATTACGCCTCAAATCGGGTGGATTATGCGTCAAACGGAGACTGAAGAAGAGCTGTTTGCCGACTTGCAGAAGAAAAGCGAGAAGAGTATAGACCTCAAGGTAAAGGAGGTGCCCGAGATGCTTGCCAAACTGCAGCACATCAGGAGCCTAAAACTAACATTTACGGACGATATCGTGCTACCCGAATGGTTCGACCAAATCGAAATCGATAACCTTATTATTTGGGGCAAGCTAACAAAGATTGGGGATTTGCCCCAAGTGCTTGACAAAATAAAACAGATTTATTATCTGAAAATTTATCTCAACCAAGACCTCAACTATAGCACCATTTACATCAGAAGTGAGAAGAGAGACGCAGAGACTCTGGAAGCTGCAAAGCCCCATCATATCAAAAATCTTAACCTCGACTTCAAAGAAAAAGCCGAGCTGCCAGAATGGTTGAACGACCTCAACTTTGACCATCTCACCATCTGGGGTAAGATGACAAAAGCAGAGAAGAGAAGTCTTTCGAAAAGCTTGAAGAAGGCAAATATCGGGAAGTTCGAACTCGAAAGGGCAAAAAAACACTAAGTCCAAGCCGGCACAAAAAGCTTTGCTGAAAGAGGTTTGTCGCCTACGACACTAACGACACCAGCAGACAGGAAGTCTATCCACATTCCTTTTCATCTCTTCGAAAGGCTTTGCCAAACGAAAAGAGCCCGAAATGTTCTTCGGGCTCTCTCTTTATATAGATATATATATAATGTATTACCTTGCTGCTGTGAACTCGTCGAGGAAGCGGACGTCGTTCTCGGAGAACATGCGGAGGTCCTTCACCTGGTACTTCAGGTTCGTGATGCGCTCGATGCCCATACCGAAAGCGTAGCCTGTATAGATGCTGCTATCGATGCCGTTTGCGTCGAGGACTGCGGGGTCCACCATTCCGCAACCGAGTATCTCGAGCCAGCCGCTGCCCTTACACATCGAGCAGCCCTTGCCGCCGCAAATCGAGCAGCTGACGTCCATCTCGGCACTTGGTTCCGTGAAGGGGAAGTAGCTTGGGCGGAGGCGTATCTTCGTCTCGGGGCCGAAGAGCTCTTGGGCGAAGAGGAGGAGCACTTGCTTGAGGTCCGTGAAGCTGACATTCTTGTCAACATACAAGCCTTCAATCTGATGGAAGAAGCAATGGGCACGTGCACTCACGGCTTCGTTGCGGTAAACGCGGCCCGGGCAAAGGATGCGGATGGGCGGTTGCGTCTTCTCCATCACGCGCGACTGCACGCTGCTGGTATGCGAGCGAAGAATGATGTCGGGATGCGACTCCACGAAGAACGTGTCCTGCATGTCGCGGGCTGGATGGTCGTCGGCAAAGTTCAGGCTGCTGTAGACGTGCCAGTCGTCCTCCACCTCCGGGCCTTCTGCAAGGGTGAAACCGAGGCGGCTGAAGATGTCGACGATTTCATTCTTGACAATCGTCAAGGGATGACGCGAGCCGAGCGTAATGGGATAAGGCGTGCGGGTGAGGTCGATGGCGCTCGAACCGCTGGCAGCACTCTCTCCTGCACCTTCCTTCAGGGCGTTTATCTTCTCCAATGCGAGGTTCTTCAGCTCGTTAATCTTCATGCCGACCTCTTTCTTCAGTTCTGCGGGGACGCTCCTGAAGTCGTTCATCAACTGCGATATCTCGCCTTTCTTGCTCAAATACTTGATACGCAGAGCCTCTGCCTCCTGAGCGTTTTTAGCTTGAAGAGCAGCGATTTCCTGCATCAATTGTTCTATTTTCTCAATCATAAAGAGCCAATTTTTCTGTTTTCGCGTGCAAAGATACAAAAAAATGGAGAATGAAGAACGAAGAATGAAGAATTCTTTGTACTTTTGCACGATTTTATGTCGTTTGGTTGCAGAATGAGCATCAAGTTTAAGGTCATTGGGAGCATCGTGGCGGTTATGGTCGTCGCCCTGCTTTCATGCACTCGCAAGGGCGAATCCACCTCTTCCTTCGACTTTCCCGAGGAGGAAGAGTTGAACGACAGCCTTCCTTTTATAGAAGAGGTGGAGGAGGAACTCGGCATCGGCGAGGAGAAGGCCCCTCAGCTCGACGGACTCTTCAACGACTTCCTCTACGCGTACCTCCACAGCCATTCCCTGCGGCAGAAACGTACCGCCAGCCCTTTGCGACTGGAGCATTCCGAGCGACCGGCCGAGATGCTCGAGCAGTTCGACGCCGAGTTCGAGTTCAGTTTCCTTTCGGGAGAGTACTTCACGACGCTCTACGGCAACGCACGGCAAATGCAGGCGGAAGACGATGAGGAACTCGAAGAAGATTCGCTCGTCTGCCTGCAACGCATCAACCTCAACGACGGCACGATTCGCAACTTCCAGTTTGTCCGCGAGGATGGGCAATGGAGGCTCGAGTTCATCCGCGAGGGGACGTTCGCCGACGACGACCTCAGCGACTTCCTCAACTTTTATGCCCACTTCTGCTCCGACAGCATCTTCCAGGCGCAGTCCATAGCCGACCCACTGCAAATCGTGATGCAAGACTCTGAGGACGAAGAGGGTAGCATCAACGGCATCATCGACGCCGACCAATGGGAGACGTTCTGTTCGGAGGTGCCGAGCGGCATCATCTCCAACATCCGCAAGGGGCAGACCTACGGCGGGCGCAGAATATTGCTGAGAAAAAGCGGCCTCTCGAACGGCCTGCAAGAGGTATTCACTTTCACTAAAGAACGAACCGGTTGGCACCTGACAAGATATGAGAATTGAGAACACTTTCGGCATAGAAGCAAAAGCTCCTGCCATCATTACCTTTGACTCGGAGAGATGTCTGATTAATGAGCTTCGCATTCTCCACGAATACGACGCCAGCATACGCCTCATGCTTATCGGATGCGGCAGCAACCTGCTCTTCCTCGGCGACTTCAAGGGCTACCTGATGAAGTCGGAAATCAGAGGCATAGCCGTGAAGCAAGAGACGGCCGACGATGTGCTGGTGGAGGTCGGCTCGGGCGAGATTTGCGACGAGTTCATCGCCGAAGCCATCCGAAGAGGCTGGTACGGGATGGAAAATCTCTCGCTCATTCCGGGACAGATAGGAGCGGCTGCCGTGCAGAACATCGGCGCCTATGGCGTGGAGGCGAAGGACGTGATAGAAGAGGTGAAGGGCATCAGACTCGACGACTGCTCGGAGCGCATCTGGAAGCAGAAAGACTGCGGATATGGCTACCGTCAAAGCATCTTCAAGAGCGAGCTGCAGGGCCAGTACGCCATCACTTGCGTCACTTTCCGCCTCAGCAAGCGCTTCGAGCCCAAGCTTCAATACGGTGGCCTCATGGGAGCCATCGAGCAGGCAGGACTCTCGCCGGAAACGCTTACGGCAGAGGAGTTGCGCAACATCATCATCGACATCCGCCGAGCCAAGCTTCCCGACCCGAAAGTGCAGGGCAACGCCGGCAGTTTCTTCAAGAACCCGGTCGTGGAGAAGGAGAAGGCAGAACAGCTTCTTTCCCAATATCCTGCGATGCCACACTACCCGGCAGGCGAGGGAAAAGTCAAGCTGGCAGCGGGCTGGCTGATAGAGCAGGCTGGCTGGAAGGGCAAGAGCCTCGGGCCGGCAGCCGTCCATGACCGCCAAGCGCTTGTGCTCGTCAACAAAGGCGGAGCCACCGGACGCGACATCCAACGACTCTCTGAAGCCATCCAAAAAGACGTCAACGAACGCTTCGGCATCGAACTAGAGCCGGAAGTGAACTTCATTACTTCAATTCATAATTCATAATTCATAATTCTCAATTCATAATTCATAATTCTCAATTCATAATTTTTCTGCCTCACCCCAACCATCTCCAGGAGAAGAGGTAATAAATGGTAAATGGTAAATGGTAAAATGGTAAATGAAAGTTGGGTAAGATGAAGATAACTTTCCTCGGAACAGGCACCAGCATTGGCGTGCCGCAAATCGGTTGCCAATGCGAGGTATGCACGAGTAGCGACCCTCGCGACCGCCGCTTGCGGGCTTCGGCGCTCTTCGAGGAGGGCGAGACAAGGCTCCTCATCGATTGCGGGCCCGACTTCCGCGAGCAGATGCTACGCATCAAAATGCAGAAGCCGCTCAGCGCCGTCCTCATCACCCACGAACACTACGACCACGTAGGCGGCATCGACGACTTGCGCCCATTTACCTTCGAGCACGACCTGCCACTTTATGCCGACGACTATGCCTGCAGGCACCTGCGGCAACGACTGCCCTATTGCCTGGTTCGGCATACCTATCCGGGCATTCCCAAGCTGGAACTGCACGAACTGGAGGAAGGCGACAAACTGCATTTCGACGACCTCGAAGTGACCGCCATTCGCGTCATGCACGGCGAACTGCCCATCCTCGGATACAGAATCGGCGACGTGGCCTACCTGACTGACATGACCGAGCTGTTCGACTCGTCGCTACCCCTGCTCAAGGGCATCAAGCTGCTCATTATCGGTGCTTTGCGCCACACACCCCACAAGACCCATCAAACCGTGGAGCACGCCATCGCATTCAGCCAAAGCCTCGGGAACATCCCCACCTACTTCATTCACATGTGCCATCAAGTGGGCCTCTATGCAGTCGAGGAGCAGAAACTTCCCCCGGGGTTCCACTATGCCTACGACGGGCTGGTGCTTGAGATTTGATGCAAATTCTCATTCTACGTAGCACGGAAACCACGAAAAGTTTCTTTTCTTGTCACACAGAAATCACGGAAAACACAGAAAATTTATATTGAGTTCCCTGCAAGAATGAAAGAAATTAAAGAAAAAAACAAATTTCTTTCATTTCTGCGGAACATTTTTACTGCATTCGAGTGCCAATTCTTTCGATGAAATGGGCATTTTTTGCATCCGGAGGCGCTGATTTATATCGCACAGATATTGATTTTATATCGCACAGATATTGATTTTATATCGCACAGATATTGATTTTTTATCACACAGAAATCACGGAAAAACACAGAAAGATATATTTCTGCGAGACTTAAAAGCCAATCGTTTCCTATGCGAAAAGAATCTTTTCTGTGATTTCCGTGATTTCTGTGTGAAATATTTTGTGGCTTTTCATCTGCGAATAATCAAAATTTTGAACTAAACAAACACTTTAAACATTGTTTTTTGAGAGAGAAAGAGCAGGGGCAATAATATATATATAAAATTAATAACATGTAATTATTGATTTATAATATATAGCAAACCCCATGTGTCGCGTTTTGAACTAAACAAACATTTTAAACATGTTCAAAAAAGAGAAAAAATCTTTTCGCAGTCTTATATTATATTTATATATATAATAATTAACCTCTTTAATTTATAATATATAGCAAACCCCATGTGTCCCGCTAAACAATGTTCAAAGTGTTTGTTCAATTTATTCTATATTTTACTCGCTGGATTCCAGCAGCTTCCCGATATTTTACAAATCGATGCCGTACTCCCTGCACACCCATGCCACCGCACGAGGCGGCAACAACTGGCCGCGAGGACTCGCACCCAATTCTGCCAACTTGCTGCGTTTACCACTCAACCAACGACGGAAGGTATTGCAACTCACTCCTGCGGCATTTGCCAGCTCATTCTTATACATCGCTTTCATGCTGCAAAGGTACGAAATAATTTTGAATTATGCAAGCAAGTTGGCAATTATTTACCAAGCATAACCATCAATAAGCATCAATAAGCACCAATAATCATCAAAGACCGCCAAAGACTACCAAAGAGCATCAGCGGCATTTCAAAATGTCGTACCTTTGTAGTGGAATTCGAAAGGACTCCATGCCGAAGATGCAATTCGACACGTCGACAGCTGCCACATGACACGTCAAATCCGCCTTCACGACACGTCATATTGCACTTCGCGACAGCATTCAACGCCCTTTGCGGCATACAACATATACAGTAAGGACACGCAGCGGCGCATCCTACTCACCCCCGAAATCTTTGACTTATTGATACAAAACCTGATGTCGCATGAAAGCTGTTCGGGATTTACAAGCGCGTTTTGCCAGCCAGTCAAGTTAAGATTTTGTAATTAGCGTAAATTAATCTTTATTCCGCTTCGTATTTTCCTGTTTTTTTCGTAATTTTGCGCCCGAAATTAGCGTAAAGCAAGAGAGAAGTCAGAGGCAAGTTAAAGGGAATACAAGAATAACATGGACGCAAAGAAAAGCGTAAGACAATACAAACCTGCGGGCAAGACGACCACGAAGCGCAAGAAGAAAGAGCAGTCCTCGTGGATTCGTTCGTTCAACTGGTTCCGCTCGAACATCAAGGACAACGAGGATGTTGACCCCAAGAAACGCGGTGAGCACAAAGACAATCTCCGTTTCGTCTGGGGAGCCGTTCTCGCCATCCTCTCTTTAGCCATCCTCATCGCCCTTGTCTCCCACGTATTCACGGGCGCAGAGGACCAGAAGTACATCTCGAGCGATTCCTACACCGCAGCCAATTGGCTTGGCCGCTGGGGCTATGAGGTGGCGCATTGGCTGATGGACAACACGTTCGGCGTGTCGAGCATCCTCATCCCCATCCTCATGCTTGCCACGTGCATCCGCATCATGGGCGTAGCAAAGGTGAGGCTGCATCTGTGGTTCATCAACTGCATGATTGTCATGGCTTGGGCTTCCGCCTTCGCCGCATATATAGTCCGGTATTTCCCCGGCGCCCAGAACACTTACATCATTTGGGGCGGCATGATTGGTCAGAACGAGCTGAACTTCATGCAGACGAAAGTGGGAGGCTTGGGCACGTTGCTCATCTTCATCCTCTCTGCCCTGCTCTATCTCTTCTATCTCAGCGACGAAACCATCACCTGGATACGGCACAAAGTCATCAGAGGCAACAGACAACAGACTACGGACGACGGACTGGAGGACGACGGACTGGAAGACAACGGACAACCGACAACCGACAACGGACAAGAAGCATTTACTCCCCTGATGCCCGACAGCGAGGACGAAGAGCCCATCGAAGCAGAAGACGACGAAGAGCCGCACACGCCCTTCAGCGACGAAGCTTCTCAAACCGCCACAACCATAAAGTTCGAGGACGACCCGCTGGCGCCGCTGAAAGGTCTCGAGGAGCAAGAGAATTCCGACGACATAACTGTTGTCGTGGGGCATGACCCCGAGAAAGCCGACCTGAGCGAAGGCAGGTCGCTCGAGCCGTACGACCCGAAACTCGACCTCGAGAACTACAAATATCCCACCATCGACCTGCTCACCCACTACGACACCACATCGAACGCCATCGACATGGAGGAGCAGCGCAACAACAAGAACCGCATCAAGACGGTGCTGAGCAACTTCCGCGTGGAGATTCTCGACAACACGAAAGCCACCATCGGCCCCACCATCACGCTCTACGAAATAACGCCCGCACCGGGCATCCGCATCAGCACGATTCGCAACCTCGAGGACGACATCGCCCTGAGCCTCAGTGCCCTCGGCATCCGCATCATCGCGCCCATTCCCGGCAAGGGAACCATCGGCATCGAGGTGCCGAACCAAAAGCCCCAGATGGTTTCAATGGAGAGCATCCTGAACAGCCGCAAGTTTCAGGAGACGGATTACGAACTGCCCATCGCGCTCGGCAAGACGATTACCAACGAAGTCTTCATCGCCGACCTCGCCAAGATGCCCCACCTGCTCGTGGCCGGTGCGACGGGTCAAGGCAAGTCCGTCGGCCTGAACGTCATCATCACTTCCCTACTCTACAAGAAGCATCCGGCCGAGTTGAAGCTCGTCATGATAGACCCGAAGAAGGTGGAGTTCAGCCTCTACGCCCCAATCGTCAACCACTTCCTCGCGCAGGTGGAAGGCAACGAAGACGTGGAAGAACCCATCATCACCGACGTCAACAAGGTCATTCAGACCCTCAAGAGCCTCTGCATCGAGATGGACCAACGCTACGACCTCCTTAAGAAAGCTCATGCCAGAAACGTCAAGGAGTACAACGAGAAGTTCCGCGAACGCCAGCTCAACCCGCAGAACGGGCACAGATACATGCCCTATATCGTGGTGGTAATCGACGAGTATGGCGACCTCATCATGACGGCGGGCAAGGAGATAGAACTGCCCATCGCACGCATCGCCCAGCTGGCACGCGCCGTCGGCATACACATGATTATCGCGACGCAGCGCCCGACAGCCAACATCATCACCGGCACCATCAAGGCAAACTTCCCTGCACGCATGGCATTCAAGGTGACGACGGGCGTGGACAGCAAGACCATCCTCGACCGAACCGGTGCCAATCAGCTCGTCGGCAAGGGCGACATGCTCTTGATGACAGGCTCCGAGCCCGTGCGAATCCAATGCGCCTTCATCGACACGAACGAGCTGGAGGACATCGTACACTACATCGCAAAGCAGCAAAGCTACACCTCTCCCTACCTCTTGCCGGAAGTTCCTCTCGAAGGCGACGAGGACAGCGGTCTGGGCGATGTCGATATGACGCATCTCGACCCGATGTTCGAGGATGCAGCACGCATGATAGTCAGCGAGCAAAACGGCAGCACGAGCATGATTCAGCGCAAGTTCGCCATCGGCTACAACCGTGCAGGCCGCCTGATGGACCAGCTCGAGAAGGCAGGCATCGTAGGTCCCGCGAAAGGCAGCAAGCCCCGCGAAGTGCTGTGCGTCAGCGAAGAACAGCTGATGATGATTATGGACAACCTGAGATGAAAAGGGGAAAAAGTGAAAAAGTGAAAAAGTGAAAGGTTGAAAAAGATAGTTATTAGAACAAATTGAACAATACAGAAATGAAAAAGCCAAAGATTATGATTATGAACCGCATAGCATTCCTGCTTTTTATTTACCTTTTCACCTTTTCACCTTTTCACCTTTTAATGGCTCAGGATGCCATGAAGGTGCTCGACATTACAGCCGACCGCATTCGCAAGGCAGGAAACATCAAGATTGAATACAAGGCCGGCATCTTTGCAGGAGCAACCGAGAAGGCTTCCTCCACAGGTACGATGTGGCTGCAGGAAAGCAAGCTGAAGCTCATCACGGACGACGTCTCCACCTGGTACAACGGCAAGACGCGCTGGTGCTACGTCACCGAAGCAAACGAGGTGAACATCGACGAACCCTCCAAAAAGGAGATGGCCTCGATGAACCCCTATACCTTCATGAACATCTACAAGAAAGGCTTCAAGATGACCGTCAAGGAAACCGTCCTCCGAGGCGAAGCGGTCTATGAAGTCTATCTGCGTGCCCGCTACGCCAAGATGGACGTCAAGGAAGTGTATGTCGACATCCGCAAGAGCGACTACCAGCCCCTCTGCATCCGAGTCCGCGAAGACAACGACTGGCAGCGCGTCAGCATCCTCAGCTTCAAGGGCAACCTGCAGCTCAACGACGAATTCTTCACCTTCCCGGAAAAAGACTATCCAAACGTCCTGAAGAACGATATGAGATAATTGAAAAGAATGAAGAATTTGCTACCGCGCTGAATTATGAATTATGAATTGTGAATTATGAACTATGAATTATGAACTATGAATTATGAACTATGAATTATGAACTATGAACCATACAAGACTTCTTATAATCGGTAGCGGCCCTGCAGGCTACACCGCCGGCATCTATGCAGGCCGGGCCAATCTCTCTCCAACCCTCATTGAAGGATTCCAACCGGGCGGACAGCTCACCATCACGACAGAAATAGAGAACTTCCCCGGCTGGCCCGAAGGCGTCGATGCCAACGAGCTGATGGACAACATGCGCCGGCAGGCAGAACGCTTCGGCACGCAGATGCTGCCCAATGCAGTCACAAAGGTTGACCTCGATGTTCGTCCCTTCCATGTCACCCTCGACGACGGGAGCGAATGGACGGCAGACAGCCTCATCATCGCCACCGGAGCAAGCGCCAAGTATCTCGGCCTGAGCGACGAACAGAAATATATGGGCCGAGGCGTTAGCGCCTGTGCCACTTGCGACGGCTTCTTCTACCGCAAGAAAGTGGTGGCCGTGGTTGGAGGCGGCGATACAGCTTGCGAAGAAGCATCCTATCTGGCCGGACTCGCTTCGAAAGTCTATCTCATCGTCCGCAAGCCTTTCCTTCGTGCCAGCAAGATAATGCAGGAACGCGTCTTCAGCAACGAGAAGATTGAGGTGCTCTTCGAGACCAATACCGTCGGGCTTTATGGCGAAAACGGCGTGGAAGGCGCACATCTCGTTTACAGAAGAGGCGAAAGCGACGAAAGGCAATACGACCTCCCCATCGACGGCTTCTTCCTCGCCATCGGACATCACCCAAACAGCGAGCTCTTCGCCGCTTGGGTCAAGACCGACGAGAACGGCTTCATCCTGACAGAAGGCGACTCGCCGCGGACAAACATTCCAGGCGTCTATGCCGCCGGCGACGTTGCCGACTCGAAATACAGGCAAGCCGTCATCGCTGCAGGCAGCGGAGCCAAAGCAGCCATGGAAGCAGAAAAGTATCTGGCATCCTCTAACTAACTCTCCTCAAGGAGAACTCATGAATTATGAATTCATATAAGCTCTACAAACTGATAGCGAAGAATGCCGACCTGAAAACGAAACGGCATCCGATGCTCGACAAGAACCGCTTCATGAAGTTCCTCATGGCCTTCATGTGGCTCTACTATGCAGCTATCCTCCTCTTCATGGGTGTAGTGATGGCTGTCGGCATGAAAGGCAGCTACAACGGCGTCGCCGCTTTCCACGTCTTCGACGGCGGAATGCTCTATCTGCTGATTTGCGACTTCTGGTTCCGCTTCGGCCTGCAAGAGACGCCTGCGCAAAACATGCAGCCTTATTCCCTGCTGCCCATTCGCCGCAGCTTCCTGATGAACGTCTATCTCACACGTTCCGGCTTTGCATGGGGTAACCTCTATTGGGGCTTCCTGCTCGTTCCCTTCGCTCTTATCGCGATAGCAGTTCCTCTTGGATGGGGAGCGTGCATCGGCTGGCTGCTGGGCTGGTGGCTGCTTTTGATTGCCAACGGCTTTGCCTATCTCTTCTGCCGAGCCCTTATCCTGAAGCACTTGGCATGGACGCTCCTTCCCGCCGCCATTCATGGTGCCTTGCTGGCCGTCATGCTCATTCCCGACAAGAACCCGCTCGACATGCCATGCACCCTCTTTATGTACGACTTCCTGCAATGGAAGTTGTGGCCATTCCTCTTGGTTGGCTGTATTATTGCCCTCCTCTACTGGGCAAACTACAAGCTGCAGATGGGCATGGTTTATGACGAAGTCGGCAAGAAGGAGGAGAAGGAAATCAAGCACGCCACGCAGTTTAACTTCCTGAACAGATACGGCAAGCTCGGCGAATACATCAAACTCGAGATAAAGCAACGCATGCGCAACAAGACGGTAAGGATGAGCTTCCTTGTCGGTATTGGACTGATGGTGATGTTCAGCGTCATCATGTACTTCAGCGATGTCTATGACAACAGCTTCATGCGCTCGTTCATCTGTCTCTACAACTACATCATCCTTGGCATGATGACGCTCGTGACGATTATGTGCTACGAGGGCAACTACATCGACGGCCTGATGAGCCGCCGCGAAAGCATCCTGCAACTGCTCACCGCCAAGTACTACTTCAACACCCTGCTGCTCCTCATCCCGCCCATCATCCTGTCGCCCTTGATGATAATCGGCAAGATGTCCGTCTGGATGAACATCGGATACCTCTTCTTCACGGCAGGCGTGCTCTACCCGCTCCTCTTCCAAATGGCGGTTTATAACAACAACACCTTGCCCATGAACACAAAGATAACAAGCAAACAGGGCAACACGGCTCAGCAGATTGTCAGCATGGTTATCCTCTTCCTGCCGATTGGCTTGGAGAAGGCTGCAACGGCTTTGCTCGGCGAGCCTTGGGGATATCTCTTCCTCGCTGCGCTCGGCATCATTGGTATCGCTACACATCAGTATTGGCTTCGGAATGTCTATTCCCGCTTCATGGCCCGTCGCTATAAGAACATGGAAGGCTTCCGCGCCTCAAGAAATTCATAATTCATAATTCATAGTTATGGAAATTATAATCAACAATCTCAAAAAGACATTCGGCGAAAAGGTTGCCGTCGATATACCCGAGTTAACTATCCATAGCGGCGAACTGCTGGGACTTGTCGGCAACAACGGTGCGGGCAAGAGTACGCTCTTCCGCCTTATCCTCGACCTCATCAAAGCTGATACAGGAACCGTTCACATGAGGGGGGGTAATGTTGATGTCAACGTTGCCGAGACAGAAGCTTGGAAGGACTGGACAGGTGCTTTCGTCGACGAGAGCTTCCTCATCGACTACCTGACACCCGACGAGTACTTCCAGTTCATTGCCCGCCTCACCGATACCAGCGACGAACAGCTGCAGGAGTTCCTTGCGCAGCACCAGCACTTCATGGCCGACGAGCTGGCCGGGCAGAAGAAACTCATCCGAACGCTCAGTGCCGGCAACAAGCAGAAGGTTGGCATCATGGCGGCAATGTTGCTCCGCCCGCAAGTGCTCATCCTCGACGAACCATTCAACTTCCTCGACCCCAGCAGCCAAAATGCCATCAAGCATCTGCTGAAGAAGTACAACGAGGAAACGGGAGCAACGATTCTCGTCAGCAGCCACAACCTGCAACATACCGTCGACATCAGCGAACGCATTGTGCTTCTCGAACACGGCAAAGTCATCCAAGACATCGACAACAAGGAGAAGCAAGCGCAAAATATCCTTGAGAACTACTTCGAGATTAACGACTGAAAAAGGTGAAAAAGTGAAAAAGTGAAAAGGTGAAAAAGGTGAAAGACATTAACCTTAACTTACAAACATCATGAAAAAGTCATTCCTTGCCCTTATGGCAGCATTCCTGGTGTTCTCCACGGCAAATGCGCAAACAGACCCTCGCATCCTCAACCATCTTTCCATAGGAGCTGAGGTCGGCACGATGGGTTGGGGCGTGGACGTCAGCATGCCCATTACTCCTTTCGTTGATGTGCAGGCTGGTTTCTCCATGCTTCCAAAAGTAGGGTTCAACACATCTGTCGGCATAAGCAGAGTCTTTCCCGGCATCGATTACAAAATCCCGTTGAGAGGACAAACCTTGATGAAGAACGGCAAACTGCTCGTCAACGTCATGCCCATTCCCTTCCTGTCAAGTTTTCACATTACCGCCGGCGTTTACATCGGTCCTCAAGATATAATGGGAATAAGCAACAAGGAGCCGCTTCTTGCCGTTGCCGAATACAATGCCATGTTTCCCGACGACAAGATTGGCATTGCCCTGGGCGACTATCTGCTTGAGCCCGATCGGGAAGGCTACATCAACGGCAAGCTCAAGGTCAACCTCGCGAAACCCTATTTAGGCATAGGCATCGGTCGGGGCGTACCAAAGAGACGCATTGGCTTCAAGTTCGATATCGGCTGCGTCTTCTGGGGAAGCCCTACTGTCTATTGCAACGACATCAAAGTCAACGATACCGACCTCGACGGCGATGGAGATGAAGCAATGAGAATCATCACGAAGTTTAAGTTCTATCCCGTCATGAACTTCCGCCTTTGCGGCAAGATATTCTAACGCTCTACCCTTGGGGTAAACAAATCGTAAATAGTAAATTGTCAAATAGTAAATGAAATCGGTTCCCCGCGGCATTCCCTGCCTGATAGTCATCGTTGCGCTCTTCGGCTATCTGTCCTCCGTGATGGGCTTCACGAATATGCTCAACACGATAATGCGGACGGCACACGACCTCTTGCTCAACACGGTTTTCTATCTGATGGCCATGTGCGTGCTGACGGGAGCATTGAGTCGCATCTTCAGCGTCTTTGGCGTTGTCGATTTGCTGCAAAAGATGCTCAAGCCTGTGCTGCGCCCGATGTTCAATCTGCCCGGCGTCTCTTCTGCAGGAGCCTTGATGACGTTCCTCAGCGACAAGCCCGCCGTCATTTCTGTCGCGAAGAATCCTTTGTTTGCCCGCTACTTCAAGCGCTACCAGCACATCAGCCTCGTGAACTTTGCAGGCAGCTATGCAATGGGCTTGCTCGTCATCATCTTCATGATGGGACACGGCTTCTATACCGAACCCCTTTATGGCCTTGTAGGAGCCATCATTGGCAGCATCATTTCTACAAGACTCATGCAGCGGCTCATCCTCAAGGAGTGCCCGCAATACAAGGATGAAGACGTCATAGAAGAGGATGGGCAATGGACAATGGTCGATGGACAACTGAAACGCACTCCCTACGAGACGCATCCCGACGACCCCAGGCAAACGCTTTTTGTCCGCGTGCTCGATGCTTTGCTCGATGGCGGCAAGAGTGGCGTTGAGGTTGGTCTTGCCATTATTCCCGGCGTGCTTATCATCTCCACGCTCGTCATGACGCTCACTTTCGGCTCCGACCCCGAAACAGGAACTTACACGGGAGAAGCCTATCAAGGCACAGAACTGCTGCCGTTCCTGGCTGGCAAAGCTGGCTTCGTCCTCCATTGGCTCTTTGGCTTCAATGCGAGCGAACTCGTCGCTTTCCCCATCACAGCACTCGGAACGGTGGGCGCTGCGCTTGGTCTCGTTCCTGAGATGATGAGCAAAGGCATCATCGACAGCAATGCTATTGCCGTCTTCACCGCAATGGGTATGTGCTGGAGCGGTTTCCTCAGCGCCGATGCCGCCACGCTCGACTCGCTCGGCTACCGGCATTTCATCTCCCGCTCGTTCACCTGCACCTTCATTGCAGGCTTGTCGGCTGGCATCATCACTCATTGGCTCTACGTTTTCGTTACATATCTGATTGAATTCATAAACTAATATATTAATATGGAATTAGCATCTAAATACAGCCCCGCAGAAGTCGAGGCAAAGTGGTACGAGTATTGGACAAAGCATAAGCTCTTTGCAAGCAAACCCGACAGCCGTGAACCCTATACCATTGTCATTCCGCCACCAAACGTGACGGGTGTGCTCCACATGGGTCACATGCTCAACAACACGATTCAGGACATCTTGATTCGTAAGGCTCGACTCGATGGCAAGAACGCTTGCTGGGTGCCAGGCACCGACCACGCCTCTATTGCTACGGAGGCAAAGGTGGTGAACCGGCTGGCCGAGCAAGGCATCAAGAAGCGCGACCTGACACGTGATGAGTTCCTTAAGCACGCGTGGGCATGGACGGAAGAGCACGGCGGCATCATCCTCAAGCAACTTCGCAAGCTCGGCGCAAGCTGCGACTGGGACCGCACGGCTTTCACGATGGACGAGAAGCGCAGCGAGAGCGTGCTCAAAGTCTTCTGCGACCTCTACGACAAAGGCCTCATCTATCGCGGCCTCCGCATGGTCAACTGGGACCCAAAGGCTCAGACGGTGCTCTCTACAGAAGAAGTTATCTATCGCGACGAGAAGTCGAAGCTGTATTACCTGAAGTATTATGTGGCTGATGCCGACGTGAACCCTGTCGTTCCAACAGGTGAGGAAGGAGAGATTCTTCACAAGGACGAGAAGGGCTACTATGCCGTTGTTGCCACCACTCGCCCCGAGACCATCATGGGCGACACGGCGATGTGCATCAATCCCAAAGACCCGAAGAACCAATGGCTGCGCGGGCACAAAGTTATTGTGCCTTTGGTGGGTCGCGTCATTCCCGTCATCGAGGACCGCTATGTTGACATCGAGTTCGGTACCGGTTGCTTGAAGGTGACGCCTGCCCACGACGTGAACGACTACCAGCTTGGCAAGACGCACAACCTCGAAACCATCGACATCTTCAATCCCGACGGCACCATCTCCGAGCAATCGCCGCTTTATGTGGGCATGGACCGCATGGCTTGCCGCAAGCAAATCGTCAAGGACCTCGATGCTGCTGGCTTGCTCGAAAAGGTTGAAGACTACGAGAACAAGGTGGGCTACTCTGAGCGCAATCAGGACACAGCCGTCGAGCCGCGCCTCTGCAAGCAGTGGTTCCTCTCGATGAAGCACATGGCCGACATCGCTCTGCCTCCCGTGCTCGAAGGCAAACTGAAGTTCCACCCGACGAAATACGTCACGACCTATCGCAACTGGCTCGAGAACATCCAGGACTGGTGCATCAGTCGTCAGCTTTGGTGGGGTCATCGCATTCCTGCTTACTTCATCAGCCTCACCCCTGCCCTCTCCAAAGGAGAGAGTGAAAATGAGGAAGAGCGTTTCGTTGTCGCTTTAACAAAAGAAGAGGCTCTGGTAAAAGCTCAGGAGAAGTACGGCAAGGACATCACTTTGGACATGCTTCATCGCGACGAGGATGCTCTCGACACATGGTTCTCCTCTTGGCTCTGGCCCATCTCGCTCTTCGACGGCATCAACAACCCCGGCAACGAAGAGATTAGCTACTACTATCCCACCAGCGACCTCGTGACAGGCCCCGACATCATCTTCTTCTGGGTGGCCCGCATGATAATGGCTGGCGAGGAATACATGGGCGACATCCCCTTCCGCAATGTCTATTTCACAGGCATCGTGCGCGACAAGCTTGGCCGCAAGATGAGTAAGAGCCTCGGCAACTCGCCCGACCCGCTCAAGCTTATTGAAGACTACGGAGCCGACGGCGTGCGCATGGGCATGATGCTCGCCGCACCTGCAGGCAACGACATTCTCTTTGACGAACAGCTCTGCCAGCAAGGTGCTGCTTTCTGCAATAAGATCTGGAACGCCTTCCGACTGATAAAGGGCTGGGAAGTCAACACAGAACTTGCTCAGTCTGAATCCAATAAGACGTCTATCGCATGGATGCAGGCAAAGCTAAATGCCACATACGCCGAGATAAACGACCTCTACAGCAAGTATCGCCTGAACGAGGCTCTGATGGCTGCCTTCAAGCTCTTCACCGACGAGTTCAGCGGTTGGTACCTCGAAATGATTAAGCCAGCCTATCAAACGCCCATAGATGCCAAGACACTTGAAGCTACGCTCAACATCTTCGACCAGCTGCTCCACATCATCCATCCCTTCATGCCCTTCATCACGGAGGAACTTTGGCAGCACATCGCCGAGCGCAAGGACGGCGAATCGCTGATGGTATCCGTCTTCAAGGCAGCTGCTCCGACAGAGGAAGATACTGCGCTCACCCAGAAGGTCGAGGAGATGAAGCAAGTTGTGAGCGGTGTGCGCGCCATTCGTCAGAGCAAGAACATCTCGCCTCGCGAACCGCTGACCTTGCAAGTGATTGGCAAAGCAAAGGATGGCGTGACCAGCATTCCCGCCCTTGCCGCCATCATCGAGAAGCTTGCAGGACTCGACAAGATTGAGCAGACCAGCGAGAAGAGCGAAGGCACGCAGGCCTTCCTGGTTGGTACCGACGAATACGCCGTGCCCATCGGCAACCTGATTGATGCAGATGCTGAGCGCGAGAAGGCCGAGACGGAAATCAAGCGTCTGCAAGGCTTCATGGCAGGCATCGAGAAGAAACTGCAGAATGAGCGCTTCGTACAAAACGCTCCCGCTCAGGTCGTTGAGCTGGAACGCAAGAAGCTTGCCGACGCACAGAGCAAGATTGCTGCTCTCGAAGCAACCATCAAGTCCTTAGGATAAACAAAACAAAACCAACGATAAAGCAGGGAGCCTCACCATCATGGTCGAAACTCCCTGCTTTCCTTGTCTAATGGAATGAGCGTCCCATTGATTCTCCTTTTCTATATTATTAGTGTCCGGGGAAAAGCACCGAAGGTGCGAAAGACCACAGACGGGGGTGT
>CAMJOE010000050.1:0-18391 GCA_946407485.1 uncultured Prevotellaceae bacterium | reverse complement strand
TGCTTACCTGGTTGAGCTGCTCGCTGGCACGCTCGTAGGCGGGAATGTTCTTCAGGATGTAGTCCATGTCGACTAAAGCAAACTTCTGAGCCCAAACTGATGAACTGCCCAGCAGCATCAGCATTGCAATCATAATCTTTTTCATAATCGTTACTTGTTATCTTAGTTTTCTTGTTGTCTGGTTTTCTAACTCTCTTTTATATTATATATAATGTATAGGGGGTCGGTTTAGAACTCTTGTCCGAGGATGAAGTGGAAGTGGCTTCCGGCGTATGTCTTGCTTCCGAACACGCTGTCGAAACCGTAAGCCCAGTCGATGCCAAGCAAGCCGACCATGGGCAGGAAGATGCGGGCGCCGACGCCGACGGAGCGCTTCATGTCCAGCGGGTTGAACTTCTTGATGTCGCTCCAGGCATTGCCGCCTTCTGCGAATGCCAGGGCAAAGAGGTTCGTGCTGTTGCTCAGAATGATGGGGTAGCGCAACTCGACGGAGAAGCGGTCGTAGGCATAACCCGACTCGCCTCTTGGCGTCAGCGAACCATTGTCGTAACCACGCATGCCGATGGTCTCGGTGGCGTAGGTCGTGCTGTAGCCGCTGGTGCCGTCACCGCCCACGTAGAACGTCTCGAAGGGCGAGCGCTTGTTCTTGTTGTAGTGTCCCAAGATGCCGAATTCCACACGGGTCATCAGCACGAAGCACTTTTCTTGTCCGCTCAGAGCCGTAAAGGTGCGCCCCTTGAACTTCCATTTGTGGTACTCAATCCAGCGATACTTTTCCTGCATCTCCTTGTTGTAGGTCGCGCTGTTGGGGTTCGTGGCAAGGCTTCCGTAGTCTTTCTTGATGAAAGCACTATAGGGCGGAGTTATCGTGGCATTCAGGACGAACTCGGAGCCCTTTCTTGGATAGATGGGATTGTCCGTACTGTTGCGGCTCAGCGTCAAGCCAAGGTTGATGTTGTTGCAGTTGCCGTTCGACATGAGGAAGTACTGCCAGTTCTTCAGCATGTAGCGAGTGTAGCTCAGTTCAGCAGAAAGCATGAACCAGTCGTCAGGCCAGCGCAAACGTTTACCCCAGCCAACTGTCAGGCCGAAGAGCATTACGTACTTGCTTGGGTCGTAGTAATTCTCATAATAGTTGTAGCTACTGTTGCCCATGCCATAAAGGTAACTGTTGAAGTAGTTGTTGTAGTAAGCGGAGTTGTAGTAGTTGTCGCTCACGTCGGTCTGCTTCGAGAAGAAAGCACCCAGGCTGAACGTATTCGGACGTTTGCCGCCGAACCACGGATTCATGTAGCTCACGCTATAAGCCTGATAGTAGCGTCCGTTTGTCTGTCCGCTGATGCTGAATGTCTCGCCGTTACCCATGGGCATCACGCCTCGGCGTATGGCGTTCTTGTTGAAGAGGTTCGCCATGCAGAAGTTGCTGAACTTAAGTCCGATGCGTCCGATGACGCCCGTCTGGCCGTAGCCGAGCGAGAACTCAATCTGGTCGTTGCTCTTGGTGGTAAGTCCCCAGTTGATGTCGACGGTGCCGTTTATCTGGTCGGGCTCCACCTTCGGGTCGATGTTCTCGTCGAAGTGCCCGAGAGACGCCAGTTCTCGATACGAACGCATGAGTGCTTCACGTGAGAAGAGGTCGCCCGGCTTGTTGCGTAGCTCTCGGCGTACGACGTTCTCATAGACGCGGTCGTTGCCGCTGATGCGAACGTGGCTGATGTGAGCCTGCGGTCCCTCGTAGATGCGAATCTCGAGGTCAACGGAGTCGCCCACGATGTTCGTCTCCACAGGGTCAACCTTCGAGAAGACATAGCCGTTGTTGTAGTAGAGGTTGCTGATGGCGGTCTCGTCGGTCTTCAGGCGTTCCTCGAGGAGTTTCTGGTTATAGACGTCGCCCTTCTTCATGCGCAACTCCTGGTTCAGGCCGTCGGTCGGGTAGAGCGTGTTGCCCACCCATTCGATGTTGCGGATGTAGTACTTCTGGCCTTCCTCCACGTTGATGTAGATGTTGACGTCCTGCTCGTTGAAAGGTACCACGCTGTCTGATACGATGAGGGCGTCGCGGTAGCCCAACTCGCCGTACTTGACGAGCAAGTTCTCTTTGGCTTCCTTGTACTTTGCCTCGATGAACTTCTTGCTCTTGAACCAGCCAGCCATCGAGTGCTTTTCGTGAATCTTCTTCAGGACACCCTTGCTGATGAGGCCGCCCTTAATCTTCTTCGTGCTGAGGTGCTCGTTGCCCGTGATGTAGATGTGATTAATCTTCACCTTGTCCTTTCTCTCCACGTTCACGTCCACGATAATCTTGTCGGGAGCACCAGCATCATCTCTCTGCACGATGTTAATCTCAGCATTCTTGTAGCCTTTCTCCGTGAAATACCTCTTGGCGAGAATCTTGGCACGGTCGATCATGTTGGGCGTCAGCTGATTGTCCTTCACCAGTCCCATCTTTTCCTTGAGGTCGTCCTTTTCGTTCTTCCTGACGCCATTATAGTTGATTTCAGAGATGCGGGGGCGTTGTGTGAGCTGGATGTGCAGATAGCAGGAGTCGCCGACGAGGCTGTCCACGCTGATGGCCACGTTGCTGAAGAGTCCGTTTCGCCAGTATCGCTTCACGGCTTTGGTAATCTCTTCGCCAGGAATCTCAATCTTCTGCCCTTCGGCCAATCCGCTCAAGCCAATGAGCAGACGGTCGTCGTAGTTCTTCACGCCGTCGATGGTGATTTGGCCGATGTAGTATTGCCTTGGTGTGCGACTATAGTCGATTTCGGGTGCCACCTCGCGTTGCACTACTTGTGAGAGCATCGGGAGGAGCAGTCCGAAGAGACTAAATATAATAAGGTAAGTCCTTTTCACGTTTCTTTGCCGTAGTTTCTTTTATGTTCAGCCTTTGGTGACTTGCTCTCCTGTCATGCCGAAGCGCCTTTGCCTTTGCTGGTATGCTGCAATAGCCTTGTGCAAGTCTTCTTCGTGGAAGTCAGGCCAGAAGGTGTCGCAGAAGTAGAACTCGCTATAGGCACATTGCCAGAGCAGGTAGTTGCTGATGCGCAGTTCGCCGCCAGTACGGATGAGCAGGTCGGGGTCTGTCATGAAGTGTGTCTCGAGGTGCTTAGAGACGTATTCCTCGGTGATGTCTTCCGGCTTGACGTGTCCGGCTTGAGCCTCTCGTACGGCATCGCGCATGGCTTTGGTCAGTTCCCAGCGACTGCTGTAGTTGAGGGCTGTGACGGCAGTCATGCGGCGGTTGTTCTTGGTGTGCTCCTCGCAGTCGAGGACGCGCTGACGGGCTGGTGCGGGCAGTCGCGAGATGTCGCCTATGTAGCGGAAGCGGACGTCGTTCTTCATGAAGATTTCGTCCTCGAGCTTGTCTGCTACGAGTTGCATCAAGGTGCTGACTTCTGCTTCAGGTCTGCTCCAGTTCTCGGTCGAGAAGGTGTACATTGTCAGGAACTTGACGCCAAGACGGGCACACTCGGAGGTGATGCGGGTGACGTTCTCTACGCCCTGAATGTGACCTGCGGAGCGTGGCAGTCCGCGTCCCTGTGCCCAACGTCCGTTGCCGTCCATGATGATGGCGATTGACTCTGGGATATTGTTTCTGTCGAGTTGACTTGCGTCGAGCTTTGCTTCAAAGTCCATATTACTTGGTTTCTTTCTTAATTCTTAACTATTAACTATTTAATTGCATCAGTTGTTGCATTTGCGCAGCTTTGGGAACATGTCGTATGTGATGAAGAACATGGCGAAGCTGTAGCAGTCTTTGTTCTTGAGGAATCCGCCTTTTATGCCGTATGGGTCGCTGAGCTGCGTCATCTCTTTTGACGTGGCATCGAGCTTGTCGGTCGTACTGAAGCGCATGGTCCACTCGAATCCGAGGTTGATGCGAGGTTTGAGTTTGTATTTCACGCCTAAGCCGACAGGGATGTTCAGGCCGCCACATGCTTTTGCTCCGCCTCCCATGCCGATGGTGATGCCTGCTCCGGCAAGGATGTATGGAGTGATGCGACTGTTGCCTTTATAGCCGACGCCTGTGCCAAAGCCCCAGAAGTTCAGCTCGAATTGTGCACCGATGTCCATGACGCTTCGCGAGAACTTCACTTTCGTCGGGAGGCCTCCTTCAGGCGTTTCGCTCCACGCGTTTGTGGGAATGAAGCCGTCGGTGGTGCCGTGAATGTGTCCGAAGGCAAGGTTGGCCTTGACTGCCATACGGGCATTGAGGATACGGCGTGCCGTGAGAGCGCCCATACCGCTGAGGTTGGCGAAGGGAGCACCGTTAGCGTCGCCCAGATAGAAGCAACCGCCAACTCCGACGCCCATGTCCATCTTGTACTCTACCTCGTCCTCTGCTCGAAGGCAGACAACGGTCAAGAGACAACAGACAAAGGTTATTGTGCGAATCCAAGTCTGTTCAGTCTTCCTCGCCATACTTGTGCGTTAGTGATAATCCAGATGAAGTGATTATTGTCGACGGTGCTGGTGATGCAACCTTTGGTGTCTTTCAGTTCGGAAGGTATGTGGATTTCGGCAGAGGGACGCCATGTGATGCCGTAGTCTTGGCTGACGTACAGGACGTCGAGCGCCTCGTGCGTGCCGTCTGTTGAGGCTCCTCCGAAGGCAAAGCACTTGCCGTCGTAGGGCAGGAGGTTGAGGTGATTGAGCCGCGGACAGGGTATCGTGTTGTCGGGACTGATTGGGAAGTAAATCCACTCTGCCGTCTGTTCAGTCTCGCTGTCATTCCACATCTTGTTCCAGACGACAGCGTGCTCGCTTCCTTCTCTTTGTCCGACCATTATGATGCGCGAGTTGCCGTTGGCCTGGTCGAGGCACAGAGTCCTGATGGCGGTTTGCGGCAGCATGTCGGCTTCTGTGTCAAGCTCTTCTTCTTCCCAGGTCGTGGCATCTGCGGAGCGCAGCAACTTGCCTTCCGAGATAGCGTAGAAGAAGCTTTCAGTCTTTTCCACAAGCGTCAGGCCTGCAGTAAGCGTTGTCCCTACCTGCTGCCAGTCCTTTGCATCGGTCGAGGTGAGTATTTGGCCGTCGCTTGTGCTGAGATAGAGGCTTTCTGCCTGACGGCGAAGCGTTTGCAGGTCTGCAGAAAGAGGCAAACCTGAGGTGGCTGTCTCTTCCCAAGTGCTTTGCGTCTCGGAAGATGAGCGCTCGGCGAGGACAATGCCTGCATCCTTTTGCCCGAGGACCATTAGCTTGTCGTTCAAGGTAAAGGCCTTCATGTCGGTCATGTCTGCGAGCTGTTCCACTTCGCTCTCGCACTTGCTCCAGAAAAGCGAGTCGCCTTCCTGCTTGTGCACATTGACCTTGAGGGTATAGGAGCGGCTGGTCAGGTTGTCGTTGCTGGTCAGCAGGAGTTCCAGGGGCTTAGTCAGGTCGAGGCTGTCTGTAGCATTATAGACGGTCCATTCTGCATTGGAGTCTTTCTCGCGATAGCTAAGCACAGAGCCATCAAAGGTGATGGTGGCAACGACTCTGTCGAGCAGACTGCCATAGGGCAGCGAGTCGCGGTTCTCGATGGTGTTATTGCGGAGATTGACGGTCATCTCGTAGTAACTGCCGACAAAGGAAGTGCTGATAGTTCCTACCTGACGCTTGACCGTCCCCAGCATGACGGACTTTATGTAGCAATAGTCGTTGCTTGTGGAGACGACGCTGTTGTCTTTGGAACATGACGCTGCCAAGAGGGGCAATGCCAGAAGCAACAGATACCATCGTTTCCTCATTATATTATATGCGCGCATAGCGTGTACGTGTGATTTCAAGGTGCAAAGATACAAATAAATTACGATTTTACTATTTACTCTTTACGATTTATTGCTCTATTCTGCCTTTGTTTTAAGTTTAATTAGGGAATATTGTGCCTTGTGTAACACTTTATTCCATGTTTTTCAGGGTTTATGCCGATAAAGCTGTATGATTTGTCCGCCATAGTTTTGCTCGCTCTTCAGTAGCTCTTCCTGGAGTGCTGGAGCCTTTATGCCGTCACCTATACTGAAGGGAGCGGTCTCGATGCGTGCTTCGTCCCACAGGCCTTTGTCGATAAAGCTTTGGAGCAATTTCGCGCCGCCTTCCACGAGGAGACTCTGAATGCCGCGCCGGTAGAGGTCGGCCAGTATTTCCTCGATGCTCTCGTGTGTGTAGATGACGGTCGGCGTGCTGCCGTCCTTCAGGTGTAGGGTAGGGGGCAACGTGCCGTGGCGGTCGATGGTGAGTCGCAGCGGGTTAGGTCCGGGCCATAGCCTCGTGGTGAGCGTCGGGTTGTCCAGGAGGGCAGTCCTTGTGCCTACGAGGATAGCCTGATGCCTTGCTCTCAGGCGATGTACAAGCGTCTGGGTCAGGGCGTTGGAGAAAAAGATGGCCCCCTCTTCGCTTCCTCTACAGCCCCCTCCCCGCTCCCCCTTTGGCGGAGTGCTTTGGAAGCGAACCGGTTTGCAGCTTGTGCACTCCTCCAAAGGGGAAGCAGGGAGGGGGCTTATGTAGTTGTCCTCGCTCTGAGCCCACTTCAAGGTAATCCATGGCCTGTGCTTCTCGTGAAAGGTGAAGAAGCGGCGGTTCAGTTCGCGGCACTCGTCCTCGAGCACGCCGACTTGCACTTCCAGTCCAGCTTCCTGCAGCTTCCTGATGCCCAGTCCGTTGACCTTGGCAAAGGAATCGGTGCATCCTATGACGACACGCCTGATGCCGCTCTGGATGATGAGGTCGGCACAGGGCGGCGTCTTGCCGTAATGGGCACATGGCTCAAGGCTGACGTAGATGGTGCTGCGGCCGAGGAGGTGCTTCTCCCTGACACTGCCGATGGCATTCACCTCAGCATGAGGTCCGCCACAACGTCGATGATAGCCCTCGCCAATGATGCGTCCGTCGCAGACCACCACGGCTCCCACCATCGGATTGGGCGCCGCGCCTGCCTCTCCACAACGAGCCAATTGCAGGCATCGCCGCATGTAGAATTCGGCCCCTTCCCCGCTCCCCCTTTGGGGGAGAGCCTTATGTTGCATCTCGGTCATTACAAAAAAACTTTATTCTTTATTCTTTAATCTTTAATCTTTTTTTATATCTTTGCAGCATGAATGCACTGCAGAAGTTACAGTTGAGACACGGTTCGGGCGAGGGGAGGGCGCTTTATGAACTCATCATGGAGCGGCGTTTCGGTCTCTCGCGAACAGACATTCTACTTGGCAAAGATACGACATTATCGGCAGATGAGCAAGCAGAGCTGCAAATAATTGTGGATAGAGTGGCAAAAGGCGAGCCGGTGCAGTATGTTTTGGGCAGTGAGGAGTTCTGCGGACGCGAGTTTCTCGTCCGTCCGGGCGTGCTTATCCCCAGACCCGAGACACAGCAACTGGTCCGTCTTGTCGAGCAGAACGTCCCATCCGGTAGCACGGTGCTCGACATCGGGACAGGCAGCGGCTGCATCGCCATCACGCTGGCTCTCGACGGCTACAAGGTGACGGCTCTCGATGTCTCGGATGAGGCTCTTGAAGTCGCAAAGCAGAATGCCGAGCGCCTCTGCGCAGAGGTGGAGTTCGTGAAGGGAGATATATTGAGCCCAAAGACCCTCTCTAACTCCCCCTTAAAGGGGGAGAATATTGGCCAGGAAGCCTCCCCTTTAAGGGGAGGTTTGGTAGGGTCTATTGTCAGCAACCCTCCCTACATCTGCGAAAGCGAGGCCTCGGCGATGGACACGAACGTGCTCGACCACGAGCCTCACCTCGCGCTCTTTGTTCCCGACCATGACCCGCTGCTCTTCTACAGGGCTATCAGCGAGTTCGGAAAGATGCATCTTGCAGATGAAGGACAACTCTTCTTTGAGGTAAACAGCGCTTATGCCAAGCAGGTTGAGGCGCTTCTCCGCGAAAAAGGTTACAAAGAGACAAGAATCATCAACGACCAATACGATAAGGAAAGGTTCGTGTGCGCAAGGAAATCTAACTATGAATTATGAATTATGAACTGTGAACTAACAAAGGAGGTTGCTCTTGGAAAGGCTACGGCTCTTTGCAGCCAGAGCGAGCATTGCAAGGCTCAGATAATGGAGAAGCTATCGTTGTGGGGTGTCTCAGTTCAGGACGCCTGCAACATCATGGACTATCTCGAGAAGGAGAAGTACATCGACAACAAGCGCTTTGCCCGAGCCTATTGCCACGACAAGTTCTGCTACAACCACTGGGGCCGCATCAAGATAAGGCAAATGCTCCGTCATCTCCGCCTCAGCGATGAAGAGATCGAGGAGGGCATGGCGACGATTCCCGACGAAGACTACCAGCAGACGATTTGTGACGCCATCCAGGCAAAGGACCGCACCCTCCGTGAGAAGGACGTGTACCAACGCAAGGCGAAGCTCGTCCGCCATCTCCTCTCCCGCGGCTTCGAGACAGACCTCGTCCTCGACGCTGTCAACGAATACCTGAAGATGGATTAAGCCACAGGTAAAAACCGACATCACGTTCTTGGACTTCCAGCATCACGTTCCTAAGCTTCCAGCATCACGTTGCCAGACAGCCAGCATCACGTTCCATAGAAAGAGCCCACCCTAAGAAAGGTGGGCTCAGTCTGCTGCTCCGAAGAACAGCAGGACGACTATTCCTTCTCCTCGAAAAGAGGGGAAGGGGGAAAGAAACTACTACTTCTTGTTCAGATAGAGGTCAGCCTGTACGGCGCAAGCAACGGAGCAACCTACCATCGGGTTGTTGCCGATGCCGAGGAAGCCCATCATCTCAACGTGAGCGGGCACTGAGCTTGAACCTGCAAACTGAGCGTCAGAGTGCATGCGGCCCAGCGTGTCGGTCATGCCGTAGCTGGCAGGACCTGCTGCCATGTTGTCGGGGTGAAGGGTACGACCTGTACCGCCACCGCTGGCTACGCTGAAGTAAGCCTTGCCGGCACGGATGCGCTCCTTCTTGTAGGTGCCTGCAACGGGGTGCTGGAAGCGGGTGGGGTTGGTGGAGTTACCTGTGATGCTGACGTCAACGTCTTCCTTCCAAAGGATAGCAACACCTTCGCGAACGTCGTCTGCACCGTAGCAGTTGACGGCAGCACGAGGACCGTTGCTGTAAGGAATGCGCTTCACTTCCTTCAGTTCGCCCGTGAAGTAGTCGAACTGTGTCTGCACGTATGTGAAGCCGTTGATGCGGCTGATGATCATGGCTGCGTCCTTGCCCAGGCCGTTGAGGATGCAACGGAGGGGCTTGTCGGCTGGTCTTGACTTGTTGGCCATCTGAGCAATCTTGATGGCACCTTCGGCAGCTGCAAAGCTCTCGTGACCTGCCAGGAAGGCAAAGCACTTTGTCTCGGGGCTGAGCAGACGGGCTGCGAGTTCGCCGTGACCGATGCCGACCTTACGGTCGTCGGCAACAGAGCCGGGGATGCAGAAGCTCTGCAAGCCTTCGCCGATATAGTTGGCTGCCTCTACGGCATCCTTTGCCTTTTCCTTCAGAGCGATAGCGGTACCTACCACGTAAGCCCACTTAGCGTTCTCGAAGCAAATCATCTGTGTCTCTTCACAAGTCTTGTAGGGGTCAAGGCCTGCAGCCTCGCAAATCTGGTTGGCCTCCTCGATAGAAGCAATGCCATGTTTGTTCAAGCAAGCAAGAATCTGCTTGATACGACGGTCTTGTGACTCGAATTTCACTTCACGTATCATAATCTTTTCCTCCTATTCTTTACGTGGGTCAATACTCTTCACTGCACCGTCCTCGGCCTTTGTGCGACCGTAAGTGCCAGTGACACTCTTCAGGGCTTCGTCGGCAGGAACGCCTTTCTTGATGGCATCCATGAACTTGCCCATGTGAACGAACTCGTAACCGCAAACCTGGTCGTCCTTGTCGAGGTACATCTTTGTAATGTAGCCCTCGGTGAGCTGCAGGTAGCGTGTGCCCTTAACCTTGGTACCATAGAGCGTACCAGTCTGAGAGATGAGGCCCTTGCCCAGGTCTTCCAGGCCGGCACCAATCATCAGGCCGCCTTCAGAGAAAGCGCTCTGTGTGCGACCATAGACAATCTGGAGGAAGAGCTCGCGCATAGCGGTGTTGATGGCATCGCAAACCAGGTCGGTGTTGAGCGCCTCGAGGATAGTCTTGCCGGGAAGAATCTCACTTGCCATGGCAGCAGAGTGGGTCATGCCGGAGCAACCGATAGTCTCTACGAGAGCCTCTTCGATAACGCCGTCCTTCACGTTGAGCGTCAGCTTGCAAGCGCCCTGCTGAGGAGCACACCAGCCGATGCCGTGCGTCAGACCGCTAATGTCTTTGATTTCTTTTGCCTGAACCCACTTGCCCTCTTCGGGAATGGGAGCAGGACCATGGTTGGGACCCTTGGCCACGCAACACATGTTCTGAACTTCGTGTGAATAAACCATTGTAATTTACAATTTAAAGATTTACAATTTACTATTTATTTACAATTTGACTATTTAGTTTGATTTTTCACTTTTCACTTTTCACTCTTCATTCTTCACTTCTCTAATATCCCAGTTCCTTCACTATCTGGCTTATCTTCTCCATCGTGGTGAGTCGGGTGGGAACGAGGGGCAGACGTAGGACATTCTGTATCATTCCCATTTCGCTGAGCATGGCTTTCACGCCAGCGGGGTTGCCGTCCACGAAGAGCAGCTTGAACAGCTCTGTGAACTTGTGGTGAATGGTCAGCGAGGTGCTGTATTCTCCCCTGAGGGCAAGGCGCACCATTCTGCTGAACTCAGAGGGCAGGGCGTTGCCAATCACGCTGATGACGCCTACTGCGCCGAGGGTAATGAGCGGGAAGGTGATGCCATCGTCGCCGCTGATCACGTCGAAGTGCTGAGGCTTGTCCTTTATGATGTCGTCCATCTGCGTGATGTTGCCGCTTGCCTCCTTGATGGCCACGATGTTCTCGAACTCGCGGGCCAGGCGGAGCGTCGTCTCAGCCGTCATGTTGACGCCCGTTCTGCCCGGCACATTGTAGAGCACGACGGGCACAGGGCTTGCCTTTGCTATTGCAGCGAAGTGCTGGTACAGACCTTCCTGCGAGGGCTTGTTGTAGTATGGGCAGACGCTCAGCACGCCGTCGATGCCCTTCCAGTCTTCGTTTTGCAACTCATCCAGGATGGCAGCCGTGTTGTTGCCGCCGCACCCCATCAGCAGGGGCACACGACCGGCCACACGTCCTACCAAACGTTCCTTCAACAATCTTTTCTCTTCGCGGCTCAGCGTCGGCGTCTCGGCGGTAGTGCCCATGATGCAGAGGAAGTCAGCGCCTCCCTTTATCTGGTATTCCACCAACCGGTCGAGCGCGTCAAAGTCGATGCTCCCGTCCGTCTGAAA
Source organism: uncultured Prevotellaceae bacterium (assembly GCA_946407485.1). Taxonomy (GTDB): domain Bacteria; phylum Bacteroidota; class Bacteroidia; order Bacteroidales; family Bacteroidaceae; genus Physcousia. Next base: position 7,082 of record CAMJOE010000050.1, on the reverse strand, counting down.
GGGAGTGATGAGAGCAATGCCGAGCCCGCGGAATTTATTTTGTGCCATATAGTTTGCATCGAATTAGAAAATAAGATATTTAGAGAATTAGAAGCACCGTTGGCCTCACTTTTCTCACTATCTGCATTTCTAATTGTCTTATTCTTTATTTAATCGCGCTGCAAAGGTACGAAAAAACGAGCGAATTACAAAAAGAAAATCGAAAAGATTTACTTTTTTATTTCCGAGTGCAGAAGTAGCTCGACAAAGTCAAGGTACAAAATAAATATGAATTATGAAAACTTTTCAAAGAAAAAGCAAAAATAAAGCCTTCAAAGCTTTTTTTGTTTTAAGACAGAATTCAGAAATACTACAAACCCGCCACCGCCATTTAAGTTACGCAATTTGACACCTTCTTCTTGCCAAACACACTTTCCATAGAATTCCTCGTCCATGTCTTCTGCCCCGCCTTCGTAGTCCTCAATGTCAGGATTGCCTAATCTTTTAGAAATACCGTCTTTGATTGCTTCAAATTCTGCCTTGCTTTGATGTGAAGTAATAAGAGTTATTTTCGTGATGATGGTGATTCCTTCTTGTTGTTCTGTTTCAAGATTAAGGCCAAAAGGAACTCCGCAAAAAACAACTCGTTTTATATCTGTCCTTTCCTCATCATAATAATCAAACTCGTCTGTTTGTTCTATAAGGTTTGTCATTACCTCATCTTGGCTTTCGCCTTGAAATGTAATACCAAAAAGAGATAAGGAGACATCTGCGTTATCTTTGTCGTTTACATTTCCACAACCAACAAGGTGTAGAATGATAAGTAAATAAACTATCAAATACGAATAGTTCATAATGATTTTATTATTAACGTTTATCATGCTAGTCAATATTCCAATATGCAAGTGGATCCCCATCAAATATGGTGTCTATGTCATCATCGCTGTACCCCATTTCGTCTTGAGCATATGTGCCAGCATATCTTGAAAAACTCTGAGGCTCATGAATACTATAATCATTGTGGTATGAGTCTGAATAATCATAGACATCTTCTTGACCATCGTTAACTCCAATAAATTGATTTCGCCCTTTTTCAATTATTGAATCGTAATTACATGGGACATAAGCAACACCAGTTATATCTAAAATACCATGCTTCCCATTTTTGGAAACATATATCTTATTTCTAGAAATAGTTATCTCATCATATTGTTGATTATCTATGATATCTCCACTTATCAATACATATCCTGCGGTTTCTCCTTTTGTAAATTTGACGCATGGTGCATTATGATATACGTTTACCCCTTCTTGATAATTAATACTATCACATTTTTCTAAAAGGCAATTTCCATTATATGCATTATATAGCCAATAATCATTTCCTTTTCTTGTAATGACAAATACTATTGAAGTTCCAACATATTTATCATCTGTTTTTCTGTTTATTGTTGTTTTTACGTATGAATATGCATATGATGTACCTTTAGGTTTAAAGAGTATAATTTCATCAAATTCAGGATCTATAACTGTATTCTTTCGAACGGATAAAAGTCCATATTTTTTATTTTGTTCTATGATGTAAAAACATTCAGTTAAATTGCCGACTCGAATACAACTATCATACAAGTTAATAGGTATTTTGCCAAATAACAATCCCATATCTAACCAAATTTCCCATTGCTTGCCTTTATATTCTTGATATAATTTATAAGTTACATTATTATATTCATATTTTGGTTTTAATAATTCTTTCCCATCCAAATCTATTACTCCATATTTATCTTCAATCTTATAAATTATTTGTGGATGATTCCATCCCGAAATAAAAATGTTATCGTAAACTTTTGATTCAATTCTAGTAATAAGATTATATGTGAATTTCCCTGTTTCTGTTGTTACAATAAGGAATACATTATCTTTATATTTTTCATTCCATGTATTTGATATATTATCATCGAAGAGAGAAAAATAGCGCATTCCGTATCCAGGATACCACCCCCAATAATAAGGAAAAATGTTTTTATATGTCGTATGTAGAATTATATTACCATCAGAGTCTAAAAGTCCATATCGACCATTTCTATTGCACAAATAGAATTCGTAACAAGGGAGTTTAATAACTCCATCATATTTTCTGCAATCAAATCTTCCATAAAAAAAGCCAAAGTCGTTTATAGGAACATATCTGTAATATGAATTGTAATATACTCCACGAAGAACTTTGCCATTAGAATCTAATCCATAACATTCTTTATACCCTCCCCATGAGCCTTTTAAGATGTTGTTCACATCTATATATGATGAACCTTCTCGTTCAATCCTAATTCTTTGTAGTTCATTTTCTCCTTCCATATTGTTATAATGTTTAGATGTGAAAATATTTTGAGTATACAAAATTTAAACTATAAGATAAGAAATAGGCAATTGTCTCATGTAATCAACATACTCTACTATCTGTCCAATTCGTTTATGATGAACGACAAGTTTCCAAGAATCTTTAGATAACAATCTTCCAATATTTCAGAGAAATGTTTTTTTGTTTCTTCAGAATAAGATAATACTTTTTCTATGTTTCTTTCAACACCATGTATCATTTTAATATGCTCCTGAGTAATATATTCTTGATTCTCTATATCATAAAGTTCATAAACGGCTTTATATATATTCTTGAAGTAAATATGAAAATGATGTATATTAGAAGGTATTTCTTTATTACCATGCTTTCGTTCTCCGTATGTTTCAATCTCCAATTCTTTAAGATTGTCCTTTATAATAGTTAGGAGTTTCTTTTCTTTATTCATAACTAACAAAATACATAATACAAGTAATATTAATAATAAGATTTGAAATCGTTTCTAATAGTTTTTCGCAAAGTTATGAAAAAGAATTCAAATACAAAAGCGTTCGCCTACTTTTTTGATAAAAAGTCACTAATCCCTCGAAAACGAAAAGAAATCAAAAACACTCGTCACTCGTCACCATGGCACATTAAGGTGCTGAATCTCTGTAGAATATATGGGTGACGAGAGGGTGACGAGTGACGGGTTGGAAGCGAAACTTTTTATTTTATCTCTTCTGGATTCTCTGGCAGCAGGTGGTCGCTAGCTTTGGATTTGGAGATGATGGTGCGGCCAAGTTTGCTTTCCAGTTGTGTGCGAGCGGCTTTTGCTACGCTGCCACCTTCTTGGGCAACTCTTGCCTGACCTTCGTAGCCTTTGGGGTCGCGTTGCTTGGAGAGTTCTGTTGCAGAAGCTTCAGCCAAGATGTTGAGGGCTATTTCGAGGTTGGTCATGTTGTCGCGAAGGTTTTCCTTCTTCAAGCCTTTGTGGCGCTTGTACTGCTTTGTGGTGAAGCCGCTCCATTCGCGTGTGATGATGTCTGTCAGCGAAGCATATTCTAGTCCTTCCAGTACGCCAGTCCGTTTCCATTCGTCCGTCAGTTCCTTGCGAACCTCGATGCTCTTGATGCGCTGGTTAATCCAAGCATCGCTGTAACCTAATCGTTTGTAGTCGAGGATGGCCTGGTCGATGCTTAGTTCGGGGTCTTGCATTTGGTCGAGCCGATTGCTGGCGACTTGTGCCATCCATTGCTTAAAGGGTTCTGCTTTGGGAGAAGGGATGGACTGGATGAGTCGGAAAAGTTGTTCTGTATCAGCTACATCTGTCAGACGCATCTTGCCGTCAAAAGCCTGTAGCTTCAACTGGTTACAATTTGTAACCGTTTCATTTCCTTCTTTTACAAGTCGGTGTTTCAAGACCTTCCAATAGTTTCTGGCGTGGTCATAGTCAGGTTGATCTGTCAATATACCACAGACATCGACTATCGAGAAATACCATTTCTCTTGCTCATCGTCCCAAACCGTACGAACCTTGCGTTGCTCGAATAGTTGTAGTGCTTGTTTCTTGGTCATGATTGAAATAGAATGCCTTTCTTTTGGAACTTTTTCTTTTGCAAATATACAAATTTTTTTCTAAGCACAAAAGCAATCTCTAACTTTTTATAAAAAGTCATGCAATAAATGAAATTTTATAGAACCTTCGAATTTTATTGACCCAATAAAACGGCCGCAAAAGGGTAGAGCCGTAGGCACTCTTCGCCGCCGTTTCAATCAGTTGCGCCTTGCCTCCATAAGAGTGTAGTTTCTGCTGGTGACAACCTGTCATAAATTCAAATTCCACTTTCAGCCTACATGCCTACATGATATCTTCTGCAACTCCCTGCTGATATGGCTTTGCTCAAAATCCAAGCCTACATAAAGCCTACATAGAGCTTACATAATGCCTACATGGTGCCTGCATATAAATGACGTAATTGTTTTTCGCGAAATATGTTTACATCTTTTTGCTGACAAGTGACGGGGCACAAATCGCATCGTGTTGCGAGGGCAAACGCTACACGTTGAAAAGCTCATCGCAACACGTTGCATCGGCCAACTTGACACGTTGCATCGACCAACTTGACACGTTGCGTTTTGACTCTCATTTGGGTGGCGGGATAAGGTGCCTAATATCAGCTTGTTAGAAATAACGGCAAAAAGGGGCTTTCATGCCGGCTTGTAGGCTAAGGCCAGAAAGGTTCCTTGTTGTAAAATAAAGGAAAAATATTTACACTCTATGCTTTGAATGATGGCTCTGCCTGCTTTTGATTGTTTCATGATAATGGCATCCACCTTACCCTAAAAGTGCTTTTTATTTTGCAGGCAAAATAATGCTGTATTCTTTTGGCTGTTCCAAAAATAATTTGTATCTTTGCGCTATAAAACTGCTAAGATGAAGGTACCGACCTTGGAATCATCACAAGAAAGGGAAGCGACAAAAGCAGCCATTGGGTTTAAAATAGTAAATAGTAAATCGTAAATGGTTAAATGGTAAATGTTTAAATGGTAAATGCTAAATGGGAATGATGGACGAGAAAGCACGTATATTGCAGCTGCGAGATGAGTTGCACAAACACAATTACCGCTACTATGTGGAGAACAATCCTGTCATTTCCGACCAGGAGTTCGACTTCATGATGCACGAGCTGCAGGACCTCGAGGCCAGGCATCCTGAGCTGTTCGACCCGAACAGTCCTTCGCAACGCGTGGGCAGCGACCTCAACAATGAATTTGAGACGGTTGTGCACACTCGGCCCATGCTCTCGCTCGGCAATACCTACAATCGTGAAGAGGTGGCCGACTTCTGGCAACGCGTGAGCGAAGGCTTGATGGGAGCACCTTTCCAGATATGCTGCGAGCTGAAGTTCGACGGCCTCAGCATCAGCCTCCACTACGAGGATGGCCGTTTGGTGCGGGCTGTGACGCGAGGCGACGGCGTGCAGGGCGACGATGTGACGGCCAATGTGCGAACCATTCGAAGCATCCCTCTGCTTCTGCCCCAAGATGGCGACTGGCCCCGTCAGTTCGAGATTCGCGGCGAGGTCCTGATGCCTTGGAGCTCCTTCGACCGCCTCAATGCTGAGCGGGAAGAGGCGGGAGAACCGCTCTTTGCCAATCCCAGGAATGCAGCCTCTGGTACGCTCAAGAGTAAGAACAGCAGTACCGTGGCTCAGCGAGGCCTCGATGCCTACCTTTATTATCTTTTGGGCGAAGACATTCCCGGCGACGGACACTATCAGAACCTCGAGGCTGCAGCCAGATGGGGCTTTCAGGTGAGCAAGAACATGCGGCTGGTCAGCACGCTGGATGAGGTGTTCGAGTACATCGATTATTGGGACAAGGAACGCAGGAACCTGCCTGTCGCAACCGATGGCGTCGTGCTGAAAGTCAATTCGTTGGCTCAGCAGAAGAGCCTCGGCATGACAGCCAAGAGTCCTCGTTGGGCGATAGCCTATAAGTTTCAGGCAGAGCAGGCCGAGACGACGCTCCGGCAGGTTGTTTTTCAAGTTGGCAGAACGGGAGCTGTGACGCCTGTCGCGAACATGGACCCTGTGCAATTGGCAGGCACGCAAGTCCGCAGGGCAACGCTCCATAATGCCGATGTGATGGCCAGCCTCGACCTTCATGTCGGCGACCGCGTGCTTGTGGAAAAGGGAGGCGAGATAATTCCGAAGATAGTGAAGACCCTCTCTAACTCTCCCTTAAAGGGAGAGAATAATGACTCCCTCCCACGGGAGGACAGGGGTGGGGCTGTCTCTTTCGTTGAGTACTGTCCCGTTTGTGGTTCGAAGCTTGTCCGCTATGAAGGCGAGGCGGCACATTATTGTCCGAACGACACAGGCTGTCCGCCGCTCATTCTTGGCAGGATAGAGCATTTCATCAGTCGCAAGGCAATGAACATCACTTCGCTTGGCCCTGAGACGGTGGACGACTTCTTCCGTCGCGGACTAATCCACGATGCGGCCGACCTGTATGAACTAAAGAATGAAGAATTAAGAACGAAGAGTGAAGAATTTTCTACCGAACAGAGTGTCGCATCTGAAGATTGCAAGGCGGCAGCAAATTCTTCACTCTTCACTCTTAACTCTTCACTATCAAAGATTTTTGCCAGCATCGAAGAGAGTAAGAAAGTGCCCTTCGAGCGTGTCCTCTTTGCCATAGGCATTCGCTTCGTCGGCGAGATTGCAGCCAAGACTTTGGCACGCTATTATGGCAGCATGGACAAGGTGGCTGAGGCATCGATGGAGAGCCTGATGCAGATTAACGGCATAGGCGAGGTCATAGCAAGCAGCGTGGTTCAGTACTTTGCCAATCCCATCAACCGGGCCTTCGTGGAACGCCTTCGCGGTTATGGCCTTCAGATGGAAATCGGCGAGCAGCAGAAGCAGGCGCAGTCCGACAAACTTGCAGGGCAGTCAATCGTCATTAGCGGTGTCTTTCAGCACCACAGCCGCGACGAGTACAAAGCCCTCATCGAACAGCATGGCGGCAAGAACGTCGGCAGCATCAGCAACAAGACAAGCTTCATCCTTGCCGGCGACAACATGGGCCCCGCCAAACTCGAGAAAGCACAGAAGCTCGGCATCCGCATCATGAGCGAAGACGAGTTCCTTTCGTTCATTGAACATTGAGCATTGGAAATTGAATATTGAATATTGAAAATTGAATATAGGGAATTGAATATTGAATATTGAACATTGAACATTGGAAATTGAATATTGAA
>CAMJOE010000049.1:0-18437 GCA_946407485.1 uncultured Prevotellaceae bacterium | reverse complement strand
GCACCGTCGAGGGATACGTCATCACACGCCCGGAATACATCAAGAAATACCAGCCAAATGCCGACCAGCGCATTTACTTCTCGGCTGTCGTCGACAAGAAAGCAAACTCTTGCGGCACGTTCAACGGCGAAGAGGTCCACGAGAACCAGACCTACGCGCATGGCCTCGGAGCAGGCGCCTACCTTAATTATAACACGAAGAAGGGCGAACAGATAACGGCGAAGGTCGGCATCAGCTACACCTCCGTGCAGAATGCCCGCATCAACCTCCGTGCAGAGGCAACCGGCGTCAGCTTCGACGAAGCAAAGGCAGGCTCGCAACTTGTTTGGGACGAGGCTTTGAGGCGCATCGTCGTTGAAGGCAAAAACGAGGAGGACCTCAAGAAATTCTACTCGGGTCTCTACCATGCCCTGCTCGGCAGAGGCGTGATGAGCGACGTCAACGGCGCGTACCCCAAGCACGATGGCACTATCGGACAGGTAGCGATGCAGAACGGAGCGCCAAAGTTCAGCATGTTCAACACCGACGCGATGTGGGGCGGACAATGGAACCTGACGCAGCTCTGGGCGCTCGCTTACCCGGAGCATCTCTCGGAGTTCGTCTCTTCTACCCTCCAGGAATACAAGGATTGCGGCTGGCTGGCCGACGGACTGGCCAACTCGAAGTATGTCTCGGGCGTCGGCACAAACCAGTTGCCGCTGATGATTGACGCAGCCTATCAATGCGGCATCCGCGACTTCGACCTCAACCTCGCCTACGAGGCTTGCCTGAAGAACGAGATGGACGGCAATCGCCGACCCGAAGGTGCCGGCAAGGACGATACCGCCGACTTCGTGGAGCTCGGCTATGCCCCGCACAAGAACCTCGGCGAGCGCGGTGAGGACTTCTACTTCTCCGGCTCACACACCCTTGAGTACAGCTTCTCGGCCTACGCTACCGCCATGCTCGGAAAGAGCCTCGGCAAGACGGAAGACTACGATAAACTGATATGGATGTCAAAGGGTTGGGAGCGCATCTTCGATGAAAAGACGGGCTACATGCATCCGCGTCTGAAGAATGGCGACTTCATCGCAAACTTCGACCCCATGCAGGTGTGGCGTGGATTCCAGGAGGGCAACGCCGTGCAATACACCTTCTATGTGCCCCACACACCCGAGGAGCTCATAAAGAAAGTGGGGAAAGACGAGTTCAACAAGCGCTTGAACGACATCTTCGTTGCCTCGCAGCCCCAAATCTTCTCGGGCGGCAAGGAGATTGACGCCTTCGCAGGACTCCGCACCTACTACAATCAGGGCAACCAGCCCTGCCTCCACATCTCGTGGCTCTTCAATCACAGCGGACGCCCCGACTTGTCTCAGAAGTGGGTTCGCGCCATTTGCGATGAGTTCTACGGCACCGACGGCATCCACGGCTACGGTTACGGACAGGACGAAGACCAGGGGCAGCTGGGCGCGTGGTACGTGATGGCAGCGCTCGGACTCTTTGCCGTCGACGGCCTCACCTCGCCCGAGCCCTCGTTCTCCATCGGCAGCCCCATCTTCGACAGAGCGACGATTAAGCTCAACTCGCAGTACTACAAGGGCGACAAGTTCGTCGTCACGGCCAAGAACAACTCGAAGAAGAATGTCTATGTGCAGCCCTCGAAGCTCATCAACGGCAAGAAGAGCACGGCCGGCAGCATCAAGTTCTCAGACGTCACTGCCGGCGGCACGCTGGAACTCTCAATGACGAAGAAGCCCTAAACAGATACTCAATACCACTCGACGTTGCTGCTATAGGAGCTTTGCTTCTTCCATCGGAGGGCGTCGGCCAGGGTGCCTGCCTTGGCTGCAAATAGGAAGTTGAAGCTGGTGTAGGGCGATATGACCATGCTGAGCGACATGGAGAAGCAGTGCAGGTCGCGCGCCAGGGACATTGTGGTCATACTCATCTTCTTGTAGTTGAAGTCGTAGCCCGACGAGAAGTTGATGTTCCATCCGTCGGCGATGCGGACGTTGCCCGAGAAGTTGAGCGTTTGGGTGAACTTGTAGGGGTAGCGCATTCGCTTGGTGTTTATCTGTGCGCTGGTGTTTTCGCGCATGGAGACGCCGTAGCTGACGGTCAGGCTCCAGGGTATCTTGAACTTGAGGTAGCCGTCCTCATCGACGTCGGCATTCTCAGCCTTCTTGGCTCCTCGCTCGCCTTTGGCGCGGTCGGGGTCGACGTTTTGCATGGTGGGGTCAACGTCATCCTCGTAGTCCTCATCATCCTCATCTTCGTCCTCGTCGCCATAGCGGCTGCCCGAGAAGCGCCCTCGCAGTTTATCCCTCATGCCCAACAGCTTGCCGAGCGTCTGATTGTTGAAGGTATAGTGGAGGTTTTGTGTCATGCCCTGGAAACGTCCGAAGCGTCCCTTGCCATATTCTGTGTGGTCGCTGACAAAGACGTTGCCGTTCTTGTCGAGCTCGTAGGCGTAGGTGGCGAATACGGCGTTCATGGAGAAGGTATGGGATTTGGTGAGTTTGAGTCGGATGTGCATGTTAAGGTCGCTCCAAGGCTTCGTCTTTGCTGCCATGTTGTAGCTCATGGAGGCGCCCAGCTCGTCGATGAGTGAGATTTTCTTCTCGCCCGTCCCTGTCGTGTCGCGGTCGGTGCGCCACTTCATCTCGACGTTGTTAGAGACATCGAACTGCACGCTGCCGGACATGCCGCTGGGTGCCGTGCCATAGACGCTGCCGGAGAAGGGCGAATAGGCCACGGTGGAGACGTTGCCGTTAGCGTCGGTACGGACGTACGTGTCGTAGAAGCCCCACATGGGTTTGCTGAAGTCGGGCGCGAAGTTGAAGGAAAGGGAGGGCGTCACCATGTGGCGTATCATCTTTATCTTCTTACCGCCGAACCAAGGTTTAGGCGTGAAGAAACCATAGAACTTGGTGTTGGCGCTGACGTTCATAGCGAAGTTATAGACGTTGTAGAAACCGTTGAGGGTGTCGCGCTTCACTCGGCGGGTATCCTCGTCCCACGACTGCATGACCTTCTTCGTGTACATGCGGTCCGTAAAGGTAATGCCGGGCGTGATGTTGATGTACTTGAGGACGGGGAATGTGGCGTTGATGGGTATCTGATGCCGCATGCCGTTGCGCCAGTCCTTGACAAGGTTGCTCTTGAAAAGCATGTTCTCCTTGGTGTTGATGCTATTGGTCAGGGTGCCCGAATAGCTCATGCCAATCTTCTCGTACCATCGCTCCTTGCCGGCCATCTTCTTGCGCTTGAAGGGGTAAAAGCGATTGAGCTGGATGGTGAGGTTAGGCAGGGTGACGGCGATGCTGCTGTCGCGGACCTGCTGGGAGAGATTGAAGGTGGTGCCTATCGTCAGGCCCAGATTGGGGAATGACTTGCTGTAGGAGATACTGCTGGTACGGGTGCTCTGCGTATAGCTGGCGGGATTGTACATGCTTGTGAGGTTATTGCGCTCATAGCTGCTGGTGGCGAAGTTGACGCTTGCCGAGAAGGTCTGCGAGGGGTTGGACTTTGGGTCTTGCCTGTGCGTCCAAACGAGCTTGAAGTCCTTCGATACGGCGTAGTCGGGCATATTCTTTTCGCCCGTCTGCGTGTACTGATAGCTGACGTAGAGGTTGCCGCTGAACTTGTATCTCTTTTTGTAGGTGGACTGCGCAGAGAGCTGCCAGGAGCCCTTGGTGTAAATGTCGGCCAGGACCTTGGCATCGATATAGTCGTTGAAGGCAAAGTAGTAGCCGCCCTCGCGCAGATAGAAGCCGCGCGTCGTCTCGTCGCCGTAGCTGGGCATGATGAAGCCGCTGCTGTACTTGTCCTTGAAGGGGAAGAAGCCGTAAGGTATGGCAAGGGGCATGGGGACGTCCTCGACGACGAGGTATGTGGGACCGAAGACGACGTCCTTTCCGGGGCGCATCTTGGCGCGGGTCATGTTGAGGTAGAAGTGGGGATGTTCGGCGTCGCAAGTCGAGTAGAAGGCTTTCTTGACGTACATCGTGCCCATGCTGTCGCGCTTGCCATCCAAGCTCTTCATGTATCCTTCGCCTTGCTGCGTATAGACGTTCGAGATGAATGCCTTGCGCGTTCTGAAGTTGTAGCTGATGCTGTCAGGCTCGTATTCGTCGGCGCCTTGGCGGAAGAGCGGCTTTCCCTGGACATTGCCCAACGTGTCCGTGCGGCCGGTGGCATGGACGAGACTGCTGTCGATGGAGATGTTGATGATATCGGCCTCGAGCTCCAGGTTCTGGTATTGCACCTTGCCACCGCCATAGAGGTTGGCGCGCGAGTTGACGTAGTCGAAGGTGATTGAGTCTTCGGCGGAATAGTTGACGGGGAGGTCGAGGGCATTCTTGCTCTTGCGCGTCGTGTCGGGCGGTATGGTGTCGGGCGGCACGCTGTCGGGCATGATGGTATAGGGCTGCAGGGGCAGGGGCTGCGCCTGTGTGGAGTCGGGCAGGCTGTCGGTACGAAGCGAGTCGGCACTGCCCCCGGGAAAAGACATTCTTCCCGTAGGGCGCGCCGCCAGAGATGCCAGCACGTAGCACGCCGTCAATATCGTTAGAAACCTTGCCTTCAAGCGCTACACAATTATTCCAATTTGCAAAGGTACGACAAAAAAGTGAAAAGTGAAAAGTGAAAAGTGAAAAATTATAATTATTTAGAAGTTGAGGGAGCCTTCTTCAGTTTTCATTTATCATTTCTTCTTTGTTTCTTTTTACTCTTTTCTATTCAAAGCGCTTTATCCAAGCCCTGAAGACGTCCAATCCCTCGCTACCGAACTTCTCGAGGCTGCGTAGGGCTTGCTCGGGCGTTTTCTCGACGTCGAGGCGCGTCTTGGAATAAAACTTGTCGGCATAGCAGACGATTTGCTCCTCGATGCTCTCAGGCGTGAAGTCCTGATGCGGAAGGGGCAGGTTCTGGTGCTCTATCTCTTTGGCCGTCAGACCGGTACCGGTGTGCCGCTCTGCCACTCGGGCATGTCGGGGAAGCCCTTCGCCGCGGAGTATCTCAGCGCCCAGGATGCCGTGACGGATGTAAGGCTCCGTGCCGTAGCAGAAGATGCTGGGCGCATCGACGCGGCAGATGCCGATGTCGTGGAGCATAGCAGCCTCCCAGAGGAACGTCTCGTCGGCTCCAAGCTCAGGATGGGCCTTGGCGATTTTCAGGGCTCGGCGGGCCACGTCCGTGCTGTGGCGCAGCAGTATCTCCTCCTGCTGCGCATTGTCGCCACAGTATTTATGTATCAGTTCGTTTACCATATATTCATTCATCATTTACCGTATAAACGCTTACCGTTTGCCAATTCTTGCACAAAAGTACAAATATTTTTTCATTCTTCATCCTTCATTCTTCATTTTTTTGTACCTTTGCAGTTTGAAGTGTGAAAGGTAAATGGATAACGGCTAAATTGTAGATGAGGTTATGAAATACGGTTTCGACAACGACAAATACATTTCTATTCAGTCGCAGCATATTCAGGAGCGCATTGCGAAGTTCTCGGGCAAGCTTTACCTGGAGCTGGGGGGCAAGCTTTTCGACGACTATCACGCCTGCCGCGTCTTGCCCGGCTTCCAGCCCGACAGCAAGTTGCGGATGTTCCAACAACTCAGCCCGTCGGCCGAAATCCTGATTGTCATCAGCGCTCTCGACATCGAGAAGAACAAGGTGCGTCAGGACCTGGGCATCACCTACGACGAAGACGTGCTCCGACTCCGCAGCGAGTTCCAGAAGCGGGGTTTCATGGTGACGGGCGTCGTCATCACTCACTACAACGGTCAGAACAGCGCGGCCATCTATCGCCGCCGCCTGGAGCACCTCGGCATCCGCGCTTACTACCACTACAACATCGAGGGCTATCCCAACAACGTACAGCTGATAAACTCCGACGAGGGCTTTGGCCGCAACGATTATGTCGAGACGACGCGTCCGCTGGTCATCGTGACGGCGCCCGGTCCCGGCAGTGGCAAGATGGCTGTCTGCCTGAGCCAGCTCTACGCCGAGCGCAAGAGGGGCATTGAGGCCGGCTATGCGAAGTTCGAGACCTTCCCCGTCTGGAACCTTCCCCTCAAGCACCCCGTCAACATCGCATACGAGGCTGCCACGGCAGATTTGGGCGACGTCAACATGATCGACCCGTTCCACATGGACGCCTACAACAAGGTGGCCATCAACTACAACCGCGACGTGGAGATTTTCCCCGTGCTGAACACGCTTTTCGAAGGCATCTACGGCGAATGCCCCTACAAGTCGCCGACCGATATGGGCGTGAACATGGTGGGGTTCTGCATTTGCGACGACGAGGTCTGCAAGCAGGCGGGCAAGGACGAGATAATAAGGCGCTACTACACCGCCCTCAACCAGATGGCTCTCGGTGCCTGCAACGAGACTGAGGTCAACAAGATAGACCTGCTGCTCAAGCAGGCGAAGATCAGCACGGACGACCGCCGCGTGACCGTCGAAGCACGTTTGCGCCAGGAAGAATCCGGCGTGCCCTCGTCCGCCATCGAGCTGGAGGACGGCACCATCATCACGGCGGCCTCCTCTCCCCTACTCGGCACGGCATCGTCGCTTCTGCTCAACGCCACCAAGCACCTGGCAGGCATCGACCACGGCCTCAAGCTCATCTCGCAGGACTTTATCGAGCCCATCCAGCGCACGAAGATTGAGTACCTGGGCGGCCACAACCCGCGCCTGCACACGGATGAGGTCCTCGTGGCGCTCTCCGTGCTGAGCCGCCAGGACGACAACTGCCGCCGCGCCCTCGCCCAACTGCCCAGCCTGGCCGGACTGCAGGCACACACCACCATCATGCTCGGCGAGGTGGACCGCAAGATATTCAAGAAGCTGGGGGTCGATTTGACTTGCGACCCCGTCAGAAAGACCTGAGCAGACATCTTTCAAAACATAGAATCAGAAAACGCCACGTGAGGGAACCGGTTTTCCCACACGTGGCGTTGTTTTTTCCTTGCTGTGGCGTTGGCGTTTCCTTGCTGTGGCGTTGGCATTTCCTTGCTGTGGCGTTGGCGTTTCCTTGCTGTAGGAAATGGCGACGCTTGCTGTAGCGTAAAAATTCCCCCTAAAGGGGGTTAGGGGGTCCCTCTGTAGCGCGTCCAATTCCCCCTAAAGGGAGGTAGGGGGTCTTTCAGTTGCCTCGGCCGCTCCCTCATGAGGCGTTTTTCCTTCAGTATTATTGGTGTCCGGCAAAAAAGCACTGAAAGTGCGATAGAACACAGACGGGGGTGCAACCCCCGGGGGAATGTCATTTACTAAATCAAAGCCCTGGAAGGGCGACAGAATATGTAATTAGTTTAATTACAACTTGCTTATGGCTCTGTCGTCCTTTCAGGACTTTCTTTTACTTAGCAGCATTACCGGGGGTTGCACCCCCGTCTGTGGTCTGTCGTCTCTTCGAGACTTTAGTTAGCCCTTCATACTGTGATAATGTCGGAAACGCTGATGGATAAGGGTGCAGAATGCAGAGGGGAGTATCCCCCTCCCGAACAGCAATACTTCAGTACCTATAGGCGACGCCGAGAGTGGCGTAGATGGGGTACATCTTGAAGGTGATGGCCTCGAAGTTGCGGTCCCAGATGTCGGTCATGCCCCAGTCGAGCAGGCCGAAGACGTTCATATGCTTCATGGTTTTCCAGTCGAAGGCCACCTCGATGCCTACTGCCACGGGCTGCATCTTTTCGGGGAAGTTGTCGGGATACGGCGTGGGATTCTCGCGCGACATAAGTATCTTGGTGCCCGTCGGCTTGTCTTCGCGCAGGTAGCCGATGCCCTTGCTGTTGTCGAACACTTCGCCCGAGAAGGTCTGGTCGAAGTAAAGGCTGAGGTATGGCCCCGCGCTGACGTTCCAACGGGGACTCATGCGGAAGGTGGCCAGCAGGGGAAGCGTCACGCCCCACATCTCGGTGTTGGTGACGTTGGTGCCCGTGAAGTAGCCCTTCGTGATTTCTCCCTCCTGTTCGAGCCATACGTAGTAGTTCTTCACGTCTGCGTCGGTATGGAAGCCTTCCCAGAAAAAGTGAGCCCCGGCACTGATGCCCCAACGCTTCGAGAACATGCGGTAGCCGTCGATGCCTAAGCTGACGCCGCCCCTCGGACGGAAACCGTTTATCTTCCTCACCTCGGCGGGAAGGGGCAGCGGTGTGGTGCCGCCGATGACGTATCCGGCGCGGACAAGGAATCCGCCGCTCTTCAGGCCCGCCGTGGGTCCCCATTTCTCCCACGCTTCCTCTTTACTCGTAGAGGGTTGGCTTTGCTTGGCCTGGAGGAAGGTGCAGGCTGAAAGGAGCAGGGCAAGTGCTAATATTCTATTTTTCATAATATCATAATGTTTGGTTCGTAATGTCGTTCCCGCTGACGGGTGATGTGGTGGCTGTTATTCGCAGAAGAGCTGGGCGTTGTCGATATAGTACTTGCTGCCGATGGCTCCCTTGAAGTGAGCGCCGCCCCAACTGCTGGCAAAGCCGATGATGAGGCTGTAGCCCTTGTTCTGCAAGATGACGGGATCGGGCTCGGATTTGTAATTCACGGGAATCGTCACCTCCTGCCACTCATTTGTCAAGCCGTGGATGGGGTTGGCGGAAAGCTGGTCGGTGCCGTCGGCATTGTAATGGTGCGGCAGACGCCCCAGGCCGATGATGTAGGGGCTCGACAGGACGTCGTTGCCGTCGAGCTGTACCCGGTTCCCCTCCGCGTCTTCGTTGCGATAGAGCACTACGTAAACGTCGGGCTCGTCGATGACTCCCTCCACGACATTCCCGTCGCGGTCCTGGAAGACGCTACCCGGCTCGAAGCGCAGCCAGACGCGCAGCATGACGGGCTTGTGCAGGAAGGGCGTGCCAAACTGAGTGGCTTTGAGGGCGTCGGTCAGCGCATTGCCCACGTCGAAGATGCCGTTGAACATGGAGCCGGAAGCCAATCGCATGTTCACCATCTTACCGAAGGGACCCGTGTCGCACGTCTCGAGTTTGACGCAGGCACTGCCGTCGGGACCTCCGCCAGCCACGGGCGTCGACGGGTAATCCAGCGGCTGAGCCGACGACTTACTTATCTTGAAGCCCGGGTTGCCGTTTTTCCACGTCCCGTCCGTAAAGACGTCGGAAGTCTCCCAAACGTAGTACTTGCCCGAGGCATCGAGTGCGTACGTCTCGAAGTCGAAGAAGAGGTTGCCCTCGTTTGGCGCCTCGTGAAGGATGGCGATGCTATAGTCGCGGCTCCACATCTTGTCTTCCGAGACGACGCGAAAGCGTTGCACCTTCTCGTCCGAGAAGTCGACGGCCGAGCCGTTACGGAAGGGGATGTCCGTTCCGTCGGCTGACTTGATGAAGACCGTCGCGTCGGGAGTGATGCGCAATGTCGTGGGAACGCTCTGCACGTTAGCATAGCTGCGAATGATGAACTCGATGGCGGTCTCCGTCGATATGACAGTCTGCAGCGTGTCATAGTCGTGGTAGAAGACGTCGGTAGGTGTCTCAAAATGAAGCGATACGGCTTCGATGTCGCACTCCGTGTTGGGATCCTCTGCCGGAATACATGAAACGAGGAAGAGGGGCACGGCAAAAAGTGCCGCGATTGATGTCTTGTGCATGCTCTTAAAACTGCTGTTTGCGTTATTTCGGCTGCAAAGGTACAACTTTTTTGACAAAAAGGAAGTGTTTTTGTATATAAATATGTATTTATTTCTATTGTTCTACCACCATTCGCCTGACGACAACGTCTTGCAGGGGCCTGTTGTTGTCGTCTGTCTCCACTCCTTGAATGACCTTCACCACCTCCATACCCTCGATGACTTCGCCAAAGACGGTATATTGCCCGTCGAGGTGAGGCGTGCCGCCACGCATGTAGTAGTCATCGACCATCTGCGGGGTGAGCTCGATGCCCTTCTCCTCCAGCATGGCCCGCACCTTGCGGATGTCGGCGGCGGCCTGTTTCTTGCCATAGACGATGTAGAACTGAGAGCCGCTGCTCTCCATCTCGGGGTTGACGTCGTCGGGTTCTCTCGCAGCTGCCAGCGCGCCACGCCAATGGTAGAGATACGGCAGGCAGAACTCGGCGGGGATGGTGTAGCCGGGGCCGCCTTCACCCAGTAGCTGGCCGGGCGCCGCGCCGCGGCTGTCGGGGTCGCCGCCTTGAATCATGAAGTCCTTGATGCAACGGTGGAAGAGCGTCCCGTCGTAGAAACCCTTGCGGGCAAGCTTGAGGAAGTTCTTGGTGTGCAGCGGCGTGTCGTCCGACAAGGCGACGCGGATGTTGCCCACACTCGTCTCGATGCGTACGACATGGCGTTTCTCCTTTTTCTTTCCTTCGAGAGAAAGCGTTCCCAAGCAGAGGAAAGCGATGATGATAAGTAAAATTCTATGTTTCATATCTTCTGATGATGTTTGCTACTTCTTTACCGCATTGTTCGGCATTGTAGAGTCGTTCGGCGAGGGCACGTCCGCGCTTGCCCATCGCCTCTGCCTCTTCGGGATGGCTCGCGATGTAGCGAAGCTTCTCCTCCCAGCCCGCCACGTCGCCCACCTCGAGCCAGAAGCCGCAGCCCTCCGCCTCGATGTCCATCGGCATTTGTGGATTGCGGGTGCACAGAATAGGGAGGCCGAGCGCGAGCGCCTCAACGACGGTCGTCAGTCCTACTGTATAGTTGCTCCGCTGGCAGCAGATGCAGACGCAGCGGCTTCGGGCCACCTTCTGCGCTATCTCGTGTGGGATGGGCCGGTCGCCGTAGTGAAGGTCGATATTACCTTGCGGATGCAGGCTCTCAAAGTACGCCTGGCGTTTCCTCTCGGCATATAATGTAAGTGGCAAGCCCGTCTCATGGAAAGCCTTGAGCAACGTCTCGAAGTCGCGCAGCTCTTTGCCTGTCGAGATGAACCCCACCTCAGAGCTCTCCCCGGGGAAGGTGGCATCTCGGCCCTCCCCTACTCTTCGGAGGCGGGGGAAGAGACGGAGGAGGCTGTCGTAGTACTCCAAATCTGCTCCCCAATGAACCATTGTCATGCGGCGCGGGTCTGCTTTCGGGGACTGAAGGCTGTCCTTAATGAGTCGCTCGGAAAAGAATATCATGTGGTCCATGCCACGATAGAAGAGGCGCGCCAAGGTCTCGCGCAAGGGGTTCTTTGCTGTGACGATGGGCTGGTGATGCCAAACGACGATGGGATGCCGGTAAAGGCGCAAGGCCCGCAAGAGGATGATGGGCTCGATGCCAAGGCTGTGCGTGGCGTAGAGCACGTCATAGCGCTTGCGACACGTCAGCACTTTCCACGTGGCGACAAGCGTGTCGCGAAGCCGCTTATAAGTATGCCGCTGGTGATGCCAGAGCACGTCGAAACCCTCGCCTGCCAATTGCAAGGCGCCGTAGAGGAAATGCGAGGGGAACGTCCCCTGCTTCCACTCGCGGACGATACGCTCTGTGTCCTGGGTATGATAGAAATAGATAGTCATTTGTCCGTGCTTGCGGTCTTCCACCTCCCGCTAAGCCACGGCACGCTCTCAATGAAGGGAACGGCCAGGAAGCACAATGAGAAGGTGATAATCAAGATAATGATGAGGTCGGGGATGCTCTTGCGAAAGGGATGGTCGAGCAATATGCTGGCATATGCGTAGCAGAGGATAATGGGATAGTGCAGCACGAAGAAGACCATGCTGTGCTCTCCGATGTAGTTGACCAACGGCACGCGGGGCGTAGGCAAAGACAGCAAGATGCCCGAGATGCCCAGCAGCGAGAGGGGCATGATGAGCAGGACTTGCCAGAAGGGACCTGTCCAATGGTTCGTCTTCATCTCATACTCGCCGTGGAGGTAGATGTTGGCGAGGACGAAGCCTACGAAGAGGAGCGTGCTTCCGACGAGTGCCCAGCGCCTGGGCGACCTGTCGAGAACCTGGCGCCACACCTTTCCGATGTAGAAGAAAAAGGTGCCGCAGAAGACGTTGTTCAGCAGGAACCACACAGGGTTGCCGTGCCGGAAGAGCCAGTAACCTATTGCGGGAAAGAGCAGTACGGCCCAATGGAGGTGAGGGATGCGCTCGATGAAGTGCATCAATACATACGTCGCGAAGAACGACAGGAGGAACCACATGGGGGCGTTGCCAAAGGTGAGGCCGCTCTGGAGCCACGTGAACGCCTGCACTTTGCCTATTGCCTTCACTATCCCCTCGGGGAAAAGGCTGAGCCAGAGAAATGAGAGGACGAAGCCGATGACGCCCCACGAGAGGTACGGCACAAAGAGGCGCCGTATGCGGTCGCGCAGATAAGGGAGCGTCTTGCCCGTGATGCCCTTGTTGAAGTAGCCGGCTTTGAAGAAGAAAAAGCTCATGAAGAAGAACGTCCACAGCATCGTCGCCTTCCACCACGGCGCCTGTCGCAACTGCGTTTGGCAGATGGCGTGGAGCGTCACCATGCGGATGATGCACAGCCCGCACAGCAGGTCGAAAGCGTTATTGCGCGTCTTCATCTAACTCTTCTCTCTTAACTCTTAATTCTTAATTTAATTATATAATGTATAGCCTCACGCATAATCTTTGCCCCGCTCACCCACATGATGCCGCCATAGAGCAGGGCGGCGATGAAGACGCGACTGATGAGGAGCAGCCACAGGTTGCAGATGCCGCTCGTCAGCCACCACGTCAGGGCCAGCACGGCGAGGGTGAAGACGAGGAACGGCATGACGTCGCGCATCGCATCGGCAAACGTGAGGCCCGTCAGGCGCCAAGCCCACCACTGCCATATAATGAGCCAGGCGATGTTGAGGGCTACGAAATAGACGACCATCGGCAGGAATCCGTAGGGATAAAGCAAGATGAGTCCGGCCCAGACGGCAAGGCACTGGCCCACCGTACACGCCATGTTGACGCCGCTCCGCCCTCGGCTGATGGTGAGATTGCTGTAGAGAGTCGTGATTGGCACAAAGGCGCCGTGGATGCAAAGCAGGGAGAGAATCAGTCCGCTCTCGCGCCACTTCTCGCCTCCCGCAAGCAGGATGAACTCCTGCGCCACAAGGCCGAGGCCGAGCATCGCGGGGAAACTGACGAAGCAAACGAAGCGAAGCATCTTCCGGAACACTTGCCTGTAGCGCCCGATGTCGTCAGCCACCTGCGCCAAAGTGGGTTGGGCGACGCTCGTCACCATACTGTTGATGGTGCCCGACGCCATGTCGTTCCACTTCTTTGCGTTGGTGTAGATGCCGGCCGTGTGGTCGCCGAAGAACTTGCCAAGCAGGACGGAGAAGGCGTGAAGGTTACAGATGTTCACGCAGTTCGTGAGCATCAGCTTACTGCTAAAGCCGAACATCTGCCATGCGGGCTTTAGGTTGAAGCGGAGCGTCGGCCTCCAGGGCGAGAAGAACCACGCCATAAGCTGCGTGATGAGGACAAAGCAGACGGCTTGCGTCACGATGGCCCAATAGGCGAACCCCTTGACGGCCATCGCGATGCCGACAAGGCCGGAGAGGAGCATCGCGGTGAGGGAGCAGATGCTTGTCTGCCGGACCATCAGATGCCCGAATAGATAGGCCCTCTGCACCGTGCCGAGACCGGACAGGAGAAAGCCGAGGAAGAGCACCCGGGCAAGCGGAATCAGCTCGGGCTGCTCGTAGAAATCGGCGATGAGAGGCGCGCAGAACCAGAGGATGACGTAGAGCGAGGCGCTGACCATGAGGTTGAACCAGAAGACGGCATTGTACTCCTCGTGGGTCGGCTCGCGCCGGTTGCAGAGCGCCGCCATGAAGCCGCTCTCCTGCAGGGCGTTGGCAAGGGCGGCAAAGATGTTGAGCATCGCCACCTTCCCGTAGTCGTTGGGGGTGAGGTAGCGCAACAGAACCAGCCCGAAGACAGCACCTATCAGCTGCATCAAGCCGTTCGACAGCCCGCCCCAAAGCATCCCGCCAGCAGTCCGCTGCTTTAGTGATTTCTCTTCCATTGATTTATTTGATGGGGTTAATGGGGTTAATGGGTTGAATGGGCGATGTGGGCTCGGAGGGAGAAACAGGTTGGCTGGGCTGAATGGGGTTAATGGGGTTAATGGGTTGAATGGGCGAAGTGGGTTGGGAGAGACGTTGCCCATTATCCCCACTCAGCCCATTAGACCCATTAGACCCATAAGAACTCGGCCGCCGCCCATTAGGCCCATTATCTCCGCTCATTCCATTCCTCCTCTGCCAATCTTTTCGGGCGCGGTACATCTCTTCTTTGATGCCGCCTTTTTCAATGAAGTCTCGCTTCTTCCATTCTATGAGACCGCGAATGAGCACGTCGCACTGGTGGATGAGCGTAATGGCGATGTTGGCGATGGTCTCAGCCGAACGCTCTTTTATCTTCTCGCGAAAGACGGCAGAATCCAGGTGACGCTTGCAGAAGGCACGCGTCTGTACGCATCGCGGGTCGTCATACGGCCACTGCTCCAAGCCTCGGACTCGAAGATAGTCTTCGTAGTCGAGGAGCAACTCATGCAGCGAAGCTCGGTTCACGTTCGTCAGCTTCAACTCCATTTCACGCGATGTGATGCCGTCGATATTACCTTCCGCCAGGTTTTGCTTGCCCGAGCGGGCTGCCTGAATCATTTGGTCGATGGTGCGGTCACCTTTCTGGAGGAACTGATGAACAAAGAAGAACGTCACGTCGTAGATGCATTCTGCCTTTTGGAATGCCTTCAACGTGCGATAGTTATTGTCTTGCCGCAGAAAGTCCTTGTCTTCCGCCATTTGACGTCAATTAGTCGTGTTTGCTCTGCAAAGGTACGAAAAAGCCGACAATAAACAAAAACTTTGGGCCTTTTATCTCGCTACAAGCTCTCCGCGTTCATTTTATCCTTGCCGGCGAGGACTTAGGAGAGAGCACCCACGAAGAAAAGCAGAATGTCACGAAACGCGACGATTCTCTTTCTATTTGCTATTTCGAAAACAGACGCAAAATGAAGCAAAATAGCTCGGGAAACGAGGGATTTGGCGGCGCAACACGATGCCAGACTCATCGCAACACGTGGCGAGGAGCTTCGCAACACGTTGCGTTGGCCTTTCCTACACGTGGGAAAATGAAAAATCTCACGTCGGAAAAGGCACTTTTTTCGATGAAATGGGCCATTTTTGCATGAGAAAAGGGGCATTTCGACTGGTCATCCCAGGAGCATCGACCCGTAACTCTCTCTGTTTCAGCCGAAAGCGATTCCGGCCATTTTCTTTGAAAAATTTGGGGTCGAGGCGTCGCGAGCGATTTCGCGCGATTCTGAGAGGCTTCGGAAAATACAAAGTGTAAGCAATTTCGTTGGATTTCATAGCAGATTGTCAAACCAAGCAGAAGGAAAAGCGAGGCGACATATTACCCAAGGTCTTATTGCAAATCAGCCTCCACGACACATCTTTCTAAATAAATTCACGCGTGGGCTTTGATTTTTGAATTAATTGTTGTACCTTTGTGCCCGCAAAAAGAAAGCTATGGCAATAAAATTTCAATATAACAAGACCTCGTTGCAGCAAATCGAGAAAGCCTTGAAGATGCGCCAGCGCACGCTGCCCATCATCAAGAGCAAAGAGACGGCGCTGCGACTCGAGGTGAAGAAATGCAAGGAGGAAGCCGACGAACTGGAGCGGAAGTTGCAGAGTCAGATTGAGGGCTACGAGAGGATGTACGCCCTTTGGGGCGAGTTCGACGCCTCGCTCGTCAGCCTGGACGACGTGGAGCTTAGCGTCAAGAAGATAGCCGGCGTGCGTGTCCCCATCCTCAGCAACATCAGCCTGAAGGTGAAGCCTTTCGGCCTGTTCAGCGCCCCGAAGTGGTACTTCGACGGCATCAAGCTGCTGCAAGGCCTCGCCAAGACTGCCGTCGAGCGTGAATTCGTCTTTGCAAAGCTGCATCTCCTGGAGCATGCGCGCAAGAAGACGACGCAGAAAGTGAACCTCTTCGAAAAGGTGCAAATCCCCGGATTCCAGGAGGCCGTGCGCAAGATCAAGCGCTTTATGGAGGACGAGGAAAACCTTTCGAAGTCCTCTCAAAAGATATTGAAGTCACTTCAGGAAAAGAGAAAGGAGGAGATCGCATGATTGAGAAAATGAAGAAGCTCACCTTCCTGGTGACTCAGAAAGAGTATGACGCCTTCATCGACGGCCTTCGCGAGCAGGGCGTGGTGCACGTGCAGCAGCTCAAGCAAGGCCAGACAAGCCCCGCGCTACAGAAGGCGCTCGACGAGAGGACGCGTTATCAGCAAGCCCTCGACTACCTCGACATCTCGCTGAGTGCGTGGGAAAAGGAAGTGGCAAACGCTTCCAACCCCCTCAACAACTGGCAGAACGGGCCGACAGGTGCCCTTCTCGACTATGTCGAAAAGCTTAAGGCCGAGGAGGTCAACATCAGGCATACGATAGACGAAGCAGAGAAAAACATCCAGAAACTTGAACCCTGGGGCAACTTCGACTGGGAAAGCATCAAGAAGCTACAGCAGGAGACGGGCATGCAGGTGTATTTCTACGCCTGCGCCGCCAAGTCGTTCCAGAAGGATTGGGCAGAGAAATACTTCGCCACGACCATCGACGAGTACCGCAAACGCACGTACTTCCTGGCCTTCTCCGACAAGGAGCCCGACATCAAGGCTGAACGTCTGGAGCTGCCCGGCGGCTCGCTCGAGGGGTACCGACAGGAGCTGGCCGAGGCCAAGAAAGCACTCCAGGCGAATCACGACACGACCTGCCAGGTCGCCCGTCAGTACAGAGAGGCGCTCGCAACTGGTCTGAAGCAGGCTCAAGGCGAGATACAACTGCGACAAGTGGAGCTTTCCGACGAGAGCATCGCAGAGGGCGCCGTCCGCCTCATGGTGGGATGGACGCTCGAGGAAAAGGCCGACAGTCTCGCCAAGTGGCTCGACGAGAAGAAGGTTTACTACGAGCTCGAGGACCCGGCATTCGAGGACGATGTGCCCGTCAAGATAAAGAACGACGGCTACACCAGCCTCTTCGAGCCCATCCTCCGCATGTACTCGCTCCCCAACTATCATGACATCGACCCGAGCCTCTTCTTCGCACCCTTCTTCATGCTCTTCTTCGGACTCTGCTTGGGCGATGGCGGCTACGGCCTCATCGTGCTGCTCGGCGGCATCTATCTCGCCATGAAAGGCAACGAAGAGACTAAGAAATACGGACGGCTCGGCATCTGGTTGGGCTTGGCAACGCTCGTCTGCGGCCTGCTCACAGGCACCGTCTTCGGCATCGACCTGACGCAACAGGACTGGGCATTCCTCGCGCCGGTCAAGCCCTACTTCCTAAACGACAATGGTGTCGGCAAGATCTTTGGCTACTCGCCTATGATGGTCATCTCCGTCATTATCGGCCTCGTGCAAGTCCTCTTGGGAATGGTGCTCAAGGCATGCAAGGCGTGGAAGAACTACGGCTTTGGCTATTCCATCGGCACCTTCTCGTGGGTCGTTGCGCTACTCTCTGCAATCGCCCTCTTCGGCTTGCCCGCCTGCGGAGTCGCCCTGCCGCAAGGCCTCGTCTATGCGCTCTACGGACTCATCGCCTTGAGTGTCGTCGGCATATTCCTCTATAATAATCCGTCGGCATATAAGAACCCGATACTCGGCCCGCTGTTGAACATCGGCGGCGGCGTCTGGGCAACTTACGGCATGGCAACAGGCCTGCTGGGCGACTTGTTGAGTTACATCCGCCTCTTCGCCCTCGGATTGACGGGCGGCGTACTCGGCGGCGTGTTCAACGCCCTGGCTTTCGACCTCACGTCCAGCCTGCCGTGGTTCATCCGCTGGCTGCCGATGGTGCTCATCTTGCTTGCAGGCCACGGCATCACCTTCGCCCTGAGCATGATAAGCGCATTCGTCCATCCGATGCGTCTGACGTTTGTCGAGTTCTTCAAGAACGCCGACTTCAGCGGCGGCGGTAAGGAATACACGCCCTTCACGAAAGTAAAATGTTGAAACCACAAGACATCAAACAGGAAAGTCATTAACCAAATAATTATTAATCCCTCATAAGGCATAGTTCCGCGAGAAGCGGAAAGCGAGTCCAGCCAAAACAGCGAAGCATATATAATAAGGTTGCAAAGCCCGGCAGGCATAACGTCCGAACCGCAAATCCGAAACTGTGAATTATGAATTAAAAAACAAAACTTTATGGAAATCTTATTAGCGTATCTGGGCATCGCACTTTGTGTAGCCCTCTCTGGAATCGGTAGTGCTTACGGCGTAACCATTTGTGGTAATGCGGCGATTGGTGCCTTCAAGAAGAACCCCACAGCAAGCGGCTCCTACATGGGCTTGGCAGCTTTGCCCTCTTCACAGGGTCTGTACGGCTTCGTCGGCTTCTTCATGCTCAACAGCAAGGTGACGTCCGACATCACGATGCCTGCTGCTTGCGCCATCTTTGGCGTAGGTCTGGCTCTCGGCCTCGTGGCTCTCTTCAGCGCTATCCGTCAGGCAAAGGTCTGCGCAAACGGTATCA
>CAMJOE010000048.1:0-18852 GCA_946407485.1 uncultured Prevotellaceae bacterium | reverse complement strand
TTTACAAGGCGGTAGCAAATTCTTCATTCTGCATTCTTCATTCTTCATTTAAATAACAATCATTATGAAAAAGAGATTCTTTACACTTTTGGCGGCATTAGCTTTGACAGGTATTAGCTTTGCCCAGGACGAAACGAATGTCAGGGACTCCCTGTACAATCTTGCAGGAACGGCATCGATGGACGAGCCGCTCGACATGACGCTGCTCATCGTTAATCCCAGTTACGACGGCGACAGTCGCGATGGCTGGGAAGGCACCAGCGCAACACAAGTCTCTTGGGGCACGTGGGAGAACTGGAACCATCCCTTCGACCACTACCAGAACCTTGGTTCGGACCTCCCCAATGGCGTGTACGAACTGAACGCCTCTGCGCTCCATCGCGTCGGCAACTACTGGGACCCCTGGTATGCTGCAGGCACGCTGGCAGAGGGCACACCGCGCACCTCTGTCCTCTACGGCAAGAGCGGCGACATCGACCTTCACGCTCCCGTGACGGACTTGGCTGCTTGCGCCACCGTTGAGCCCGCTTCGGAATATGGCACGGCACAGCTTGCCAACGGCGCCTACATTCCCGACAACCCCGAATCCTTCCATTTCTACACCTTGGGAGGATACTATGGCGAGAACAGCACCTACATCGTCGTGACCGACGGCAACCTGACGATTGGCTTCCGCGACCTCGACTATATCGAGAGCCAATGGAGCATCGTCGATAACTGGCAGCTGTACTATCTGGGCGCGGCAGACGAGGCTTACGGTCTCGTCAAAGAGCAGCAGACCGCTCTCATCCAGGATCTCTCGACCTCGTTTGCCAAGGCTTCCCTGCTCGCAGAATATAGCGAAGCCGTCGCCAGCTTTAAGGAGGCCGCCACGCCCGAAGAGATTCTCTCCCGCTACACCTTGATGGAAAATCTTCGCCTCGCCGTGAAAGCCAACGCAGAGGCTTATGCGCAGTACAAGGCAAGGCACGACGAACTGCTCCAACTGATGCAGGACAACGAGATTTATGGCGAGTACCGTGACATCCTGGAGACTTATCTGACTGGATACGAAGAGCCGGGCGAGACCTATCCACGTGGCACGTACGACTACATAATAGACAACAGACAGCTGACCACCGAGGAGCTTCTCGAGGAGACAGCCTTCATGGAGGCCCTCTACACGACGGCCGTGGAGCACGGCATCGGCGCAGGCACCAACATCACATATATGGTCAAGAACGCCGACTTCAATCTCTCGAACTTCGAGGGCTGGGAGTGGTCGCGCACGAATAGCGGCAACTTCTACTCCCGCACAGGCGGCAAGGGCGACAACTGGCAGCAGTACTCCGACATGTGGCTCGGCGAGGCTTGGAACTGCTCGTTCGACTTCCACCAGACCATCGAGAACGAACTGCCCGACGGCATCTACGAGCTGGACTTCCACGGCCTTTATCGCCCCGGACAGAACCCGTACTTCCCCGCCGAGAAACTGCCCGTCGAGGTCTATATGAACGACTACACCACCCCCGTTCAGCACATCATCAGCGACGCCGTGCAGCCCGAAGAGGCCCGCAACCACGAGAACTGCTGGATTGACAACGTGGGCAACTGGCCGCAGGACGACTTCAGCGAAGAATACGGCTACATGCCCAACAGCAGCCACGGCGCTTCGATAGCCTTCAACGGCGGCAGGTACAAGCAGAAGGCATACGCCATCGTCACCGACGGCAAGCTGACCCTCGGCATGCGCCACACGCGCAAGCCCTACTACGATAACGATTGGTGCACCTGGGCCGACTTCCAGCTCATCTTCCGCGCCCACGACAGCGAGGCCGTGGACGGCATGCTGGAGAATATGGAGGCACGTGCCGAGATGCTCGCCGCCATGTCCGAAACGTACTTCTACAAAGGTCACATCGACCTCTTGAACAGCAGCATCAGCACAGCAAAAGCTCTGGAGGCGGGCGAGGAGAAGTTTGCCATGCTGGCCGACATCAATACATATATTAATAATGTATATAAGAGCGTCGAGTACTACGACACGTTGATTACGGCCGTGGAATACATGTCCGACATCATCTTCACAGGCAATCCCACCGTTTCCGAGGAGCGCTATGCAGAGCTCGAAAACCTCTATACCGAGTATTGGAACAACATTTGGGAGGGCACATATACCGACGAGGAGGCCCTCGCCCTCGCTCATAGCATCTACCAGCTGCCCGAGCTCGACGCCATCTACTGCTATGGCGACATGACCGATGGCGACTGGAACCAGCTCTGTCTGCTCTATCCGCTTTCCCGACAAGAGAATGGCCACTACGCCGGCAGGATTTCGCTGCAGGACAGAAGCGAAGGGTGGGGCGGTCGCGCCAGCATCTACTTCGTCTATCAGGGCCAAAGCTTCGGTCGCGAAGCAGGCAGCCTCGACCGCTTCTTCACGCCTGCTCATACCTCGAAGAAGCTTGGACTGCTCAGCAATCGCGACGATGACTGCTTCAACACGACAGGTGGTGACTTCGACGTGGACATCGACCTCGAGAACATGACCATCGAGATGCGTCCCGTAGGCACTTATCCCTGGCCCTCGAACGTCTATCTTGCAGGCACTCTGCCCACTGGCCACTGGCAGCGCAACGATGCCTGCCCGCTGGCACATCTCGGTAACGGCATCTACGAAGGCGTAGTCACGCTCGAAGACTTTGATAACGGCAGGGCTGGCGTCACGCTCTTTGCCTGCCGCGAACCGTACGACTGGAACCACGCGCGTTATGGCAACGCCGGCTACACGAACGATGCCGAGAAGGGCATCATCTACGAGGACCTCAACCGCTATCGTGGCGACACGAAATGGCTCATTCCCGTGGGCGAGTACTGCATCAGCTTCGACATGAACCGCGAGCGAATCATCTTCTGTGACCCCGATGTATCGGGTGCCGACGGCATAGGTAACATCGACGGAACCCTCTCTCTTAATGGAAAGGTGAAAGTCTATACGATGGACGGCCAACTTGTTTACGAGGGAGAAGGCTCGGCCTTCCGTCCCGCAGCAAATGCCGTCTATATCATCAAGTCGGCCAATGGCAATGTCAAGAAGGCGTATAAGTAAATTGAAGATTGAATATTGAAGTAAACGTTTCAAACATTATTACATCATGAACAAAACGATTCTTACAGGATTGCTGCTGGGGTTGGCTTGTTCGGCTCTGCATGCCGAGAACGAGATTCCCGAAGGCGATTACTTTATTCGAAACAACGCGACAGGAATGTTCCTGAAGGCTGGCCACGACTGGGGCGTGATGGCTGCTATGGGAAAGCACGGCAAGCGCTTCACGTACGAACAGGTGGACGGCGTCTATAAGCTGAACACCAACCTCTCGGGCGACAACATGAACGAGCATTGGTTTCGCGGCGACTGCTGGATTGACAATGGCGGCACGCCTCTGCAAATCAGCTGGGTGGACGAGGCAAAGCATCTCGCTCGCATCAAGAACATCGAGAACAACCAAGAGCTTTGTCAGAACTATCCTTGGGAGACAGACCGTGGACGTTTCTCGGACAACTACAACGACTGGAACAACCAGAATCGCGACTATGTGTTCCTTTGGCAAATGCTGACCAAGGACGATTTGCTTGCCGAGCTGACCTCCGCTTCTCTCTATAACATCTTCCCCAAAGATGCTACCTTCATGATTGAATGCTGGGA
The DNA here is from genome assembly GCA_946407485.1 of uncultured Prevotellaceae bacterium. GTDB lineage: Bacteria > Bacteroidota > Bacteroidia > Bacteroidales > Bacteroidaceae > Physcousia. The sequence continues at coordinate 15,167 of CAMJOE010000048.1, read as the reverse complement.
CTTCAGCCGTCACGACGATGGTCCTGCTACCCTTTGGGAAGGCTTGTGCGAGGAAGGGCAGACGCCTCGCGAGGTCCTCGATTGGGGAAGCAACAGGAGCAACTACGTCGGCCAGAAGACGGGCGTCACGGACTACGACATCCATCAGACGCTCACAGGGCTGCCGGGTGGCGTCTATCAACTTCGCGCCCAAGGCTTCTACAAGGCTGGAGCAGGCGAAGGTGTCGTGGCAAAGCTTTATGCCGGTAGTGCCGAGACGCTCCTGAAGGACATTACCGATGGCTCCAATCCCGCCAATTGCGAGGGCGCAGGTAATGCCTTCAATGGTGGCGAGTACCGGAATGCCGTTACCGTAGAGGTGACGGACGGCACGCTTCGCATCGGCATCAAGGCCGAAGGAGCTGATGCAGCTGCATGGTGCGTCTTCGATAACTTCGAATTGTACTATTACGGAACGGAAACGACCGTTGCTGCCGTTGAGGCTGACACGCCAGCAGTTCCCGACGGCACGTATCTCCTGCGCAATGCAGAGACCGGACAGTATGTCTCGCAAGGCCATGACTGGGGCACGCAGCTCGCTACCAATCCTTTTAATGGCTTGAACGTCAATACCACCTATCAGGGTAATGGCCTTTACACGCTGGATAGTCAGGTGTTCGAGAATGCCAACAGACATTTCATCGGGACGGATGGCTTTGTCGACAGCGGAGAAACGAGCTATTCTATACGCGAGATAGCCGAGGGCAGATACCTCCTTCAAGTAAATAACATGGAGGGTAGGGTGCTTCAGGACAATGGCGACGGACGCTCGGGCCTGCAGTTCCTCAGCTTGCTTGCATCTCCCGAGGTCGCTCAATGGGAGCTTGTTACTCCCGAGGCGATTAAGGCCGAGATGGCAGAAGCTTCAGCATCTGCTCCGGTCAATGCCACGCCTCTTGTCAAAGGCTCCTATTTCGGACGCCACGACCTGATGTATCAGTCTTGGCAAGGCAACTTCACCGTTGTGGACGGAACGAATAACGACCCCAACTATGTAGGCCAGAGCAGCGATGCAAGTGTCGATGTCTATCAAGTACTGACCGATATGCCGAATGGCGGGTACGAGCTTCAGGCACAGGCATTCACCCGGAATGCCGTTGGCGCGCTTTATGCCAACGAGGTAGAGGCTGCGGTTCCTGTCATTACTGACGAGGTAGGCGACACCAGAGCAGCAGCCGAGGCCTTCAATGGCGGCGAATATACCGTCTCTCTGAAGGTTTGGGTGTCCGATGGCACGCTTCGCCTTGGTGTGCGCTCCGAACAGAATGCCGAGTCTCCATGGTGCGTGTTCGACAACTTCGTCCTTACTTATTTCGGAACAGACCTCGTTCTTGAGGACGGCGAGGCTTTGGCTGAGATTAAGGCCGACATGCAGGTGGCAAGCGTCAGCTACGACCGCGACGTAGAGGCCGGCCGCATGGTCTCCTTCATCTTGCCTGTAGCAGTTCCCGCAGAAAATCTCAATGGCACGGCTTATGAGCTGAGTGCCGTCAGCGGCGACATCTTGAGCTTTGTTGCCGTGACGGGTGCCACAGAGGCCAACAAGCCCTATATCCTCGTTCCGGCCAGCGACGGCAAGCTGCTTTCTGAGATGGGCGAGACGATGCTCCCCGCTACGCCCGCCTCTCTTTCGACAACTGTAGCTGGCGTTGAGTTCTTTGGCACTTACACGTCTCAAAGCATTAGCGGCGTCTATGGCCTCTCTGAAGGACAGTTCGTCGGCATTAACTCCGGGACTTTGAACCCCTTCCGCGCAGCTATAAGTGTCACTTCGGGTGTCAAGGCTTACGACATTGTCTTGAACGATGGCGCAACAGGCATAAATGACGTCAACGCTGACCTTAACGCCAACGTTAAAGCTATCTATAACCTTGCAGGACAGAAAATCGTAAATGGTAAATGGTCAAATGGTAAATTGCCGAGGGGCATTTATATCATTAATGGCAAGAAAATCATAAAGTAATATGAAAAGGGAAAGATACATTGCCCCGGCCTTGATGATAGATCAGGCGGAGCCTCAGAGCGCAGTTGCTTTGTCTCTGGACACAAGCAAAGTGGAATGGAAAGACAATGTCAACCCCGATGCAAAAGAGTCGCAGGGAGGCGACAACGCTTGGGATGATATTTGGTAATAGCAATTGAAAGATATCTGCTGAGTGATGCCCCCATGTTCCTCGTTGTTGAGAAGCATGGGGGCTTTCTTGTAACTAAATCAAACATACAGTATACGCACTTCCTTTGAAAACATCTTTTTCTGCCTATTTGTGTAATTATTTCCAGGCATCCTTTGTCTATTTTCTAAAAATCACTAATTTTGCAGAATCAATTGTATAATCTAACGCTATTATTGATATGAGAAAAACATTATTTCAATCATTTCTGTTGAGTGCATTGATATTGCTTAATGCTCCTGCTTATGCATATCAGTATGTAGAATGGTCTTCCCTTCCTACTTTCAGAGTTCTTGAATGGTGTTCGACGAACGGAGAGGCCGATACCGATTTGCCGACGGATGAGTATAGTTCTCTGATGGAACAGGCTGAAGCTCTGGCTGCCGACGACGAAGCCGTGGCTGTAGGCAAACTGCGCAAAGCCATCGAATGGGCTAAGGCAAACAACGACGAGAGCCAGTTGCAAGCTGCCATCGACCAGTTCCTGGCCGACAATGCCGACCTGGAGAAAGACGAGACCGCAAAGGTTGGTACCACATTGGCCGATTGGAATGTCGGTCCAGGGAACGATAGCCAAAAGGCTACCTACTCCCACAATGGCATCACCTTGATTGAGCACTTTGGCGAAACTCGCGTGGGCATTATGCTTTCGCAAGAGGTCAGCGTGGAGAACGGCACCTACAACATCGAGCTTTATGCCACTTCCCACAACGCTTGGAACGGTCAATACATGCCCGTGAGCGCTGACAACCCTGCTCCCAGCCTTCAATCCGATGCCAACGATGTTGCTTATGTCTTCGGCTCTTCTTTAGGAGTCACCGAGCAGACGTGGATAACTGCCCGTCGCAACAGCGACATGTCGAGCTTCGAGCCAGAGACCTACGCCATCAATGGTGTGCAGGTATTCGACGAAAAGCTCCTCATGGGCCTTGCCCTTGCAAAGGCAGGGCAGACGGAATGGCACACTATTCAAATCAAGAGCCTCAAATGGATTACGACTGCCAAGCAAGCTTACGCTGCTGCAAAATCACGGCTCTCATCTCTTGTTGCCGAGGGACTGATACTATACGATGACGATAGCAAGAACAACGGCAGGGAAACATTCATCGATGTCCTCCAAATCGCAGAGTATGCCATGAGCTGCAGCAATATGTACAATATCCCCGAGCTGGAAGCAGTTGTTGCCGAGCTAAAGGATGCCATTGCTGACTTCAGAAGAGCCAACTACTACATCGACTTTGCTGCTGGCGAATACTACATCCTCGACGGAGAGAGCAGACTGATGATAGCTGCCGGCAATGAATGGGGCACTCACGGCATCGTGAACGAGCAGGGTCTTGACCTTATTCTTACTCCCAACACAACGAATCGCAGCGTTTCCATCAACAGCCGCGTCACCAATGGCGGCAGCCAACATTATCTCAGCAGCACTCTCTTCATGGACGGCGACGAGTACGGATGGTTCTTCGATAGTCATGGTTCCGCTTTCTACATCACCAATGGTCAAGGGGGATATCTTAACATAGACGTCAACAACAACCTCGTGTTGGGCAACACTCCGCACGAATGGATTATCATTCCGAAAGAGGCGTTGATGCAGGAGCGCATGAATGCATTGGAGTCTGCTTCGCAGAACAATCCCGTGGATGCTACCTTCCTGCTGCATAACCCCACCTTCAACCGCAACGACATGCGTACTGAAGCTTGGGAAGTTGGCGGCAACTGCACCGACAAGACGTTGGGCGGACCATTATATGAAAATGTAGAGAACTATTGCGCTGAGTCTTACCACTCGACATTTACCATCAGCCAGACCATCGCAGATGCTCCTGCCGGCATATATCAGTTGAAGGCACAAGGCTTCTATCGTCAGGAAGATGGCGTTACAGAAGATGCTCCCAAGTTCTTCATTGGCAGCGAAACGGCAGAACTGCCTGCCATTGCAGGTTCGGAGAACAGTATGGCTGATGCCGGCGCATCGTTCAATATGGGGCGCTACACTATTGAGCCCATAACATTCGTATATGACGGCAATGACGGTCTGACTGTCGGCATCGAGGGAACAGCAACGCACCAGTGGGTTGCCTTCGACAACTTCCAGCTCTCTTACCTCGGCAAAGCAGAAACACCTCAAGAGCATGAATATGTCGACCTTGGCTTGCCCAGCGGCACTTTGTGGGCTACATGTAATGTGGGTGCCAACAGTCCCGAGGAGTATGGCGACTACTTCGCATGGGGCGAGACAGAGCCGAAGGAAGACTTTAGTTGGGAAACCTACAAGTACTGTGAAGGAACAGCAAATACGTTGACAAAGTACTGCAAAAGCCAGAGTGATTATGGTTATAACGGCTTCACGGACGATCTTACAGAACTTCTGCCAGAAGATGATGCTGCCACAGTCAATTGGGGTGACGAATGGCAGATGCCAAGTGAAGGCCAAATAGAAGAGTTAATCAATAGTAGTTACACAACAACCGAGTGGACCACAGTGAATGGCGTTAATGGCCGCAAGATAACGAGCATAATCAACGGGAACAGTATCTTCTTGCCTGCTGCGGGTTGCAAATACAATATGAGTCCTTACCGCGCTGGCGCCTATGGCTTTTATTTGTCGCGTTCGCTCTCTGTTGTGTATGGGGTAAGTAGCTTGAATTCTCACCGCTCGCCCTACCTTTACTTTGATTCGGACAACATCATAGTTCCTCATCTTGACCGTTGCCAAGGCAAAACCGTCCGTCCTGTTCGGAAGAAGGAAGTTGAGCATGAATACATTGACCTTGGCTTGCCCAGCGGCACTTTGTGGGCTACATGTAATGTGGGTGCCAATAGCCCAGAGGAGTATGGCGACTATTTTGCTTGGGGCGAGACAGAGCCAAAGGAAGATTATAATGACTGGACAAGTTACAGAATCAGTGACTACATTCTGGCAAAATATAATGTGGATGGTGGCACAGGTATATTGACATCTCTCCAACCAGAAGACGATGCAGCAACAGTCAATTGGGGTAGCGATTGGCAGATGCCAAGTGATTTTCAAATAGATGAACTAATGAATTATACCGTGATGGAGTGGACGCAACTGAATGGGGTGAATGGTAGATTGTTTACAAGTACGAGAAATGGCAATAGCATCTTCCTGCCTGCAGCGGGTTATTACTACTACGACGGGAAAAGCGAAGAGGGTGAAGCTGGCAACTATTGGTTACGTTTGATGCGTGGTATACGCTTTACATCGAGCGATTTTTATTTATACGGCAATCATGATATGTGTTTCACTGTACGACCTGTAAGGTACACAGAACCTGTTTTGGTTTCTTCAATTGTCTTGAGCGATACCTTGCTTAATATGGAAGTCGGCACCTTTAGGTTACTCTCGGCTACTACCATTGAACCATATAATGCCGACAATAGATATGAGGTATGGAAAAGCAGCGACCCTAACATTGCAACAATTTCTTACGGAAAAGTCCGAGCCCATTCTGTCGGCACCTGCACAATCACCTGCTATGCATCGGACGGCAGCGGCGTGAAGGCCGAATGCCAAGTGACAGTATTTGAACCCGAAGAGCATGATTATGTTGACCTCGGCTTGCCCAGCGGAACACTTTGGGCTACATGTAATGTGGGTGCTGAGAATCCCGAGGACTATGGCGACTACTTCGCTTGGGGCGAAACAACGCCGAAGAACAAATACAACTGGAACACTTATAAATACTGCGAAGGCTCATTAGAAACAATGACTAAGTACTGCGACATTAGTGAGTACGGCTACAATGGCTTTACTGACAACTTGAAAGAGCTTCTGCCCGAAGATGATGCTGCGACTGCGAACTGGGGTGGGGGGTGGCAAATGCCGAGCATTGGCCAAATAGAAGAGTTAATCAATAGCAATTACACTTCATCGGAGTGGACGATAGTGAATGGCGTTAATGGACGAAAAATAACGAGCAAGATCAATGGAAACAGCATTTTCCTGCCTGCTGCGGGTTGGCGATATGGCACGACTATTAGCGATGTGGGCAGCGACGGCGTTTACTGGTCGCGCTCACTCCTCTCATCCATCGTCCCCTATGATGCGTACCACTTGACCCTCATCTCCAGTAGCATCCACTGGAATGCTCAATTTCGTTATAACGGTCGAAGCGTCCGTCCTGTTCGAAAGAAGGAAGTATATGCAGAGTTAGCAGAAGAAACAGGTACAATGACATACTACTATGACTATCTGCGGACTTCGCGTAGCGGCTTGACGGAAATATATGATCCAGTTAATAGAGTTAATAGACCCTCAAACAAATACGGCAGCCAGGTGCTCAAGACCGTTATCGACCCATCGATGAAGGAAGCTAAAATGACTTCGATGAGTTATATGTTCGATCGTTGCGAGATGATGACGAGCATCGAAGGATTGGAAAACCTCAACACGGATTACGTAACGGATATGAGCTATCTGTTCTGGAAATGCTCTAAACTGGAATCGCTTGACCTCAGCAGCTTCAATACCTCCAACGTAGAGAGAATGAATGATATGTTCTGGGACTGCAGGTCACTCCAGATAATTGACCTTACCTCATTTGATATTACCAATGTGAAGGATATGTCTTATATGTTCCACTCATGTTCAGAACTGACGACCATTTGTTGCTTTGGCGACTGGAGTACAAGCAATGCTAATTCGGGCGCCATGTTCCGCGGATGCGATAAGCTTGTCGGTGGAAAAGGTACGCCATATAATGATGCATTCGTAGATAAGACATACGCCCGTCCTGATGGCGGCACAGGTAGTCCTGGCTACTTCACAGCAGACACGATGACTGGCATCAAGGCAAATGAGAACAAGCAACAGTCAACAGACAACAGAATCTACAACCTTGCCGGCCAGCAAATCATGAATGGTAAATGGTCGAATGGTAAATTGCCCAAGGGCATCAACATCGTTGGTGGACGTAAAGTCCTGAAATAAGAGAATAAGATATTCAGAGAATAAGAACGGGGATGTGCTTTGATGGCACATCCCCTTGTTTTAACTTTCTTCGCTCGGAAATACCCGAATAAATTTGGTATTTCGCTCGTTTATTCGTAACTTTGTCCCCGATAAAGAACATTGACTATTATACATTGACTATTTCATAAATTGATAATTGAAGATTGTAAATAAAAGCATTCGCCCAGTAAATAATTAAATTACTAAATCGTAAATAAATAGTAAATAGTAAAATCGTAAATTACAATTATGAGACGCTTTCTTATTTTCCTGTTTTCTTATTTTCTTATTTCTGTCTGCTACGCCGACGGACTGACTCTCGACGACTTGACTGGCGGCGCGTATTCTCAAAGAGGCATTTACGGTGTGACGCCGCTCCTTGATGGGGAGAGCTACAGCCAACTTGCTCCCGGCGGCAAGCAGATTGTGCGCCGCAGCTTCCGCACGGGAGAACAAACGGAGGTGCTCTTCGACGTGGACAATGTCAAGAACCGCGTCAAGATAGACCGCATAGATGGCTATCAGATGTCGCCCGACGAGAAGAATATCCTCGTGCAGACTGAGACGAAGAGCATCTATCGACATAGCAAGACAGCAGAGTATTATATATATAATGTAAAGAATCGCACGCTGGCTCATCTCAGCGAAGGTGGGCCGCAGGAGCAACCCCTGTGGAGCAAGGACGGCACGATGGTGGCTTTTGTTCGCGACGGCAACCTTTTCCTCGTCAAGCTCCTCTTCAACAATAGCGAGAGCCAAATCACGAAGGACGGCGAGTTCAACAAGGTCATCAATGGCAAGCCCGATTGGGTGAACGAAGAGGAGTTCTCGTTTGCCCGTGCTTTTGATTTCAATGCCGACAACACGATGATTGCCTGGATTCGTTACGACGAGACCGAGGTGCCGATGTTCAGCTTCCCCTGGTACAAAGGCTTGAGCCCCGAGAAGCAGGACTATGCGCAGTATCCTGGCTCGTACGACTACAAGTATCCCATAGCGGGGGCTCGCAACAGTACGGTCAGCGTCCACAGCTTCGACATCAAGAGCCGTGCCATCCGCAAGATGCAGCTTCCCATCCCCTCCGACGGCTATATTCCTCGCATCTTCTTTACCGATGATGCCGAGAAGATGCTCATCCTGACCCTCAATCGCCATCAGAGCCAGCTCGACATCTATCTCGCCAATCCACGGAGCACGGAATGCCGCGTCATCGTTCGTGAGCAGGCTGAATGCTATGTGCCCGAAGAGACGTTGAAGGCTTTCAAGGTCGTGCCTAATGGATTTGTACTGTTGAGTGAACGAAGCGGGTACAAGCACCTCTATCTCTATGACTTGAACGGTACGCTTCGTCGTCAGCTGACGAGTGGCAACTATGAGGTGAAAGCCCTCTATGGCTACGACAGTAAGACGGGCAACACCTTCTTTGCAAGCAATCAGGAAAGTCCGCTCAGGCAGAGCGTCTATAAGAGTGATTCGAAGGGAAAGGTGACGCGCCTCAGCACGTCTGCCACGGGTTGGAACAGCGCTATCTTCAGTACCGATTGCCGTTACTTCATGAATACTTGGAGCGACCTCAATACGCCTTCTGTCACGACGCTTTGCGATGCTTCAGGCAAGACACTCAAGACGCTCGAGGACAATGCCGCTCTCCGACAGAAGCTTGCAAGTCTGAAGCTTGGCGAGCGCAAGTTCTTTACCTTCACGACTGCCGACGGCATACAGCTCAACGGCTTTATGGTCTTGCCTGCCGACTTCAATCCTGGAAAGAAGTATCCTGTCGTGATGCATCAGTACTCAGGTCCCGGCTCGCAGCAAGTTGTGGATAGCTGGGGTGCAGGCAATATGGGCGGCTGTATGTACGAACAATACTTGGCGCAGGAGGGCTTCATCAGCGTCTGCGTGGATGGCAGAGGAACAGGCGGTCGAGGTCGCGACTTCGAGCAATGCACCTACTTGAAGCTTGGGCAGCTGGAGAGTCACGACCAGGTGGAAGCAGCCATTTGGCTTGGCCAGCAGAGCTATGTCGATAAGGACCGCATCGCCATCTGGGGCTGGAGCTACGGAGGCTTCAACACCTTGATGAGCATGAGCGAAGGGCGTCCCGTCTTTGCCTGTGGCGTGGCAGTGGCAGCCCCGACGAGCTGGCGCTACTACGACAGCATTTATACCGAGCGCTTCATGCGTACGCCCAACGAGAACGGCTCAGGCTACGATGTTTGCCCCATCAGCCGTGCATCGAAGCTTAGCGGCAAGTTGCTCCTCATTCACGGCATGGCCGACGATAATGTCCATTTCCGCAATGCGGCAGAATACACCGAAGCCCTCGTTCAGGCAGATAAAGACTTCCGCGAACTGACCTACACAAACCGCAATCACAGCATCTACGGAGGCAACACGCGCAATCACCTCTTCCGCCAGATAACACAGCACTTCAAGGAAATGCTACACTAAAGTTGAAAGTGGATAGTTTAGAGTTGAGAGACAGTTTGCAAGTTGCAAGTTAAAAGTCTTAAGACTCTAAACTTTATAACTGACTCTACACTCTACACTCTAAACTTTAATCAGGATAAAGTCGTTTTACACTTTCAACAGCCACTCGTATGCCTCTGCACTGGTGGAATTGTCCCGACCAGAGACTTTGCGGTATAGTCGAGTGCAGATATTTGTTATTGCTTGCTGGCTGTGTGCCATCAGTAGGCCGGCTTCTGTCTTCGTCATACCGAATCTCAACAACAGGAAAGCATGTAATTCCGTCTCTGAAGGGCTGTTCGTTAGCGCATAGAAACGTTGTAACAGTTCAGCATCCTTTAGCAATAGCTCTTTTTGTACAAGTTCGTAATCATTTGGGCTGGCAGCTGCATCGTTTCTTGCCTTACGTTGCAAAAACAGGAATAGTGGCGACTGACTTCAAGAAAACCGCGAGTCCTTCATGTTCTCTACGGCCACATAATGCTACTTTTTACTGCAGCAACGAAGTCACACTTACCATCACAAAGGATAGCTCGTAAACAACCGCCATCTTAGCAGAGAATAAAACTAAGGAATACTAAATTAAGTGATAATTGCCAATAACCGTCAGGGCTTCTGGCATTGTCCTGACCTGAAGTTTCTTGAAAATACGACTCCTGTGCGTCTTGATAGTGCTGATGCTTAAATGAAGGTCTTCTGCAATTTCTTCTATCGTAAAGCCCTTCTGCACTCGCTGCAATATCATTTTCTCCTGAATGCTTAGAGATGCGTTTAAGTCGAAGGTCTTATATACTCCTGCGTTGAAGTCGAATCTGTATCTGATATGTGACTGCGTGATGATGAAGCTCTCCATGTGGTCGCAAGTGGATGGGCTTATGATGAAAAGCCCAATCTTGGTGATTCCGTCGGAGCGCATCACCAATGGCGTGAACTTTTGGTTGATGAAGAACTTGCGCCGCCTGATGATGATAGGATAATCTATTGTGCAAATATGCAACGGGTAGTCGGCGCTGTCTATTGTCCGACCGACGAGCGGATAGTTGTTTCTGATTAACAGAAGTTTGTTTAGCGTTTCTTCATCTACGAACGACCAATACGGATTCTTGCTCTCCCGTTGACGTTCATTATCGGTAACGTCATCCAGATACAACATCTTATCCGACTGAGAGAGCATCTCGTGAGTGTCGAAATTAATGATGAAGTAAGTGGCATTGCTCAGTCTTGCGAAAGAGTCAATACCCAGTATCATCGAGTCGAGGGAATACTTGCCGTCCAGTTCCTCGTCGCAAACGGAGTTGTTGAAGAAGAGCGTATTTACATCCTGCATGGGTTCGAATTATATGATTTCTGCCTACAAAATTACGAAATAATAATTTAACCTACACCATCAAGTGTCGTACAAAAGTATGATTTTATACAAAATAGTACACAGAATCCTTAAAATCATACTTTTGTACGACAGTAGAAATTTGTTGGGTTTTCCTAAATGCTGTACTTTTGCACTTGATTATTAACTTTAAAACTATATTAATATGAAAAAGATTTTTATTATGATGATTCTGGCAGGAGCTGCCATGAGCATCAATGCACAACTTGTAGTAGATTCAGTAGGACGAGTGGGTATAGGGACAGAAACGCCCAATTCCATGCTTTCTGTGGGAGGCGATGGGGCGGCTACTACTTCTATATCTTGTAATGCACTTGGAAAGAAATACGTTTTGCGCCTTACAAACAACACTAATGATAGTAATAACACTTATTGTGGCTATTTTCAGATAAAGAATAATCTTGGGAAGTGCTATGGTGTAAGAAGCATAGCAGAAGGAAACTTTCAAGACTCCCAACGTGCAGTTGCATTGAGTGGATGGGCAAGCAGAGCGCCAACATCAGTAGGTGTTTTCGGAGGACTAAGTCTGACAGGGCAGATGCCAGATAATTTCGCGGGAGTATATGGTTATGAAACGGGATATATCCCCAGTTTTACAAATTATTCCGGCACGTATGCAGGCTTCTTTAGAGGCAAGGTGCGTGTAACAAATGGCATCTATGCCACTTTGCTCAGCCCCTCTGCAAGCCCATCCCCTTCAGGGCAGAACGGAACGTCAATACTTTCTGAGAGAGGAGAGAGCGTGACAGACAAGCTGAGTCAGGTGCAGGCTTTGCAGTTCCTTCGCTACGACCCAACTCTGGAAACAAACACTTCAAGGGCAAGTTTTGAGAACATAGACACAGACAATATGTCTCCCGAAGAACTTGATTCTCTTGCTGAGACAATGGGCGACATTGAGCCAGAACATTATTTGTCGCCTGTGCAGTATGGTCTTGATGCCAACCAGTTGAAGACCGTTTATCCTGAACTTGTCTATGAGGATGCCAACGGCAATGTCAGCATCAACTATGTGGAGATGGTTCCCCTGCTGGTTCAGAGTATCAACGAACTAAAAAGTGAACTTGCAGAACTGAAAGGCACGTCACCAAGAGGTGCAAAGGCTCCAACAAATGCGACTGATATTGAAGAAAGTGTTGCAGACATCGATATGGTAAGGATGGACCAGAACAAGCCCAATCCTTTCAGCGAAAGTACAGTCATCGCGCTCAACATCCCGACTGACACACAGACAGCGAGCATCTTCATCTATGACATGAGTGGCAAGCAGGTGCAGAACATTCCCGTCAGCGAACGCGGCGAGACAAACATCACCGTCTATGCCGCTGACCTCGCAGCAGGCATGTACATCTACACACTCGTTGTAGATGGCAAAGTCGCAGTGACAAGAAGGATGATAGTAACTATGTAGAATCTTAAAAGAATAAAACTATGAATGCAAGATTCTATTATTATAAAAGGAGGCTCATAGGTTGTGCGCTGATTATCCTTTGCCATTCTGCGTATGCACAAGGTCAATCTGTATTTCGCGCACTTTTTCCAGAGAACTATACTCAGCAACTACGCACAACATTCACGTCTTCTGATACAATATCCCTTGAAGGCTTGGGGAACATTTATTCTCTCAGCATAAACGTAACAATCCATCAACCCAAAGAATCTAGCTTTACTAGGATTATTCTTGAGGACAAAGATGGTCATGATTATCTTGTAGCAGAAAGTAATTGGTTTCGTTTTGATACAACAAATGTTTGTCTTGACCATTATTGTGAGGAGACTGCCGTACTGAATGGAATAATTCCAACTTGCTTGAAATGTTATACGGCAGGTGATGCTAGTATTACTCTAATGGGTATAAATTCGTCAAATCAAGCATATTCACGTAATGATTCCAGTTTTAGAGAAACAAAAGAACGTGTCAAGGAGGAGCAGGTAAAAGATGTTGTGGATAGAATCAATAGTTATAACACTAAGCATGGAAGATTATGGAGAGCGGCTGTTACAGAATGTTCTTTGCGTCCCTATGATGAGAAAAAGAACCTTTATGAAGAAGGATGTTGTGATTCTTACTTGAACAACTTCCAATATTATGCAGGAGGTCTTTTCGAAATCGGAACACCTCGTGCTTTTAGGGATACGATAGTAAGTCCATATATACCATCTTTTGATTGGAGGAACAGACATGGAAGAAACTGGTTGACGCCAGCAAAAAGACAACGAGATAGTGGGTATTGCACAGCTTTTGCGTCTGTTGGTATGTTGGAATCCAATTTGTTATTACATTATAATTATGATGTAAATGATACTTCTGCTATAGACTTGTCAGAGCAGTATGTTGCTAGTTATGTTCCTATTAGTTTTACGAGTGGAATTGCAAATATAGAGACTCCTGTCCTATTCTTGAAAACAAATGGTACAATCGATGAGGCAAGTATGCCCTTTCTCAACCATCCTTATGTGTATGACACTATTCCAGCAGGAAATGAACATGTCTATTTAAACGATTATGATAAGATTGACTTAATGAACATCCCTGCTCCTGTAGATACATTAAAAAAATATCTTATTAATAGTGGCCCTGGGTTTTGTGGATATCAAACGGCAACGCCATATACCCATCAGCGTAAAGGAGGACATGCTATGACGCTTGCAGGATATGGTACGATTGCCCCTAATACTGCATATACTTTTTTCTATGGCATTAGTCCTAGTTTACAGTCTGATACGGTATTCCACGAAGCTGATAGTATTATTGGCCATACATATTGGATATATAAACAAAGTCGTGGACCATCGTGGGGACATAATGGATATATGTACATTATTTATTATAATGACGATCCTTGGTATATGAATAAATATGCATTCTTCCCTAAAGGAACGCCAACGAGTAATGTCAGTCGTCCTATTCTTTATGAAGATTTGGATGGAGACGGTTACTTCAACTGGGGTGTAGGTTCTCCTCATATCCCCGTTTGGGCCCAATCCGATGGTGATGACTCTGACCCCTCAAAAGGACACATGAATGAGTATGGCTACCTTGAACAGTTACCAGCTGATCATCCAACTTATGAGTATATCTACAATGACTCAACATTAACATCTTCCGAAAGTAGAACAAGTTATTTAGGCGTATTGCATGGTGCAACAGTTACTCTACAGACACAACCCGTCTTTTCTGATGGTACGAAAATGCTGTTAGATAATGGCGCTACCTTGATAATCGATGGTATCATCATCAATTTGGATTTCTTGCAACCCTATCCTGGCAGCAAAATAATATTGATTAATGGAGCCAAAGTATTAAAACCATTTGTTACACCTTTAGGAGTTGAATTTGTTATAAATAAGGGTTCTATAGAATAATTTCTTTACGAGTATTTTATTTCTTGAAAAAGTAGTATCTTTGCATCACGAAATAAAACTAAACAATTAAGCTATGAAAAGTTATCTTATTTTATTTACAGCATGTCTGATGCTCTGTTCAGGTGCTGTGGCTCGGACACTCAGTCATCCCTTAGTAGAGGACGGCAAAGTTTGGAATTATAAGGCAAGTAATCCCGAGGCGGAAAACTATACGGAGTGGGAAGAAATATACAGTCTGGAAGGTGACACCGTGATAGACTCCCATCGATGCCTGAAACTTTACGTTACAACAAACAATAGTCCATACATACATTATGACCATTTGTATATAGGAGCGATGTACGAAGAAGGTGAAGACGTCTATTATATCGCATCTGGCAACACCACATCAGCCATCCTGTATGACTTTTCCGGCAATCCAGGGGATATAGTCACGATGGATTTATACGAACTACAGACCACTAAGTATGACGAGTATGGGCTGATTATCAACGAAAAGCAACTTGTTAAATATCGCAACGAATACTTGACGGTTATTAAATGGAGTCTTATCGACCCCGATAAAGAAGAAGCTGTTGATGATTTTTCTTCTATTTGGATTGAAGGCATCGGTAGCCCAATAGACCTTTTGAATAGCACCCCTATATGGAATACAGGTTGTTATGAACAAGAATTAGTGACGTGTAAGCTGAATGACCAAATCATCTATGACAAAGATGAATTTGAAGCATCGGCACAGTATGTAACAGAAGAA
>CAMJOE010000047.1:0-19090 GCA_946407485.1 uncultured Prevotellaceae bacterium | reverse complement strand
ACGCTTGCTGTGGGAAGAGGCGACGCTTGCTGTGGGAAGAGGCGACGCTTGCTGTAGCGTTAAATTCCCCCTAAAGGGGGTTAGGGGGTCTTTTGCTGTTGAAAGGACGGCAGAACCCTAAAGCTACTTCCCAATCCACGCTTCGGGATTGAGTTTCGCAGGCTCGGGCTTGTTGGTATCCTTACGGAGCTGGAAGTGGAGCGTGCAGTTGCCGCTGCCGTCGTCGGCCACCGTGCCGAGGATGTCCTTGGTCTTCACCTTCTGTCCCTTCTTGACGATGGTGCTGGAGAGATTGCAATAGACGGAGATGTAGCTGCCGTGGCGTATGATGACGTTACGGAAGCCGTTGAACTGGAAGACGCTTGTGACGACGCCGTCGAAGATGGCGCGGGCGCGGGCGCCGGGACGGCCGATGTAGTTCGTGCCCTTATTGTCGAGCTGGACGTTCACCATGCCCGGCACGTTGTAAATGCCGAAGCGGCTGCCCAGCATGTATTGGCCGGTGATGGGCACGGGCAGGCGGCCCTTGTTCTGTTCGAGGGAACCGTTTATCTGACGGTCTTCGGCGGTGAGCCACGAGCCGGACTTTTGAGGCGCGGCAGGCGTGGTGGTCTGCTTCGGCTTCGTTGTGCTGCCCGACGACTTGCCCTTCTTCTCCTGTTCCTTCTTCTTGCGAGCGGCCTCGGCTGCGGCCTTCTTGCGCGCCTCTTCTTCTGCCTTCTTCCGCGCTTGCTCAATCTCGTAGGCTATCACCTGCTCGATTTTCTTGTCGAGAGCAGCGAGCTGCTTCTGCTGCTCAGCCACCTTGCCCTGCAGCCCGCTCTCCTGCTTCTTCAGCCCTGCCACCTTCTTCTTCTCCTGAACCTGTTGCACGTTGAGGCTCTTGCGCTGCATCATCACCTCGTGAAGCACGCCGTTCTTCTGGCTCTTGGCAGCGAGCAGGAGGTTCTGCGCGTCGAGCAGCTCGGCCTGTTTCATCAAAATCTGCTCTCCGAGGTTGTGCTGATAGGCGATGTACTCGCGGGCATAGCGCGAGCGTCGGTACATCTGACTGAAGGTCTTGGCGGAGAGGACGAAGACGAGCGGGTCGGTGTTGACACGCTGCGCGCGGGCATTCCTGACGGCTGCTTTGAGACGCTGCCGCCGCATGCGTACCTCGGCGTCGAGCTCCGTGACCTCTTTCTGAAGGCGAGTTATGTCGGCCTCGAGCGCATCGAGTTCCTGTTCCAACTGGTGGATGCGGGAAAGGCGATTGTTCATCTGCAGGCCAAGGAAGTCCACGTTTTGCTGACCCGTCTTCACCTGCTTGCGGGTGTTGTCGAGTTGCGTCTTCGACTTCTGCAGCTCTGTTTTGAGCTTCGACTGCTGCTGCTTGAGTTCCTTCACCTTCTTGCTGTTCTGCGCCAATATGGCGGGCAGGACGAAGGGAGCCATAAGCAGGAAAACGAGAACTATTGCCTTCTTCATCATGTCGCAAAAGGGATTACATAGAGAGGTTCATGATACGCTTGACGACTTCATCGACGGAGACTTGCTTGTAGCGATCCGGCACCTCGGTCCGCTTCTCCCATTCCGAGTCCGTGTTCAGGTTGGAGAGCGTGAGCTCCGCCTTGATGGTCTTGCCGGCTGCAGGTATAGTGATGTAGTGCTTCGTGGGGAGGCTCCTGTCCGCGATATTGACGAAGTCCTTGCGCTCCCAGCCAGGGACGTACGGCGTCTGCTCGTCCCAGAAGAAAGCCTGAAGCGTGCGGAAGTCGATGTCGCCGTCGCGCAGGAACGACACGTCGCTGTAGGACGACTTCACGTATTGCCTGCCCATCTTGTCGATAAGCATAAAGTAGTCGGGCGTCATCTCGATGCGAGCCACCTCGAGAATGCCGAAAGTGGTGATGGAGAGCTGAATGACGTCGTCGCGCTTCATGCGGAGCATGCCGCCGACTGACGTGTTCCTACCGCCCGAAGCGATGTCGAGACGGATTCTCGACGTGATGCACACGTCCTGCCTCTGCTTGGCATCGGCCGGCTTTTTGGCGTCCTTCGAGGGCGCTACGGCAACCGTCTGCTCGTCCGGCACGACGGTGGAAGTCTTCACTGCATGCTTCTTGCTGGCGCATGCGGCAAGCAGAAGGCAAAGCAACAACAAGCCTCCCATGCTCCACTTTGAGGGAGAAAGGAGGGATTGGGGATTGGATGTGGTGTGTGTCATCATTTCTTCTAAGGTGTCTTGATATACTTCTTTCTTTTTATCTTCTTCTTTAGTTGAGGGGTACAGGTGCCGTCGCCCTTCTCCAGGGCAAGTTTCCAGAGGCGCAACGCCGTCTCGGGCTCGTCGTTATGGGCATAGATGTCGCCCGCATGCTCGATGAGATTGCCCATGAGACGCTCGTCGGCAAGCAGCTCCTCGTCAGTCCTCCCGGGATTCACCACCTTGTCCATGTACGTCCGGGCATGGGCAAAGTCGCCTTTTTTGAAAAGAATCCAGGCATACGTGTCGAGGTAAGTGATGTTCTCCGGCTCCTGACGGATGGTGCGATAGCTCATCTCCTCGGCCCGGTCGAGTTGCTCGCCCTTGAGGCTCAGGTAGTAAGCGTAGTTGTTGAGGCACATGATGTTGTCCTCCATATATACGAGCGCCGAATCGTAGGCGGCGAAAGCCTCCGTCTCTCTCTGTTGCTGATAGTAGATGTCGCCCAGCACGCCGAAGACATTCGACACGAGACGCTCGGAGACAAACTCAGTCCTGGCACGAAGCCCCTGCTGGAGGACGTCGGCGGCATCCGTCAGCTTCTTCTGCTCCGCAAGTGCCATGCCGAGATAGTAGGCGTAGGCAATCTCCTCGGGATGGTAATTGAGGCCGCGACGGCTGATGTCTTCCACGCCCTTGTCATCGTTTTGCTCGGCATAGTATTGCAGTAGCTCGCGCAGAGCCGTCTCGTTGCCGGGATCGACCTCAAGCACCTGCCGCATCGTCCCCACGAGTTCCTCGCGAGGCTGCTTGCTATAGACCTGATAGGCGGCTTTCATGATGAGCACCTCAGCATCCTGTTGCGGGCGGGCCAGCAACGTGTCGAAGGCGGCCTCGAGACGCGGCGCGTAGGTCGAGTCACGCTGTACGTCGGCGATGTACGACCGCAACATGAGGACCCGCAGCTGCGAAGGGGAGTCGTCGTGGAACAGCAGGGAGTCGCGCATCCTATTGTAGGCGTCGTACTGCTTGATGTCTTGCAGGTAGTCCATCGTGGCGAGCTGCAGGTTGGTGTTTGTCGGTTCCTGACGGCGTACCTCGTCATAGATCTCGAGCGCCTTGACGGTGTCGCCGGCCTCCATATACTGGCTGCCGACCACGACACGCAGATTCATGTCGTGGGGCGACTCCTCGCAAAGCGCCTGCAATTGCACGAAGGCCGAGTCCAGCTCGCCTTTCTCCTTGTAGAGCCTGAACTTCTCTACGCTCAGCTGAGGGCTGGGACCGTCGAGCAGCTCGATACGGCTGAGGGCGCTGATTGCCTTGTCGGTCTGCCCCGTTGTCTTGTAGAGCTGCACCAGCTGCAGATAGATGTCGCTGCGCCCGCGCTGCAAGGTGGCCATCTTTTCCAATACGGGAATGGCGGACTCCGCATCGCGCTTGTTCAGATAAAGCGCGGCGAGCGACTCCAGATAGTAGGGGTTGTTGGCATCCCGCTCGCAGGCCTGCCGGATGTATGCCGTGCCGAGGCTGTCGTCGCGCAGATAGAGATGCAGCAGCCCGATGTTGTAAAGCGCCTCGGGTGCCTCGGGATTGATGTCGAGACAATGACGGAAGAGGTCCATCGCCGAGGAGTAATCCTCCGCGAGACGGCACTTCTCGGCCTCCAGATAGAAATAGTCGAACGCCGTCTGCGCCTTGAGTCCTAACGTCCCTGATAAAAGGACAAGTATGATGATGAGATGTCTCAAGGCTTCGTTACTTTGTACCGCTGTGACCGAAGCCGCCGGCTCCGCGCTCTGTTTCTGAAAGGACTTCCACCTCTTCCCATTCCGCCTGCTCGTGTCTGGCGATGACCATCTGTGCGATACGTTCGCCGTCGGCAATCAGGAAAGGTTCGTCCGAGAGATTGATCAGGATGACGCAGACCTCGCCACGATAGTCAGCATCGATTGTGCCGGGTGTGTTGAGGACCGTGATGCCGTGCTTGATGGCCAGCCCGCTGCGGGGGCGGACCTGTGCCTCGTAACCTGGAGGCAGAGCCATGAAGAGACCCGTGGGAACGAGACGGCGCTCCATCGGCCTCAACTCGACAGGCGATTCGATATTGGCGCGCAGGTCAAGGCCTGCGGATAGTGGCGTGGCATAACTCGGCAGCGGATGGTGGCTGCGATTGATGATTTGAACTTTCATGTCTTTTTGTTTTGTAGTTTCTATAGTCACTATAGTTACTATGGTTCCTATAATTATACGTCTGGCAGGCTCATGCCATTTATCTTGCGATACAAGTCGAGGGCAAACACGTCGGTCATGCCTGAGATGTAGTCCAGCACAGCCATGATGCGCTCATACAAGGTGGGGGCAAGGATGTCGTATTGCGTGCTGACGCGGTTGATGAGCAGTCGGGAGAAGGCACGGTCGGAGTGCGTAGCGGCCTGCACCATCAGATGGGTCAGCATCGTGATGACTTTGTAGCCGGCTATCTCTATGTCGACGACGTCCTTGCAGTGGTATATCTTCTTGTAAGCCGTGCGCTCGCATTGCTCGTAGGCTTTGCGGGGCAGGTCGTCGATGTGCTGAATGAGGGAGCCTTCGAAGGTGCCGCTCAGGATGTCCTGTTCTCTCTTGATGAAGACCTGCACGCATTGCTGCTCGAGACAGTTGATGACGCAGGAGCGAAGATAAACAATCTGCTCGTTCACGTCGTCCACAAGCTGCGTCATGCGCTCCTCGATGTGTCGCTGCTGCTCTGGTGAGAAGTAGGCAAGGAAGAGCTGTCGCGTCTCGTCCGTCGTCAGCAGCTTCAGCTTGTGCGCGTCCTCGATGTCCATTATCTGATAGCAAATGTCGTCGGCTGCCTCCACAAGATATACGAGCGGATGGCGGGCGTAGCGAACGGAGCCATCGGGGGCGGGAAGCTTGATGATGCCGAGCTCCCGGGCTATTCGCTCGTAGTCGTCCACCTCGCTACGGAAGAAGCCGAACTTGCGCTTGTCGCCCGCGAGGTCGGACGTATAGGGGTATTTCACGATGCTTGCCAACGTGCTGTACGTCATGACGAAACCGCCCTTGCGACGCCCCTTGAAGTGGTGGGTGAGCAGACGGAAGGCGTTGGCGTTGCCTTCGAAATGTATGATGTCATCCCATTGCTGCGGCGAGATGCCGTCGCCCGTCTCCGGACAGATGTAGTCCTTAAGGAACAGTCCATCCCCCTCGCTGAAATAGGTTCCTATTGCCGTTTCGCCGCTGTGCCCAAACGGCGGGTTGCCGAGGTCGTGTGCAAGGCAGGCGGCGCTGACGATGTTGCCGAGCTCGGTGAAATGTGTGCTGTAGAGTTCCGGATGATTTTTGAGGATGAGGCGGCTGATGTCGTTGCCGAGGCTGCGACCCACGCTGCTGACCTCCAGACTGTGAGTGAGGCGGTTGTGCACGAAGATGCTGCCGGGCAGGGGAAACACTTGAGTCTTGTTTTGCAGCCGTCGGAAGGGAGCGGAGAAGATAAGGCGATCGTAATCGCGCTGGAATTCCGTGCGGTCGTCACTCCTTCGCTGCATCTCCTCTTGCCCAAGG
Source organism: uncultured Prevotellaceae bacterium (assembly GCA_946407485.1). Lineage (GTDB taxonomy): Bacteria > Bacteroidota > Bacteroidia > Bacteroidales > Bacteroidaceae > Physcousia. The sequence continues at coordinate 13,335 of CAMJOE010000047.1, read as the reverse complement.
CGTTTGCTGGATAACAGCTGCTCCCATCGCATCATACTCATCTACTATTATATTATATACTGTTTAAGGTCTATTTGTCAACTCTCGCCGCCTGTTTTTTTTCTCTTCGGAGCATTTTTTTTGAAGAGAGGGGATGGGAAAGCCTACTTGTCGGTGGGTTTATAGAATATGCGGTTGGCGCCGCTCGTTATCTGTACGAGTTCCGGATGCTCTGCGGCGAAGGTGTCGATGTGACGCATTCGCTTCTCCTGCAGTATCTCATCGACTGCGATGAGGATACCTGTCTCCTCGACGTCTCCAAAGCCATCGTTGATGGCAGTCCCGAAGAGTTTCATGGTGGGGCTTAGTCCCATGTAGGCGTTGACGAGCGGCGGGATGTTGTAGCCCAAGGCGCGGACTTCGTGGTTGAGGATGCGGTAGTCGGCCTTGAAGTCGTCTTCGGTGAAGAGTTTCTCGAACTGCTCGGGGTCGTGCCAAAGCTTGAGGGGCTTCATGGGATAGATAAGGTTGTCGGGGTCCGGGAAGTGCTTGCCCAGGAAGTAGAGTATCATGTCGCGGGCCATGCGGTCATAGCTGGGATACATCGTGAACTTGCCGAAGAGGTAGCGGACGGTGGGCTCGATGACGACGATGGCTCCCAGTCCGTCCCACAAGTTGTCGAGTGCGAAGATGCCTTTGCGGCCGCGGAGCGTGCTTTGGTATTCGAGGGTGACGAACGAGCGTCCCAGCTCGATGGTCCACGGCGCGTATTCCTTCATGAAACGCTCGGAGAAGCGGAACATGTGGCTTGTGGCGAGGATGGGCTGCCCGTCGGGGGCTATCTGCCAATCCTTGCCGAGGATGTATCGGTAGCCTCCGACGATCTCTTCCGTCTCGGGGTCCCAGACGAGGAGTTGCTTGTAGCAGTTCTCGCACGTGTCGAACTCGTCGAGGTCGAAGCTCTTGCCGGTGCCGCCGCCGGCAGCGCGGAAGGCTATCTCGCGCAGTCTGCCTATCTCGCGCACCACGTGGGGCGAGTCTTGCCAAGTGACGACATACACTTCGTTGCTGCTTTTGTTTGTCATGCGCAACTTCTTGTCCGGCGTGAGTTCTGACTTCAGCACTTCGACGGGGATAGGTTCCGCGATTGGTTCCACCATGTTCATTTATTCTTTCTTACGGTTAACGGTTTACTTTTCTATACTATCTGACTGTTGAGGGTATTGTGAGGGCGGCGGGATGCTATATCTCATAGACCTTGTCCTGCACCCATCGGCCCCACTGGGCGGGCGTACGGGTCTTGTCGAAGGTCTGCCAGGGGATGGGCTTGCCAAAGCGTACGACGAAATGCTTGCCCTTACAGCGGTACATCTCGTCGGGCAGGAGTGCCATTGCGAAATTGGGGAGATGGAGCCGCTTGCACCATCGCGCCACGTTGTAGAAGCGGTTGCTGTTCTGCCCTTCGAAGTGTACGGGCACGATGTCGCGCTGGTGCTGTACGCTCTTCACTACGAAGGCCTTGTTCCACGGGATGTCGCGGATGGAGCCGTCGTCCTGCCGGCGGCTGCAGAGGCCTGCAGGGAACATGATGACGTGGCAGTCACTGGCGAAGGTGCTCTCCACGACGGCTGGGAACGTGCGTGCGTTTTTGCCTATCTTGTTGACGGGTACGCAGAGGGGTGCGAGTCCCTTGAGGTTCATGAGCAGGTCGTTGACCAGGTACTTTATCTTGCTGTTGTAGTGTTCGCCGATGACCCATCCGAGGGTGACGCCGTCGATGGCGCCGAGCGGGTGGTTGCTGACGAAGGTGCAGAGCCGTCCGTCGGCGGGCAGGTTCTCCTTGCCTTCCACATCGACGGTTGCCCCGACGTACTCCACGACGCCTTTGCAGAAGTCCACCCCCACCCTGCCCTGGCGCAGATAGGTGTTGATGAAGTCCTGGTGGATGATACGTGCCAGAAGCCGCGTCAGCCACTTCGGGACGAACTTCGCCTTCTTGCCGGCACGCTCTCTGACTATCCTGTCTATGTCTATTTCATCTTGCATCTAACCATTTACGATTTGACGATAATTAATTTACGATTTGACGATTTACTATTTACTATTTATTTACGATTTAGTTATTTAACTATTTATTTTCTCCCCCTAGAAGGGGAGCCAGAGGGGGTCTGCTATTTTATTTCCTCCCCCTAAGGGGGAGTTAGAGGGGGTCTGCTGTCTGTTGTCCGTTGTCTTTTAGTTAATGGTTATCGGTCGGTTGTTGATGAAGTACCTGCCTCTTGGCAGGCCGCCGAGCCAGTTCTTGCCTTTGTTGAGGCGGGTCGTCATGTAGAGCACGCCGTTGCCATTGTAGATGGGGAGGAGCTGGCTGCGGTCGCTCTGTATCTGCACTACGCGGCCGCTGACGGTAATCTGGACGGGGAAGGCCGAGGTGCTCATCTTCCTCGACATGGGGATTTCGGGAGAGGGCACGATCAGCAGCATTGAGTCGGGGCCACGACGCTCCTTCACCTTACGTTTCCGTATGGCGGCACCGGCCGGCAGCACCATGAGCGCAGCCAGCACGAACATGCAGAATCGCAGCATCATTGTCGTTCTCATTGGGGCCTTTTCCTCTTACAAACGACAAATGTACGACTTTCTTGGCAAAGTGCAAAAAAAATGAGCGATATTTTCTACCAACTATAGTAACTATAGAAACTATAGGTACTATAATACCCCTCGCGAGGTGGAAAAAAGCGCCTCTTGAGGGGAAATTAAACGCTACAGCAAGGAACGGCCAACGCTACAGCAAGGAACGGCCAACGCTACAGCAAGGAACGGCCGACGCTACAGCAAGGAACGGCCGACGCTACGCTTTACGACTTCAGAGCCTCCCAGCCTTGAGCCCTGAGCTGATGCTCTCCGCCGTCGCGCGTGATGAGGGCGCAGCCCTTCTCCGGCTCGGTGATGTAGCCGATGACATGTATGTCCTCGAGGGCCGAGACGGTATCGTTGGCATGGAGGGGCACGGTGAAGAGCAGTTCGTAATCTTCTCCGCCGTTCAGGGCACAAGTACTGACGTTGAGGTTCAACTCCTCAGCCATGGCCGCCGTCTGGTAGTCGAGGGGCAACCTCTCTTCGTAGATGCGGCAACCTGTCTTGCTTTGTTTGCAGATGTGAAGCAGTTCGCTGCTCAGTCCGTCGCTGATGTCCATCATGCTCGTCGGGTGGATGCCAGCCTCGCGAAGTGTGGCGATGATGTCTCCCCGTGCCTCCGGCTTGAGCTGCCTCTCCAGGATGTACTCGCGGCCGCTGAAGTCGGGCTGGCTGTCGCGCAGAGCCTCCATCTGCTCCTTGCTGCCGCTCTTGCGGGCCTCTGCCAGCTGCTCGTTGTAGATGACCTTTTCGCGCTCCAGGAGCTGCAGCCCCATGTAGGCCGCGCCAAGGTTGCCGCTGACGCAGACGAGGTCGGTGGGCCGCGCTCCGCTCCTGAGGACGATGTCCTCGCTGCGTGCCTCGCCGATGGCCGTGATGCTGATGGCGAGGCCCGTCAGGCTGGCAGTCGTGTCGCCCCCTACGATGTCGACCCCCCACTTCTCGCAAGCCAGACGCATGCCGTCATAAAGCGCCTCGATGTCCTCCACCTGGAACTTGCTGCTGATGGCCAGGCTGACGGTCACCTGGAGCGGTCTGGCGTTCATGGCGAAGACGTCGCTCAGGTTCACCATTATGGCTTTGTAGCCGAGGTGACGCAAGGGAACGTACGTCAGGTCGAAATGGATGCCCTCCATCAGGAGGTCGGTGGTGACCACGGTACGCATGCCCTCCGTCGGAGCCAGCACGGCGCAGTCGTCGCCGATGCCCTGGATGGTGGTCGGGTTTTTGGTCGTAATGTCTTTGGCAAGCCGGTCGATGAGGCCGAACTCGCCGAGCTGTGAGATTTCCATAGCGCTGGTGTTTTCGGAGTACTCAGAATGTGCAGAGCGTTCGGAGTACTCAGAGTTTTCAGTCCTTCACCATCTCCTCGATGATGGTTGACATGAGGGGCTCGGCTGCTTCTGCTGCCTTGAGGACCTCCTCGTGGGTGATTGTCATCGGGTTTTCCATGCCGCCGAGGTCTGTGATGATACTCATGCCGAAGGTCTTGATGCCGCAGTGGTGGGCCACAATGACTTCGGGGACGGTGCTCATGCCGACGGCATCGGCGCCCCAACGTGCGAACATGCGGTACTCGGCCGGTGTCTCGTAGGTCGGGCCCTGCGTGGCAAGATAGACGCCATGCTGCACCTTGATGCCGTGCTTGGCAGCGATGGCATCGGCCTTGGCGATGAGCTCCTTGCTGTATGCTTCGCCCATGTCGGGGAAACGCGGTCCCGTCGGGATGTTCGGGCCGTGCAGGGGGTTCTCGGGCATGTAGTTGATGTGGTCCGTGATGATCATGAGGTCGCCAATCTTGAAGTCAGGGTTGGTGCCGCCTGCCGCATTGCTGACGAAGAGCGTCTTGATGCCCAGCTCGTACATTACGCGGACGGGGAACGTCACTTGCTGCATCGTCCAGCCCTCGTAGTAGTGGAAACGGCCCTCCATCGCCATCACGTCCGTGCCGCCGAGCTTACCGAAGATGAGCTCGCCCGCATGGCCCTCCACCGTGGAAACAGGGAAGTTGGGGATGTCCCGGTAGGGGAAAGTCTTGAGTCTCTCGATGCGCTTTGCCAGTTCGCCAAGGCCGGAGCCCAGGACGATGGCTGTGGTCGGTGCGCTTGGCATCCTATCGCGGATCCATGCTGCTGTTTCTTTTATTTTCTCGTACATAGTCGTTTATCGTTTTGTCGAATTTGTCTTTCTCGTCTCGCATGATGTTTATCTCGATGGGAAGCACATAGGTGCTCTGCCTGACCTCGTCCGTGAGGCCCTCGAGGTGCAGGAGCCGCGCCGCGTCTTTCTCCGTCGTGATGATGATGTGCGGTTTGGGCAGCGCCTTCAGGGCCTGGTTGATGGCCTCGGCATCGCGCTTCGTGTAGTAGTGATGGTCGGGGAACGTCAGGGGCGAGATGTACTGGACGAATCGCCTCACGTCCTGTTCCATCTGCCGAGGATTGCCGATGCCCGTCAGCAGCAGGACGTGCGTGTTGTCCTTGCGCAGGGAGTCGGGCTCGAGCGTGCCTTCGCCCCACAGCTGATGCATAGTGCCGTAGCTGAACGTGCTGAAGAAGAGCTGCTGGTAAGGCCTGAGGTTGAGCGACGCCATGATGACGCGAAAACCCATTGCATTGATATGGTGCGGGCATTTCGTGACGATGACGGTCGTGGCGCGACGGCTGGCGGAAGGCTTCTCGCGCAGTCGTCCGGCAGGCAGCAGGCGGTCGTCGGAGATGATGCGATGGTAGTCCACGAGCAGGATGTTGTATCCCGGCTTGACGTACCGGTGCTGGTAGGCGTCGTCCAGAAGGATGACCTCGACGTCCTTCGTCGCTTCGTCCGTCATGAGCCGCTCGATGCCCCGCCGCCTGTCTGCATCCACAGCGACGTACACCTCGGGAAACTTCTGCTTGATCTGCCACGGCTCGTCGCCAATCTCTTCCATTGGGGTCGAGACGGACGACAGCAGGTAGCCCTTCGTCTTTCTCTTGTAGCCGCGGCTCAGCACCGCTACGCGGTAGCGCCCCGACAGCAGCCGGACGAGGTACTCTACGTGGGGCGTCTTGCCCGTGCCGCCTACCGTGATGTTGCCGACGTTGATGATGGGGATATCGTATGACACAGAACGTATTGCCCCCATGTCGAACAGGGCATTACGGATGTCCACGCCGGCGCCGTAGAGCCAGCTGAAGGGCAGCATCCATCGGTGTATCTGCGTCAAATCTCCTTCCATGAAACAGTCGGACAGTCTATTTCACCTTTTCACCTCATTACCTTTTCTATTTTACTTTATGTTGGGATCGAAGGGCATGCGTGCCTGGATGGGATCCATCTTCCCGACGCGGCGAACCAGCGAGAATGCGGTGTAGTACTCACCCAGTGCGGCACGGATCTTGGCCTCCATATAGTCGTCGGTGCCCTCGTCGAATATGCTTTCGTACCAAGGCTCTGGAGCGGGATAGTGACCTATCGTGTAGTCCTCCACCTCGGCCAGCTTGGCAGCCGACGCGATGGCGTCGTCCAGGTTGCCGAGCTTATCCACGAGACCGATCTTCTGAGCCTGCTCGCCAGTCCATACACGACCTTCGGCAATGACCTTCACGCTGTCCTGAGCCATGCCGCGACCGCCGGCCACACGTCCTGTGAAGAGGTCGTAGCCGTGATTGATGTAGTTCTGCAGCTTGGCCGACTCGGCGGCGTTGAACGGGCGACCCATGGCACCGAAGTCGCTCATCGCATTCGTCTTCACGACGTCGAAGGAGAGACCCAGTTTCTGCGTGAGGAGTTCGCTGGGGTCAGGTATCATGCCGAAGATGCCGATGCTTCCCGTCAGCGTCATTGGCTCGGCCCAAATCTCGTTGGCACCGCAGCTGATGTAGTAGCCGCCACTGGCTGCCAGGCCGCCCATGCTGACCACGACGGGCTTCTCTGCACGCAGCAGCTGCACCTCGTGCCAGATCTGTTCGCTGGCGAAAGCAGAGCCGCCGGGGCTGTTCACACGGATGACGACCGCTTTCACGTCCTTATCCTTGCGGAGCTTTTGCAGGTCCTTGATGGTTGCCTGCGTAGTGATCTGGTGCTCCTGGGTGAAGCCCATTGCCTCTCTGTCGTTGATCTCGCCATACGCATAATAGACGGCCACCTCGTCGTCCACCTTCTTGCCGAGGTCGTCGGCAGCAGCCACGTCGGCTAAGTTAGTAAACTTCAGCTCGTCGTCCTCCTTCAGCTCGAGACGCTGACGCAGAGCCTCCTTCACGTCGCTCAGGTAGCCCAGCTTGTCGGCAAGCTTGTTCTCTATCATCACATTAGCTTCGCAGAAGACGGTCGTGCTGTCGGCGATGCTGTTCAGAGCATCCACCTTGAGCCTGCGGCTTGCAGCCACGTCCTTCAGCATGCCGTTCCAGATGCTGCTCAGATAGCTCAGCGTCTGCTCGCGGTTTGCTTCGCTCATCTCGGTATTGATGAAGGGTTCGACGGCGCTCTTGTATGTGCCGACCTTGAAGACCTGCATCTTGACGCCCACCTTCTTCAGGAGACCCGTATAGAACATAGGTTGGCTCGACATACCGCTCCAGTCGATGGCACCGATGGGATTGAGGAAAATCTCGTCGGCCACAGAACAGAGATAGTACGCCCCGCGGGAATACTGGTCGCCGTAAGCCACAATCCACTTGCCGCTCTCCTTAAACTCGAGGAGAGCCCTGCGCATTTCCTGCAGGTCGGCAGGATAGGCGGCAAAGGGGCCTGCCTCGAGGTAGATGCCTTTCACCTTGTCGTTCTTGGCAGCCTTTTTGAGGGCGTCGAGCGTCTGGTCGAGAGCAATCGTCATCTGTTCCCCCCTGCTGAAGAGCTCCAAAGGAGAGGTCTCGCCTGCCCTGTCCACAACCTCGCCCTGCAGTTTGATGCGGAGAACGCTGTTCTTAGAAACGGAACCGGTGGTTCCCTCACTGGCCAACATGCCTGCCAATGAAACAATGCTAATTACCACAAAAATGATGCTGGTCAAGATGATACCAACAATCGTTGCCAGCACGTACTTGAGAAAGTCTTTCATAAATATATAAGTTATTTGGTTAATGTGTTTCCAAAACATTATCGACTGCTTACAACCGATGTTCCTTGTCTATAGTCCCTTGTCCGTTGTCAGTAGTCCGTTGTCCGTTGTCTATAGTCCGTAGTCTGTTGTCTGTAATCCGTTGTCCGTTGTCTGTAGTCCGTTGTCCATTTATCACACAATTCAGCAGGCAAAGTTAGCTATTATTCCCCATTCCTGCAAGGTTTTGGGCAAAAAATGATTGATTTAGGGGGAATTAGGGCATGCTTAGCCTGAAAAACAGGTGCTGGCATGGCTATCGGTCGGTAATACTTGCCGCCACCGCATTGCTTACGACGGAACGCAGACGGACAGTGGAGCCGCCCTCGTCGGGATGCACTGAGTTCGTGAGGAGGATGACGCTGCAGTCCAGCTCGGGATCTATGACGATGCCCGTTCCCGTGAAACCCGTGTGGCAAATGGTCTGCGGGGAGAAGAGGTCGCCATTGCATGAAGCATAGTCGCTATAGCAGTCCCAACCGTAGGTGCGACCGAATGGCTCGGCAAATCGAGGCACAGTGCGCACCAAGCGCGCCGTTTGGGGGCTCATGATGCGTTTGCCCTGCCAGGTGCCGTCATTCTGTAGCATGGCACAGAGGATAGCGATGTCCTCGGCCGTGCTAAAGAGGCCGGCGTTGCCGCTGATGCCTCCGTTCATGATGCGTGCCAGCGGGTCGTGCACCATGCCACAGAGCACGCTGTCGGCCGCCTGACGTGTGGTGGGCGCCACGATGCTTCGCCAGTCCTCGCCCTTCGGCATGAGGGCGGCCCAGCAAGGTTTGTCGGTATTGTGCCAAACGCCATCGGCATCGGGAGCGCATGGGATGTAGTCGGTGTGGTTCATGCAAAGCGGACCGAAGATGCGCTGACGCGAGAACTCACGCAACGACATGCCGCTGACCTTCTCTATAATGCGCTGCAAGGTGATGAAGTTAAGGCAGCTGTATCGGAACCCCGTGCCGGGCTTGAAGCCACGTTTCATGTGGGCGATGTGTTCAATACAAGCATCGGGGTTCGGCGTAGCGGCGGGGTCGGGCGAATAGTAGGCGGGGAGGCCCGATGTGTGAGTCATCAGGTGATGAATGCGAATGGTGGCCTCGCCCGACTCGTCTTTCCAGTTCTCGAAACCACTGACGTAGCGACTCACGGCGTCAAGCATCCGGAATTTCCCCTCTTCGCAAAGGATGAGAGCAGACAAAGCCGTGGACATCGCCTTGCTGCACGAGGCCATATCGAATACGGTATTGGTGGTCATGGGTTGCACTGTGGGCCACACCTGCTTGTTGCCGTAGGCCTTCAGGTAAGCAATCTGGTCGTGTCGCACCACGGCGAGCACGGCGCCGGGTATGTCGCCGTCGCTGATGGCCTGAGCAATGATGGAGTCGGCCTTGAGCAGTCGCCGCGAATCCATCCCCACCTTCTCGGGCTGCACGTGTTTCAAAGGCTGAGCCTGGCAGAGGGCAGGAATGAAAATGAGGATGAGCAGGCACAGAAGTTTCGATATTGTTTGCATAGTCGAGTTTTTTGATGCAAAGATACGATTTTTTTAGTGTGCTTCAAAGGAATTTCCTAATATAATAATGTTTTTCACGCAAACCGCGCCGCGATGGCATACCTTTGCAGAGGATTTGATATACGTCGTGACAATGAATGTCTGACATCACGTCGCCAGACTCCCAGCATCACGTTGTCAGTCATCTGGCATCACGTTGTCAGACTCCCAGCATCACGTTGTCAGTCATCTGGCATCACGTGCCTTTGGCTTTCTCATGGCAAGACAGGCTGACGACCAAAGGCCGAGCAGGGCCACGAGCAAGGTCTGCAGAGTATGAACGATGAGAACGAAGAGGGCTGCATCAGTCTGTCCTACGCCGTAGAGCACGAGGACCGTCTTGACTGCAAGGTGCCAGGAGCCTGCGCCGTTAGGGGTGGGGACCAGCACGGCGAAGGTGCCGACCACGAATGCCACGAGGGCTGCCAACGTTCCAAGATGGGCCGTGAAGTCGAAGCAAAAGAAGGTGAGGTAGAAATGCAGATAATAGCTCACCCAGATGCCGATGGAATAGAGGACGAAAAGCAAAGGGCTCTCCACTTCCCGAACTGAAAGCAGGCCGTTCTTGAGGTCGGAAACCACAGATTTTGTCTTTGAAAAGAGCCGGAATCGCATGGCGACATACACGATGCAAAGCAAGGCGAGCAGTCCGCAGAAAGCAGTCACGAGCCAACCTGTCAGGGAGAACTGCATGGGCAGACTGGACATCGAGACGCCCGTCTTATGAAAGAAGTTCATGAAGACCGGTATCTGCGTGAGGAAAGTCAACAAAGAAAGGAGCAGGATGAGCAGAGTGTCGATGATGCGCTCCGTGACGACGGTGCCGATGCTCAGGCTGAAGTTGGTGCCTTCATAGCGTTTCAGGACGCCGCATCGCAGCACCTCGCCCACTCGCGGCACGACGAGACTGCTGGCGTAACTGAGGAAGATGGCGTGGACGCAAGCCATGAGCCGCGGATGCTCGCCGGCCGGAGCGAGCACCTGACGCCAGCGGACTGCACGCAGCACTTGAGCCAAGATGCCGAACGGCATGCTGAGAAGCATCCACGTCCACGACATCTGGTCCGACAGGGCACAAGCGAGCTCCTCCCACTTGATGCCGCGGTACATCCACCACAGTATGCCGACTGCCAATGCCAAAGGTACTGCGACCTTTATTGATTTGACAAATTCAGAATTCCGCAATTTCACAATTATTTTCGCCTTTCCTTTTTGCGCTTTCGCTTATTCTTTGTACTTTTGCACTGCAAAGGTAAGAAATAAAATTAAATTGTCAAATTGTAAAATTGCAAAAATGTGAAATATAGCGCCGTCAAGCCTAAAAAGTTCCTCGGCCAGCACTTTCTGACCGACTTGACTATTGCTTCGCGCATTGCCGACACGGTGGACGCGTGCCCCGGCCTGCCTATTCTGGAGGTCGGCCCCGGCATGGGCGTGATGACGCAGTACCTTGTGCAGAAGCCGCGGCAGGTGAAGGTCGTGGAGATTGACTACGAGAGCGTGGCGTACCTCAGACGAACCTACCCCGAACTCGAGGACAGCATCATCGAGGACGATTTCCTCAAGATGCACCTCGAGAGGACTTTCGGGGGCTCGCCCTTCGTCCTGACCGGCAACTATCCCTACAACATCTCCAGCCAGATATTCTTTAAGATGCTCGACTATAAGGAGTTGATTCCCTGCTGCACAGGCATGATCCAGAAGGAGGTGGCAGAACGCATGGCAGCTCGCCCCGGCAGCAAGACCTACGGCATACTGAGCGTACTCGTTCAGGCCTGGTATGACGTGGAGTACCTCTTCACGGTGGAGCCGTGCGTCTTCAACCCGCCGCCAAAGGTTCGCAGCGCTGTCATACGGCTTACCCGCAACAAGACGACCGAACTGGGTTGCGACGAGATGCTCTTCAAGAGGCTTGTCAAGACGACCTTCAACCAAAGGCGGAAGACCCTGCGAAACAACATCAAGCCGCTGCTCTCCTGGCTCGAGAACGAACGCGAGGAGAAGCCCGACTTCACGCCTCTCCTGGCCGACCCCATCATGCAGAAAAGGCCCGAGCAACTCAGCGTGGAGGACTTCGTCGGCCTTACCCTGAGGCTGCAGGCCTCCACAGCCAGTAACCCGTAACCTATTAGCTTTAATCCCATAATCTACCACCACCCTATGGAATTTCTTATACTTATCGGCTGCGTCGCTCTCCTCATGTACGGCATGAAGGTAATGAGCGAAGGACTGCAGAAGATGGCAGGCAGCAAGCTCTCCAACGTCTTGGGCACGATGACGACAAACCGCTTCACGGGTCTCCTCACCGGTGCCTTCATCACGACCTCCATCCAGTCCTCGACGGCCACCACGGTGATGACGGTCAGTTTCGTCAGTGCAGGACTGCTCACCCTCTCGCAGGCCATCAGCGTCATCATGGGTGCGAACATCGGTACGACGGCAACCGCCTGGATTATGGTGCTGGGTTCGTTCGACATGCGTCTGGTGGTCTACAGCGCCATCATCATAGCCATCGCCCTGATCTACACGAAGCGTAGCATCAACACCGGCGAGTTTCTGATGGGTTTAGCACTGATGCTACTGGGTCTGAGCACGTTGAAGACGAACGCCATCGAGATGGACCTTGGCCACAATGAGCGTCTGCTGAGCTTCCTGACGGGTCTCTCGGGCTGGGGCTACGGCAGCTATTTCCTCTTCCTTCTGATAGGCGGACTGCTGACATGCGCTGTGCAGAGTTCTGCCGCCATCATGGCCATCACGATGACGCTGTGTTCCACCGGCGCTCTCCCCATAGACATGGGCATTGCGCTCGTCATGGGAGAGAACGTCGGCACGACCATCACGTCGAACGTCGTAGCGATGAGTGCGAGCGTGCAGGCGCAGAGGGCGGCCCGCGCCCACCTTATCTTCAACCTCTTCGGCGTCGTCTGGGTGCTCTGCATATACAAGTACTTCGTCGGGTTCGTGTGTGGCCTGGTGGGTTGCGACCCGACGGCCAGGCAGCAGGACATGGTGACGCTCAACGCCGCACTGGCTGCCTTCCACACCGCCTTCAACGTCTGCAACGTGCTTATACTCATCTGGTTCATCGGTCCGATGGAAAAGCTCGTGTGTCTGCTCGTGCCGGCTCGCGAGGGCGAAAACGAGGAGGACGACATGAAGCTCAAATACATCGGCGGCGGCTTGCTGTCGACGGCCGAGCTCTCTGTCCTGGAAGCGAAGAAGGAAGTCAATGTCTTCATCTCCCGCCTGCTCAGGATGTACGGCATGGTACAGGACTTGCTGCAGACCACGAAAGTAGAGGAGTTCAACAAGCTCTACTCGCGCATCGAGAAGTATGAGGGCATCACGGACAGGATGGAGATAGAGATAGCCGACTACCTGACGCAGGTGAGTGAGGGCCGACTCAGCGTAGAGTCGAAGCTCGACATACAGAGGATGATGCGCGTCTGCTCGGAACTGGAGAGCATCGGCGACTCGTGCTTCAACATGGCACGTACGATGAAGCACAAGCGGCAGTACGGCACCGAGGACTTCACGGAGGCGCAGTATCAGCACATACATAGCATGATGGGCCTCGTGGGCGAGGCGCTGGCCGAGATGCAGGTGGCAATCCAGATGAGTGAGAGCAGAACCGTCAGCCTCAACAAGAACTACAACACGGAGAACGAGATAAACAACTACCGCGACCAGCTGAAGAACCAGAACATCATTGATGTCAACGACAAGCTCTACGACTACCAGATGGGCGTCTTCTACATGGACATCATCTCGGAGTGCGAAAAGCTCGGCGACTATATTATTAATGTATTGGAGAGCTCTGGGCTGAAGAAATGAAAGGGAAGGTGAAGACCCCCTCTAGCTCCCCCTTAGGGGGAGAAAATAAATAGTTAAATAGCTAAATCGTAAATAAATAGTAAATCGTAAATCGTCAAATCGTAAATTAATTATCGTCAAATCGTAAATAAGTTTTAAATAGTAAATAGCTAAATCGTAAATAAATAGTAAATCGTAAATCGTCAAATCGTAAATAACTTATCGTCAAATCGTAAATAAGTTTTAAATAGTAAATAGCTAAATCGTAAATAAA
>CAMJOE010000046.1:0-19229 GCA_946407485.1 uncultured Prevotellaceae bacterium | reverse complement strand
GTTTTCTTCTCCGGAGCAAAGGCCGTCAGTTCGATGGCGACGCCGAGTTTTTCCAAGTATATTTTCTTAAATTGCATGGTGTAATGTTTGATTTCAAATGAGGCTCCGTGGAGCGTCGGAAAACACATCGTGATGTGAGAGTCTTAGCATCGTGATGTGAGAGTCTTAGCATCGTGATGTGAGAACTTTAGCATCGTGTTGTGTTGGGCATTTAGGCGTGTCAAGTTGGGCATTTTGACGTGTCAAGTTGAGCATTTAGGCGTGTCATGTCATCAGACTTCTTATGGCAAGCTTTCAATCCAATCGTCGATAAGGGCAGAGACCTCCTCGAGGTTCGACTTGAACTGACTGCTCAGGATTTCCGTATGATTGTGCGAGAGGAGGTTCTCCCCGCCTTCGTTAAGGATGAGATGAAGCAGCGAGCCCTCCGCGTTCCCGCTTTCCACGCGCTGAAAGCCCTCTTTTCGAGTGCTCGGCACATCGACCAAAGCGGCTCTGGCATTACCTTCCGTCAGGTTGAGACCAGCAGCCGAACGACCGCTTGCTCCGTGACATTGGACGCAAGCCTTGTCGAAGAGTCCCGTCTGCAAAACGCCGAAGCGACCCACATCGATGTTTCCCAGCTCCAGGCGAATCGTATCGCGAGCGGAGTTTTCCCGGTAGTCGCTCATGTTGATGATTGCCAGCGTGATGATGCGTTTCCTGAGGGAATTGGTCAGGGCAAGTTCCACGCTCTGCAACTCGTCGCTGAGGTTCGAGAGGACGAGGCTTATGGGGATGTCGTCCTCCGCCGTCGAGGGCAGGGCTTTCTGCAAGATGGCAAACTTGCTGTCCGCCGTGAAACCAGCTACCGCAACCGTATTGCCCGTGCCTTCCCACTCGCCGAGTCCGCTCACGCGAGCCGTCACTTTGACCGTATATCCCTTCTCATCGACCGTAAACACCTTCTCTTCGATGTCGCCGCTATCGCAAGCCGCAAGTCCGACGAGTGCGCCTATTATATATATATAATGTGTAAGTTTCATGTCGAGACTCTAACTATGAACTATGGACTATGAACTATGGACTATTTAGAAGCTGTATTGCAGTTGCAGGGTAGCGGCATGCGTGCTCAGCCCGAGGTCGTCGTTGTCGCGGTCCAGTTGTGTCTGGTGGCCGTAGCGACCCGTAAACTGATACATGGCAGAGAGTTTGAGGTTGCACTTGTTCACGTAGTAGTTCACCACGGCAGCTGGCATGTTGAGGATGCCATCCTTTTTGGAGCCGTTGCGGTCGAGGAAGTCGTAGCGGAAACCTGCCTGCAGACTCTTCGTGAAGAAGTATCCTACCTGCCCGTAGCAGCCCCAGAAGTTGTACGTCTCGTCGATTTTCTGTCGCTCGGTAAAGCTGACGTGCATCCAGTAAGCCTCTGCCGCGGCGTACCAACGGCCGTGGAGCATGCTCCACTCCACGCCGATGCGCGTGTCGTTTGTACTCTCGCTTTCGCTCTCCACGTTGATGCCTCCGCTCACGCCGAAAAGCATGTGCCGACCCGTGAGCATGTGGCTGTTGCCCTGCGTGGCAGGCATCGCGCCCCAAGGCATGAAGGTGAGCCGTCCGGCATAAAGCAGGGAGGGAATGTGTGCGTCGTCGGAGAGCGTCTTCGTCGCCGTGTTGACGCCGCTGCCGCTACCGTTCCAAAGGCCCAGTTCATAGCCCATCAACCAGCTGTTCTGCCTCTTCGGAGTGAGCTTGAGTTTGCCGTGAAACTGGAAGCCGAGGTCGAAGCCCGTGCCGATGGAGGGCGTCACGGCGTTCAGGCTGTAAGGCATGATGATGGGAGCCGTCAGCGAAGTGGGCAGGCAGGGAAACAGCGTCTCGCCCAGCGTGGTGAGGTAGGCGTGGAAGAAAGGCGTCTTGAACTTGCCGGCGCGAAAGCGTGCGGCGGGCGAGATGCGGTAGTCCACCCAAGCCTGTTGCAGGACGTTCCCGCCGCTTCCTGCCGCGTTGATGCTCAGGTTGTAGTCGAGCCGGCCGAAGGTTGTGCCGGTAAAGCCAAGGATGGCATAGGGCATCGAGAAGCCCGAGTTCGCCACATTGTCTTGGTTGTACGCTTTGTCCAAGCCCTCGTCGTCGTAGTAATGGTACTGGCCTCTTGTTTGCAGAAAGAGGTACGGCTTGAAGATGAAGCGGCCGTCGCGCGACTGCAGCGTGAAGCCTCTGTCGTCCGCGATGCCCAGCACGCCGTTCTCCATGTCGATGTTCTCCTTTTGCTCTCCGAGGTCAGCACTCTTGAGGTTGTACTTCTCGAACGTGATGTTTCTCTCCTTCTCGTGCTCCTCGGCCAAAGTAGGCAGGGCGAGAAGGCTGGCTAAAAGTATTATGTATGTCTTCTTCATAAATGGAATTATGAATTATGAATTAATAATTATGAATTGCTTACAGGCTCTCCAGGAACTTTATGAGTGCCGAGCGGTCGTCCTTCTCCATGCGTGCGAAGAGGTTCTTGCTGGCCTCTCCCTCGCCGCCGTGCCACATGATGGCTTCCGTCAGGTTACGTGCTCGGCCGTCGTGCAGGAAGTAAGTGTGGGCGTTTACCTTCTCCTGCATTCCGATGCCCCAGAGCGGCGTCGTGCGCCACTCGTTGCCACGCGCCAGTCCGCTGACGTAGTTGTCGTTCAAACCGACGCCCATCAGCTCGCTCCCCATGTCGTGGAGCAGGTAGTCGCTGTAGGGGTGAATCGTCTGCCCGCCCAGCCAAGGCAGCTCTGTGCCGTTGAGGAGGGTCGCGCCGCGCGGTCGGGTGTGGAGCGTCGTGACGTGGCAGAGGTGGCACTTCGCTTCGTAGAACTTCTGCTCGCCAATCGCGATGAGTTCCCGCTCGTTGATGGTGCGGCCTTTGTACGCGGCGGGCTGCTTCGTGCTGCCCAGTCTTCTGGCCGGCACACCGAGTCCGTGCAGGTAGAAGTCCACGTCCTCCATGTCCTCCGTCGTGACGTCGAGGCGGTCGTAGAGCAGTCCCATCATCGAACCTTCCTGCATCTGCGACTGTCCTTCGCATATCTCTTCGGGGTAACGGCTGTTTGTCGCGCCTATGTCCGACGAGAAGCCAAGCTCGACGGTCAAGTCCGCGTGCTGTGCTTTATTGCCCGACAATCCCAGTTGTCGAATGCCGCGTTCGGTGATGTAATTGCAGCGGCCGCTTATGCCGTACTCTGGGTAGTTCGACTTCGCCGCGAGTTGTTCTATCTCGTTGCGGTCGAGGGCCATCATCTGACCCATGCCAACGTGCCTGAGCGGAATGCGAACCGTGCAGAAGAGTTCAGTCGGGTCGATGGGCTCGCCCGTCTCGCCGTAGCCTTTGTACCAGTCGGTGATGGTGTACTGTGGGTAGGCAAGGCTGTACGGCTCACCATCGGGGAAGGCGAACTGCTCTTCGTGCCATCGGCATTCGAGTTTGCCTTCAGCCGTCACGCCGTAGATGCTCTGGTCGTGCAGCACGCGGCCGTAGTTCTGGAAGAAGGCGCCGTTCTTTCTCGTCACATAAACGAGCATCGCGCTGAACCCGTAGCTGCCTGAGCCATAGACGGGTGTGCCGTCCGGGTCGGTGCTGATTTGCGTCCAAAGAGCAGGCTTCGTTCGACCTGCGTTCCTATGACAAGAGCCGCACGAATAACCTGCATAGACCGGGCCAAGCCCGCCTGCTTGCGTCAAGGCGTCGTCGTAGAGACCGTCGCCATTGATGAAGCGTCGCGAGTTTGCTTTGATGTTCTCCACCCAGTCGGCTTCTGTGTCGTAGGCAAAGCTCGAGTTGATAAACACCGTGCTCGTGCCGGCGCTGAGGGCGTAGCCTTCGTGCGTCTCGAAGTCGGCTGCAGTAAAGCAGTCATCCTCCCTGTCGCAAGCGACAAGGAGGAGTGCTAAGCAAATATAAGTGATATGTTTCAATGGTCAATGTTCAATGGTCAATGTTCAATTTTCCTTGGTTGTCCGTTCTTGAAGAGCAGGAACTCGAGCGTGTGGAAGCCGCGGATGCTTTGTGCCTCGGCAATACCCTCGTTCTCTTCATCAAAGTCGCCGCTCCAGTCGAGACCTGTGAAGTCGCCGCTCGCCAGCACGTTCTTGATGGCGTCTTGGTCGAGAGGCCAGGAGTCCATATTGGGGTCGAGGCCGAGTTCATCGACCGGTCCGAAGAGGAAGCCCTCGCTCATCTCCCACGGCTGACGTGCTGCCATCCAAGCTGCGGCGGCCTGCTCGAAGGTTGCATTCGAGGGGTTTGCGGCAAGCATCTGTACTGCCTGGTGCAGGGCGGCGTTTGCATCCTTGAGGTCCTTATAGGTAGGGAGCACGACGACGTCAACATAGTCGGCCACGATGGCCTTCAGTTCTGCCTCGCCCTCGAAGCTTTCCACCCTTGCCTTGAGTGTCTTGAGCACGTTCTTCAGCGTGTTGCAAGCCTCCATGGCCGTGATGACGCTGGGGTTGCCGATGTGGCTGCGGAAGGGAGCTGCCATGCCTTCGATGCTGTTGATGGCTGTCGTGATGGCAGCGTTCACTTGGCTGGCGAGGTCGCTTCCGCCGTGGGCATTGAGGTAGGCGGCAATGCTGTGGCTGCCGTGAGCGCCCCTGTAGGTGCAGTTGAACGCGTTTTGAACGGAGCGGATGTTGTTGGCGTAGTCCTGGATGGAGTGATAGCTGTACCACGACTCCACGGCATAGACGGCCTCGGTGTACTTCTTGTTCTCCCACTTGTCGCGCGGGTCACCGATTTTGCTCTCGCCTACCTCGTTGGCGATGTCGATACATCCGTCGATAATCTGCTCGATGCAACTATTGGGACTGCTGTAGGCGCCACGCACTTCCTTGAATGTCGTTTGGTAAGCCTCCCCGCCGTTCAGGCCTTCGCTCCAAGCGTTGTAGAGCGTCTCGGCGTCGGTCTTCAGGCGCGACGACACGGCGGCAGCATAGTTGCACCAGTTCGTCCGATAGTCCGCGAAGTTAGCGTCGGTCTCTACAATTGTGACGTCGGCTGTGCCCTCGGGCATCGTGTTCGGGGGAGTGACGATAGTCTTGTCGTCGTCTGAGTCTTTGCTGCACGAAACGGCAGCCAGTGCGATGGCAATTGTGCCAATGATAAAGATGTTCTTTTTCATGTTGTTTGTTTAGTTTATTAGAGATTCTGATTATTCTGATTGCTTTGATTATTCTGTGGATTCTGAGTCTTCTGAGGACTCCGATTATTCTGAATATTCTGAGTCCACTGATTATTCCGATTATTCTGAGAAGCCAGAGAAGTTCTTCTTTCCTTTGAACCAGCCCGTGAAGGCGATACCCAGGGCGAACTCGTTCTCGCTGTTATACCTGCCGCCGCCTATCCTTCGGGTTGTGTAGTCGGCCTTTATTATTATATAAGGTATGGGGCGATAGTTGAGGCCGAACGTCCACATCGATGTCTTGAGGCGTGCCTCCATCACCTGCCCCGCTTCGCCTTTCTCCTGAGCATTGTAGTACTCGTAGCGGGCGAAGGGAATGACGTCGGGAGCCTTCGTGCTGTGGAAGAAGCCTTTCAGCCGCACGCCGCCCTCGATGCCGTAGCTGACGGCCTTGCTCGCGATGGGAGCCGTCTTCGAGTAAGGGCTGGCGTTGCTCTGGCGGACGTTGCGCGAGCTGAGCTGCGTAGAGTTGCCCACCTTGCCGCTCAGTATGTTGCCGCGCACGATGCCGTAGCGATGCTGATACTGCGCATCGACGCTCCAGAGGTTGACGGGCACGTGGAAGCTGTACGTCGAGGGTTTGTCGGCGTTCGATGCCGCGTTCTGCACATGGTACCAACTTGAGCCAAGACGCAGCCCGGGCACGCCGGTGTAGTTGAGGCGCAGCACATAGCCGGGCGAGGTAAAGTTGTCCTTCTCGAAGAAGCCCTGTTTGCCCTTCTTCACCCAGTTGTTGCGGTCGAAGCCGTTGGCGTTGAGGCCGGCCACGACTTGCGCTTCCCAGTTGAACGACGCCCAGCGGCGACCGAACTGACCAAACAGGCTGAGGCCCGTCTCGTGCCAAGTGTTGGGGATGATGCTCGTCTCGCCTTCGGGACGCACGGTGCCGAAGAAGTTGATGGGCTCGTGGTGAGCGTTGTTCAGTCCGACGGGGACGATGATGTGACCGGCGCGGACGTTGAAGTATTGATTAAGATGATAGGTCAGGTGGAACTGCTCGATGGCAACCTCGCCACCTTTTTCCACCTCGCTCTCGTACTCGCCGTTCTCCGAGTTCTCTATCTCGAAGGCGGTGCCTGTGCCACCACTCTCGAACTCAACCTCCACGCCGACGTTCCAATGGCGATTGAACTTGTAGTCGCCTGCCAGCACGAAGCGAGGCACGGCAATCGTGTTGCGACGGACGCGGGTATTGCCTTCGCTACTGCCATAGAAGCGGTTCGTGCCGTAATCCTTGAAGGCAGCCACCACCTCGCCATAGCCGCCGATGCGGAAGCGCTCGTAACTGTCTATCTCGGTCGAGTCGGTGTTCCACTGCGCCGAGGCAGTGGCAGAGGAAAGCAGCAACAGAGCTGCAAGGGATGTTTTTGTCATAGAGTATTTTCTTTTTATAGAAGTTCCTTGGGTTTCATAGGAGTTCCTAGGGGTTCCTAGGGTTTCCTAGGGCTTCCTAGGCTTTCATAGCTTTTTTGTTTTTTCGGCTGCAAAGGTACGGGGCTTCTTGCTTCCTCGCAATACGCAAAAATGTGTATTCTCTCACTCGACGTGATGGGATTGTCCTCGTTTTTTATTAACTTCGTACTGCATAATAATGAAGGACGAGAGGCACAAAATATCGATTTACCTATTAATAGTGATTGCGTTCTTCGCAGAAAAGTCGTAACTTTGCAGCGCAAATAAACAATATCACTATGAAAAGGTTGAAACTTTACGAGGCTGACGATAAGATGATCGACCTCATCAGCGACAACTACAGCATGCTTCAGGGCTTGAGTGCCTTCGGCATACGGCTTGGCTTTGGCGACAAGACTGTCAGCGAGGTCTGCCGAGAGCAGGACGTCGACTGCTATACCTTTCTGACGGTCGTCAACTTCCTCATCAACGGCTATACGCCAAAAGAGACCGACGACAAGATTTCCGTGAAGACTCTGCTTGCCTATCTGCAGGCATCGCATCGCTATTTCCTTGATTTCCAGCTGCCTTCTATTCGTGTGAAGCTCGAGAAGTCACTTAACGAGGGCAACGGACTCGCGCCGCTCATCCTGCGACTCTACGACGAGTACGCCCACGACATACAGCTTCACATGAAGTACGAGGAGAAGACCCTCTTCCCCTATGTCGAGGCGCTCCTGAGGGGAGAACCGACCTCGAGCTACAACGTCGATATCTTCTCGAAGCATCATAGCGACACGACGGGCAAGTTCCAAGAACTGAAGAACATCATCATCAAGTACCTCCCCCACAACGGACTTGCCAACAATCAGCTGACAGCTACTCTCTACGACATTTACAACAACGAGGATTGGCTCCTCAATCACAGTAACGTCGAGGAAGTCCTGTTTGTACCAGCCATTCGCTTCTTAGAGCAAAAGGTCAAGGATGATGACGTATCTGCCAGAATATCAAATATGATAAGAAACGCAGAGAGCACGGAGTCGATATCTGAACGTGAGAAGGAAATCATCATCTGCCTGGTCCAGGGCATGTCGAACAAGGAGATTGCTTCGCACCTCTTCATCTCCGTCAATACCGTCATCACTCACAGGCGCAACATCTCGCGCAAGCTGCAGATACATTCACTCGCAGGCCTCACCATCTACGCCATAGCCAACGGCCTCATAGACAACAAGTGCCTCACGAAATAAAATATCGAGGGCAAAGACGCTACACGAGGGAACGGCTTTTCCCTGCTGTGGGAATCGCTTTTCCTTGCTGTGGGAATTGCTTTTCCTTGCTGTGGGAACGGCTTTTCCTTGCTGTGGGAAAAGCCGACGCTTCACGAGGCATTTGCCATCCCTTCACAAGTAGTTTGGAAATCAGACACTTCTAATTCGGAAATTAGACACTTCTAAATCGGCAATTAGACACGTCAAGTTGGGCAATTTGACACGACAAGTTGGGGATTTAGACACGTGTCGTTGGCTATCTTTCCCTGCTTGCTATTCCAACGCGACTTTTGCGAACTAATCTCCACTCATTTCTCGCTTCTCATTTCTTTCGCAGCTTTGACCTTCGCTAAACTTACTTCCGATAATGAGAAAAAACTTGGAGTTTCCCCCGTATTTTGTTCGATTATTCGCAACTTTGACCTTCGCCGGACTCACTCTCGCTTGAAAATACTCAAAAAGATTTGGTATTTTGCTCGCTTCTTCGTAACTTTGCGCCATAAACCCCCTAAAACACACGAATCATGTTGACAGAAGACAGACGTTTATATGTGGCGCACGGCCAGAACGGGCCGATATGCCTGCAAGGCAAGATGGCGAACCGGCACGGATTGATAGCCGGCGCAACGGGAACTGGCAAGACAGTCACCCTGCAAGTGCTGGCCGAGACGTTCTCCCAGGCTGGTGTGCCATGCTTCATGGCTGATATGAAAGGCGACCTCTCGGGCATTTCGCAGACCGGCGCGATGTCCTCGTTCATCGAAAAACGTTGTGCGGAATTCGGCATCGAGAACCCTCAGTTCCAGGGCGCTCCCGTTTGTTTCTACGACGTTTTCGGCGAGCAAGGCCATCCGATGCGCACCACCATCTCGAATATGGGGCCGGTGCTGATGTCGCGCCTCATGGAGCTGAACGAGGTGCAAGCGGGCGTGATGACCATCCTCTTCAAGGTGGCCGACGAACGCGGCCTGCTCCTGCTCGACCTCAAGGACTTACGCTCGATGCTGACCTACATAGCCGACCACGCCAGCGAGCTGACGAAACGCTACGGCAACGTCTCGACGGCAAGCGTCGGAGCCATACAGCGCGCCCTCCTCGCACTTGAGAATCAGGGTGCCGACAAGTTCTTCGGCGAACCGGCATTCGACATCATGGACCTCCTGCAATGTAATGCGGAAGGCAAGGGCATGATGAACGTGCTTGCCGCCGACAAGCTGATGCACCAGCCCAAGCTCTACTCCACCTTCCTGCTTTGGCTTCTCTCCGACCTCTACACACGTCTGCCCGAGGTGGGCGACCAGGAGCTGCCGCGACTCGTATTCTTCTTCGACGAGGCTCACACGCTCTTCACCGACACAGCTAAGAGCCTGGTTGACAAGATAGAGCAGGTGGTGCGGCTCATCCGAAGCAAGGGCGTCGGCGTCTATTTCGTGACGCAAAACCCTACGGACATCCCCGACTCCGTGCTCGCCCAATTGGGCAACAGGGTGCAGCATGCCCTCCGTGCCTTCACGCCAAAGGAGCAGAAGAACGTCAAGGCGGCTGCCGAGACCTTCCGCGCCAACCCGGACTTCAAGACGGAGGACGCCATCATGGAACTCGGCACGGGCGAGGCGCTCGTCTCTTTCCTCGATGAGAAGGGCACGCCGAACGTGGTGGAGCGCGCCAAGATACTTTTCCCGCTCAGCCAAATCGGGGCGATTACCGCCTCTCAGCGCGAACAAATCATCAAGTCCTCGCGCCTCTTCGGCCGCTACGATACGATGATAGACCGTGAGAGCGCCTTCGAGGTGCTGCTCGCTGAGAGCGAGAAGGAAGAGCCTGTCTCTGAGTCCCCCTCTAAGGGAAAAACAAAAGAGAGCGCCCCCTCTGGAGAGAAGAAGGGAGCGTCCAAGAAGAAAGGTTTCCTCTCAAAGATTCTTTCAGCCGTCATCACAAGTGTTACTGCAGCTCTCGGCACGTATGTGGCTAATACCGTGACTGGTAAGAAGAGCCGCTCGAAGGAAAGCCTCGGCAAGAAGGTAACGAAGAGCGCCGTCGGCACAGCCACTCGGACCGTGACCCGCGAGCTTGGCCGAAGCATCCTCGGAAACCTGATAAAATAACTGAAAACTCGACAAGAATATGAAAGCAACAGTAAAAGCAGGCACCGGCGGCAAGAAGTATGTGCCTTACGAAAAGCGGACGGGAAACGAGTCGATTGTATATTTCACCCGCAACCTCTCGGCCGAGGGACTCATCAATGCCTACAGGCAGGTGAGCGCAAACATCTGCGGCAAGGTGGGCGTGAAGCTGCATACAGGCGAGCAGAACGGGCCGAACATCATCCCGAGGGAATGGGTCAAGGCGCTCATGAAGAAAGACCTCAAGGGAGCCAACATCATCGAGACGAATACCTATTATGAGGGCGACCGCGACACGACGGAGAAGCATCGCAAGACGCTGAAAGTGAATGGTTGGACGTTCTGCCCCGTGGACATCATCGACGAGCAGGACACCACGACTCTACCCGTCAAGGGCGGCAAGTGGTTCAAGAAAATGTACGTCGGCAAGAACCTCAAGAACTACGACTCTATGGTGGCGCTGACGCACTTCAAGGGACATACGATGGGCGGCTTCGGCGGCTCGAACAAGAACATCGGCATCGGTTGTGCCGACGGACGCATCGGCAAGGCCATCATACATACCGTAAAAGGCTCCGACGACCAGTGGTCCATCTGCGAAGAAGAGTTCATGGAACGCATGACGGAATCAGCTAAAGCCTCCATCGACTTCTTTGGCAAGCACGTCAGCTACGTCAACGTGATGCGCAACATGTCGGTTTCGTGCGACTGCGAAGGCTTGCTGGCCGAACCCGTCGTGACGCCCGACGTGGGCATCCTCTCTTCCACCGACATCCTCGCTATAGACCAGGCCTGCGTGGACATCATCTATGCCATGACTGCCGAAGAGCATCACGACATGGTGGAACGTATCGAGACGCGCCACGGCCTGCGTCAGCTCTCCTATATGAAGGAATTGGGCATGGGCAACAATCGCTACGTCCTCATCGACCTCGACAATGGCGGTAAACGCATCACCGCAGCAGATGCCGCAAAGGGACTGAAGCCGTTCGTGAGGAAGTAACGTCCCGTGGGGCTCATCCTATAATCGAATGACTGTCATGAAATTATTAGGGAACATCATCTGGGTCGTCTTCGGAGGGTTGGGGATTGCCCTTGAGTATTTGGTCGGAGCCTTTGGGCTGATGATAACCATCATCGGCATTCCATTCGGGCTGCAATGCCTGAAGCTGGGCTTGCTTGCCTTGTGGCCGTTCGGTTCGAAAGTCAGGGAGAAGCAACCTCAACACGGCTGCCTGAACCTCTTCATGAATGTGCTTTGGTTCTTTATCGGCGGCATCTGGATATGGCTCAGCCACATCGTCCTTGGCATCGTGTTTTGCATTACCATCATCGGCATTCCCTTCGGCAAGATGCACTTCCGCCTGGCCGGCCTGGCGCTCTCACCCTTCGGCAAAGAAGTCATTTAGGAACGACAATCAACTCGTCAACTATGTAACAACTCGTCAACTCTGAAACAACTTGTCAACTCGTCAACTCTGAAATAACTCGTCAACTCGTTAACTCAGAACAAATGCAGGCCGCCGCTTTTCTTTGAGAAGTAGCGGTCCATTTGTTTGATGAGTCCGCTCTTGCAGAAAACGACGACGCGGTCGCCCGGCTGAAGTTGTGTGTTACCATAAATGAGGGCTCCTCGCGCTTCGCCACGAACATAGCCGCCAAGCGTCACGCCTGACGGCAAGCGCAGTTCGAACACGGGTTTCGTGCAAGCCACGCTGCCTTCCTGCACGACCATCTCGGCAACATCGGCGCTGGCGATGGTGAGGCATTTCACGTTGTGGGCATCGGTGTCAAGCATCATCTGATAGATGCGGCCTGCAGCTATCATCTTCTTGTTGATGATGGTGCCGATGTCGAGCTTCTCGGCCATCGAGATGTAGTCCATGTTGTCGACGAGAGCCACGGTCTTGCGCACGCCCATTCGCTTTGCAGCAAGGCAAGCCAAGATGTTTGTCTCGGTCTCGGGCGTAAGGGCACAGAAGGCATGCATGTCCGAAAGACCTTCGTCGAGTAGAAGCTTGGTGTCGCGTCCGTCGCCTTGAATGATGCGGATGTCGTTGTCGATAAGGATTTCGTTGAGGCGATGGCAACGGTCTTCGTTCTGCTCGATAATCTTGAGGTTATAGAAGTCGGGCTTGCCCTCTGCCACATGGACTGAGGTACGTCCGCCGCCCATTATCATAACGTTACGGACGTCGTCGTAATCCTCCTTGCCCACTATCTCGCGAATGTAGGCAATATGGCGCTTGGTGGTCATGAAGTAGGCTATGTCGCCATTGCGAAGCTCGTCGTTACCCGAGGGGATGATGGTGTCGTCGCCACGCTTGATGACAACGATGCGGTAAGGCGTCTGCGCGTCGCAGAGGTCACGAAGGGCAACACCCGTGATGCGAGCCTTCTCCCTCAGCTTGATGCCCAGCATGACGAGTGCTCCGCCTGCTACCTCCCAATACTGACGCACCCAAGAGCGCTTGATGCCGTCGAGAATCTCGCGGGCGGCAAGGCCTTCGGGATAGATGATGGAGTCGACGCCCATCTGCTGAAAGAGGTCGCGATATTGCGGCATCGTGTACTCGGCAGTATCCACTCGTGCTATCGTCTTGCGTGCTCCGAGCGTATGGGCCAGCATGCAGCAAGTGATGTTGCGCGTCTCCTCGGGTGTGACGGCAATAAAGAGGTCGCATTGATGCACGCCGCCTTCTCTGAGACCTGAAATGGAGGTCGGCGAGACGTTGAGCGTCATGAGGTCGAGGTCGCCGGAATTAAGAAGGCGAGCCGTCTTCTCGGGACTCTCATCTATCAAGATGATGTCCTGGTCTTCACGCGAAAGGAGTGCGGCCAAATGCGAACCGACGGCTCCTGCTCCTGCTATGACGATTTTCATGTTTTATAGTTGACGAGATGATTCTTAGTTGACGAGTTGACAAGTTGTTACTTAGTTGAAAAGTTGGTACTTAGTTGACAAGTTGTTGCTTGCTCAACTCGTAATCCTTAACCTTATATTCTCCGCATCAAGCCCTACGAGATGATAGAGTTCGTCTGGGGTGCCGTGTTCTATGAAGCGGTCGGGAAGGCCGAGTCGGATGACTTCGGGATGCAGGTTGTGGTCTGCCATATACTCGATAACGGCTGAGCCCAAACCGCCCCGAACGACGCCATCTTCTACCGTGACTATCCTGCGACACTTGCTTGCTTCCTGCAGAATGTCCTCATCAATAGGCTTGAGGAATCGCATGTCATAATGTGCAACGGATTGCCCTTCTTCCCTCAGCTCCTGCACGACCTTCTGCACGACATTCCCGATAGGGCCAAGGCTGAGCACGGCGACATCGGTTCCGTCGGACAGCTTGCGGCCTTTTCCTATCGGGAGTTCCTCGAAGGGACATCGCCAGTCTGTCAGCACGCCGCGCCCTCTGGGATAACGAATCACGAATGGTCCCTTGCCAGGCAGCTGAGCTGTGTACATCAGGCAGCGCAACTCGTGCTCGTTCATCGGGGATGAGATGGTGAGGTTGGGGATGGGACGAAGTGCTGCGAGGTCGAAAGCGCCATGATGCGTGGCTCCATCCTGCCCGACGAGTCCTGCCCTGTCGAAACAGAAGACGACCGGCAATCGCAGCAAAGCCACATCGTGGATGATGTTGTCGAAGGCACGCTGGGAAAAGGAGGAATAGATGTTGCAGAATGGAATCAAGCCTTCCTTGGCAAGTCCTCCCGAGAAGGTAACGGCATGTCCTTCCGCTATACCAACGTCGAACGTCCGCTCCGGCATTTCCTTCATCATGATGGTAAGGCTGCATCCCGTTGCCATGGCTGGCGTTATGCCTACTATCTTGTCGTTCTGCCTTGCCAGTTCGAGTACGGTTTCGCCGAATACGTCCTGATATTTTGGAGGCAATCCCTCGCAGTTGTCCTTGAGTCGTTCGCCCGTTTCGGGGTCGTACTTGCCAGGAGCGTGAAAGACGGTCGGGTTCTTCTCCGCGGGCTTGAAGCCTTTGCCCTTGATGGTATGCAGATGCAGGAGTTTCGGTCCCTTCATGTCCTTAATCTGCCGAAGGGTATTGACGAGCTCGATGACGTCGTGCCCGTCGATAGGTCCGAAGTATCGGATGTTGAAGCCCTCGAAGATGTTCTGCTGATTGTTGAGTAATGCCTTCAGGGAGTTGTTGAAGCGTAGTATCTTCTGACGTCTTTTCTCGCTCAGGACACCCAGACGTACGAGTCCGTTCGAGAGGCGGAAGCGCACATTATTGTAGAGGCTCGACGTGTGCAGCTGGTGGAGGTAATGCTTCATGCCACCGACACTTCTGTCGATACTCATATTGTTGTCGTTCAGGATGATAAGGAGGTCGTTCGGCGTGCTGCTTGCATTATTGACGCCCTCGAAAGCAAGGCCGCCGCTCATGCTTCCGTCGCCGATCACGGCCACCACCTTCCTGTCGTCTTCCCCATGTCTGTGAGCCGCCACGGCCATACCCAAGGCTGCCGAGATGCTGTTCGAAGCATGTCCGCAAGCGAAGGTGTCGTACTCGCTCTCGTCGGGCGAAGGGAAGGGACGGAGCCCGCCCAGATGCCTGTATGTATGGAAGGATTCCCGGCGGCCCGTCAGAATCTTGTGTCCTGCAGCCTGATGCCCGACGTCCCATACAATACGGTCGCGAGGCGTGTTGAAGACATAATGCAGGGCAACCGTCAGTTCCACCACACCCAGCCCGCTTGCGAAATGGCCCGGGTTGTTGGCCATCTCCTGAATGATTTCCTGCCGAAGTTCGCTGCAGACTTGGGGCAAGGCTTCGAGGGGCAAAGCACGAAGGTCTGCAGGCAGCTTTATATTTGGAAGTAGCTCTTGAGGCTCTTTTTTCACTTTTTGCTATTTTTTTTCGGGACAAAGATACGCTTTTTTGCGGAGTTTTATGTAATTTTGTGCAACAAAAACAGCGAAAGGAGAAAATGAAGGTCGAGGAGACGCTTTTCCGTACGGTTGTGGATGTGCCGAAGTGGACAAATCCGATGCAAAAGGATCAGCACTTTGTGCTGCTTGGCTCATGTTTTGCCCAGAATATCGGCGAGCACTTTCAGAGCTACGGACTGGATGCCGTCTGCAACCCTCTTGGCGTGACCTACAACCCCGAGAGTATCGCCATTCAGGTGAGGCAAGCGCTGGGAGACGCATCCCAAACGCCCTTGGAGGAGACATTCTTTGCGGTATCATCCCCTTCCAAAGGAGCGTCCGAGAGCCTCTCGTGGCGTAGCTGGCTGGCCAACACGCTAATAAGTGACACGGACG
This sequence comes from uncultured Prevotellaceae bacterium, assembly GCA_946407485.1. Classification (GTDB taxonomy): domain Bacteria; phylum Bacteroidota; class Bacteroidia; order Bacteroidales; family Bacteroidaceae; genus Physcousia. Next base: position 3,961 of record CAMJOE010000046.1, on the reverse strand, counting down.
AGGGACGATTGCGTGAGACCGTCCGAGGCACTTTCTCACGACTCGGAGAGGCCTTGCGAAGGGCTGATTATGTCTTCATAACCTTCGGAACGAATGTGTGTTATCGCCTGAAGGAGAGTGGCCTGACCGTGGCGAACTGCCACAAGCAGCCGGACGCCCTCTTCGAGGAGGTTACGCTGGATGCAGCCTGCTGCTCGAACTTGACGTGTCAACTTGTGGAATTAGTCACGTCTAATTGCCCAACTACACACGTCATCTTTACCGTAAGCCCATATCGCTACAAGAAGTACGGCTTTCATGGCAGCCAGCTGGCGAAGGCGACATTACTCCTCGCCATTGATGAAGCTTGCAAACGCTACCCAGAGAAGGCAAGCTATTTCCCAGCCTACGAAATCCTGCTCGACGAGCTTCGCGACTATCGCTTCTATGCCGACGACATGATTCATCCCTCACCAGCTGCCGTGGACTACATTTGGCACAGAATGGTGGAAAACTGCATGTCGGACGAGATGCAGCAATACCTCAAAGACTACGAACCAATTCGCCGCGCTAAGATGCATAGGGCGAACAAGTAATCAGTAATTTTGAATTTTGAATTTATTAATTTTGAATTTTGAATTAAAATAATATGTATAGTACACTCGAAATAGCATCCTTCATCGGTGCAAAGACGGAGGGACTTAAAGGACGCGAGATTGACTGGCTGCTGACCGACAGTCGCAGCCTTTGTTACCCAGAATCGACACTCTTCTTTGCTATCAAAACCGAGGTGGGCAACGGACATCTCTATGTTGCCGACCTTTACCAGCGTGGCGTGCGAGCTTTCGTGGTCAGCGAAGAGGTAGAAGGTGATTTCCCTGATGCAGACTTCCTCGTAGTTCAGAACACGCTCTTTGCCCTCCAGTCGCTTGCGGCACAACACCGTTCGCGCTTCGACATTCCTGTGATAGGAATAACAGGCAGCAACGGCAAGACTGTGGTCAAGGAATGGCTTTACCAATTGCTTTCACCAAACTACACAATCACCCGCAGTCCACGCAGTTACAACTCACAGACGGGCGTGCCGCTCTCCGTATGGGGGCTCAACAAGAGTACCGAGATTGCCATCTTCGAGGCAGCCATCTCTAAGAAGAACGAAATGGCAGCTTTGGAGCGCATCATCAAACCCACAATCGGCATCTTCACTTGCCTCGGCGGAGCCCATCAGGAGAACTTCTCGACCTTCGAGGAAAAGTGCATGGAGAAGCTACAGCTGATGAAGGACGCCAAGGTGGTCATCTATCCAGCGGGCGACTCCGTGATAAAGAATTGCATCCGGCAAGCGCGACTGAAAGGACGGCTCATAGCCTGCCCCTCCACGGGGAATGCCTATGAGGATAATGAAGCACTGTGCCGAGCTGCCTGCCGCGAGATGGGACTCGACGACGACATCATAGAGGAACGCCTGCGCGCTCTCGAACCCGTAGCCATGCGACTCGAGGTGAAGGACGGACAGAACGACTGCACCCTAATCAACGACTCCTATAACAGCGACCTCAGCAGCCTCGACATTGCACTCGACTTCATGAATCGCCGACCTGAGAAAGAGGGACGCCAGCGCACACTTATCCTAAGCGACATCCTGCAGAGCGGAGTCGAACCCCACGCCCTCTACTCCCAACTTGCAGACCTGCTCGAGCAGCGGAGCATCAACAACCTGATTGCCGTGGGAGGCGTCATAAGCGCCCACATGAACTGCTTTGCCGGGCTGCCCATCTGCTGCCGCTTCTTTGCCAATACCGACGCCCTCTTGCAGGACGAAATCATGAACAGGCTCGAGCATCAGCTCATCCTCATCAAAGGCGCACGCAAGTTCCATTTTGAACGCATCACAGACCGACTGGAAAAGAAAGTGCACGAGACCATACTCGAGGTCAACCTAAGCGCCATCGTGCAGAACCTCAACTACTATCGCTCCTTCATGAAGCCCGAGACGAAGATGGTCTGCATGGTGAAAGCAGACGCTTATGGAGCCGGAGCGGTCGAAGTGGCAAAGACCCTGCAGGACCATAATGTCGATTACCTCGCCGTGGCTGTGGCCGACGAAGGCGTAACTCTTCGCGAGAAAGGCATCACGCAGGGCATCATGGTGATGAACCCCGAGATGAGGAGCTTCAGCGCCCTCTTCCAGTACAACCTCGAGCCCGAGATTTACAGCTTCCGACTGCTCGACGCCCTCATCTATGCTGCAGAGCACGAAGGCATTACAAACTTCCCCGTCCACATCAAGCTCGACACGGGGATGCATCGCCTCGGCTTCGACCCCGAAAAGGACATGCCACAACTCATCGAACGCCTGAAACGGCAGACGGCCCTTATTCCACGCTCCGTCTTCTCGCACTTCGTGGGCAGCGATTCCGATGACTTCGACGACTTCTCAGCCAAGCAATACGAGCTCTTCCTCAAGGGCAGCAAGCAACTGCAAGAAGCCTTTCCCCACCCCATCCTGCGACACATCTGCAATAGCGCGGCCATCGAGCATTTCCCCGACCGTCACCTCGAAATGGTGCGCCTCGGACTCGGACTCTACGGCATCAACAGCCGCAACAACCAGATCATCCACAACGTCAGCACCCTTCGCACCACCATCCTGCAAATCCATGAAGTGAAGGCCGGCGAGAGTGTGGGCTACAGCCGCAGGACCGTGCTCGAGCGTGACAGCCGCATAGCAAGCCTACCAATAGGCTATGCCGACGGCTTGAACCGGCTGCTTGGCAACAGGAAAGGCTATTGCCTCGTTAATGGTCAGAAGGCTGACTACGTGGGTAATATCTGTATGGATGTCTGTATGATAGACGTCACCGACATTCCTTGCCAGGAGGGAGACCTCGCCACCATCTTCGGCGACCAGCTCTCCCCCGCGGAACTTGCCTCCCGCTGCGGCACCATCCCCTATGAAATCCTTACCGGCATCGCGCCCCGCGTGAAACGTATCTTCTTCGAGGACAAGTGATTATATAGGGAGAGACAGAAAAACTTACTTCGACACTTTGATGGGTTCCGTCATGGCTTTCTCATAGAACTGCCTTGGGGTGATGCGGACGGGCTCTTTCATGAACTCGGGACGGCTCCAGCTCCAAAGTGAGAGGCGGAAATACTCAGGGTCTTCTGTTGGCACTTCAAAGGCTTTGTGCACTTTGCCCTGCTTGTCGAAATAAGCGAAGTAGGTGCGCGTGTAATTTCCATCGTCCCTGCGGCTCTCGAAGAGTATCCATCTGTCATTGCTCGACCAAGACGGATAGCTTTCAGGAAGAGGGCTATTCATCGCTTTAGTGTCGAGAAGTTCGCCTGTTTCGAGGTCGAGTATCAAAGCCTCAGCGCTCGTATGCCAAATGTGGAAAAGTCCATTTGGACCTTCTGCAAAGAGGACATAACGGCCATCCTGCGACACGCGAGGCTGCACGGCACTACGACTCTTGCTGCGGGCATCATATACAAGTTCTGGCTCTCCGAACGTCATCGTCTCGGCATCAAAGGAGAGTCGGTACAGGTTGTACTGCAATTCCCTGTAGTTCTGAAGCAGCTCATCCGTGTCCTCATAACCCTTCTTATATTCGTAGTAGGCTGAGCAATAGTAGAGCCACTTGCCATCGGGAGTCCAAGAGGGGAAGAGTTCAAGTTCGAGGGAATCATTCAGGACCGTCTGCACGCGGTTCTTTTTCACATCATAGATGACAAGGTCGCTGGCCGACTCCATCACCTCAACCTTTGTAATGTCGCGTGTGTGGAAGGTCTGCATGGTATGGTCTGTGCTGAAAGCGATGATGGGCAGGAAGGGATGCCATGAGTTGTATGCGGCTGCCGATATCATGCTCTCGTCCTTGAGGTTGACGAAAATGAGTTCTCCGTCGCTGACTATCATGGTGCCAGGGTTCTGCATGCGCAGATGGAACATCATGTTGCTTGTCCCATAGTTCTGATA
>CAMJOE010000045.1:0-19451 GCA_946407485.1 uncultured Prevotellaceae bacterium | reverse complement strand
AGAGCACGACCTTGCCAAGGTCGGGGTCGCGAGTTCGAGTCTCGTTTTCCGCTCGAGGAAAGAGATAACTCTTAACTCAAAACTTAAAACTCTTAACTGAGTAATGGTGCGGTAGTTCAGTTTGGTTAGAATACTAGCCTGTCACGCTAGGGGTCGCGAGTTCGAGCCTCGTCCGCACCGCGAAGCAAAAGTGTTTTTCATGGTATTAGATTTTTAAGGTTGAGATTCTTAGTCGGGAGATTGGGAATCTTTTTTTATTAATCTAATCATGACATGCTGAGACTTTGAGAACGTTCTGTTTGTCGTATCAGACACGAGGCAGGTCGAGTTGATGTTTAATCTGCGGAGTGCACTTTTCAAAAGAATTAAAACCAAAAGAGGAATGAAACAGTTAGTCCTTTGGCTTCGAATAATTCGCCCGCAGACATTGTTTGCTTCCCTTTGCCCTGTGCTCGTTGGGCTTATGGTGGCTCGCACTTTCATCAGCAAAGAGAGCCTGTGCGAGAGCATAACAGCCTTGCTGACTGTGCTTTGTGCCCTTGCACTACAGATCTTGAGCAATCTCATCAATGACTACTACGATTTCAAGCGCGGAACAGACAAGCAGGGCCGTGTAGGCTTCAAACGTGCCTTGGCAGAAGGCTTGGTGAGCGAAGGCGCGATGCGAGTGGCGTGTTATCTTACGCTTGCAGTCGCCCTTGTTCTCGGAGCAATCCTTTGTTACATTGGTGGTTGGGTCATCATGGCGATAGGCCTCTCCGCCCTTTTGTTTGCCTGGCTTTATACTGCCACACCTTATTCCCTGTCATATCTGGGCATTGCAGACATCTTTGTCTTCCTCTATTACGGCGTTATCGCTTCATGGGGGACTGTTTGGTTGCAATATAAAGCCTCGGGACAAGATTTCGAGTTGAACCTGTTGAAACCTGTCTATGCAGGAGCCGTCTGCGGACTGATATCGATGTGTGTGCTGGCTATCAACAACATCCGCGATGTGGACGATGACCGCTTAGTGGGCAAACGTACCATTCCTGTGAGGTTTGGAAAAAAGGCGGCACTCAGTTTGTTGGGAGTCATCGTGGCACTTACGCCCGTGTTTGCTTGGCTTGCATTCGGGCTGAATTGGGCAGTAGCCGTGATTCTCCCCGCATGTTTCCTCTACTATCGGGTGCTGAAGGCAGAGGGCGCACAGTATAACATTTGCTTGCTGCTGGCAGGCATCGTAAATCTTATTTACGTTGGATTGGTATGGTTGAGCATACACATTCCGCTTTTTCTTAATGTATAGAGCTTATGGACAAAACAGTCAAAGACATTTTCCTTGCTGGCGGTTGTTTCTGGGGAACAGAGCATTACTTCAAGCAGATAGAGGGAGTGGTGGAAACGGAAGTCGGCTTTGCCAACGGACAGACAGAGAATCCGACTTACAAGGAAGTTTATACCGACCAGACCGGCTTTGCCGAGACCGTTCGCGTCAAGTATAATCCCAGCGTCGCAAGCCTTGAGTTCCTTCTCAAGATGTTCTTCAAGGCCATCGACCCGACGAGTCTCAACAAGCAGGGACACGATGAGGGAACTCGCTATCGTACTGGCGTTTACTATACTGACCCAGAGGATTTGCCGACCATCGAAAAGGTCTTTGCCGAGGAGCAAAAGAACCATCAGCAGCCCTTGGCGGTGGAGAAGTTGCCCTTGAAGAACTACTATACGGCCGAGGAATATCATCAGGACTATCTCGACAAGAATCCCGAGGGCTATTGCCATTTGCCTCTGTCGCTGTTTGAATTCGCCAGACAAGCCAAGGCAGCAGGTCTGTAATCCGCCTGTATAAGGGCTTGGGATAACTTTTCCCGAGTAATTGCCTAACGACACATTAATAAATAGCCTTTTATTAACGTGTCGTTAGCAATCTGGCAACGTGATGCTGGCAATCTGGCAACGTGATGTTAGCAATCTGGCAACGTGATGCTGGTACTTTAGCAACGTGATGCTGGCACTTTTGCGACGTGTCGATTGAGAACTACCCACGTTGAGAAGTATATCTTGCCATTCAGACTCACTTTTTTCGCTTTTCGTTCTTCTATTATTTTATTGTTTCATTTTTATTTCTTAACTTTGTCCCGAAAATAAAGCTAAACAACTATAAAAATGAAACCATCTATTTTCAATTTCCGCTTTTCTCTGCTGCTTGCATTCCTTGTCATTACGGCGAATGCATTGAGCCAGTCCGAATACGCCTCTGTGCTTGCCAATGCCGATTGGGGTTGGCAGACGCTTGATGGCGTGGAGTACGGTAAGGCAAGTTTTGCCGACCTTTACGGCAATCCGCAGAGGGTATCGATAGCCAGATACTCTCAGGCTACGATGAACACTTCGCTTTTCGACAAAGAGTATTCCACGAAGGGAACCAACGGTCTGGCTGCTGAGGCGGGGGCAACGGCGGCCATCAATGGCAGCTACTTCAACATGTCGGACCTCACTTCCTGCACGGCTCTTTGGGTCGATGGAATAGAAGTCGCCACGACTGTGGAGGCTGAATTCGCGCGTTGCAATGGCGTAATATGCTTCAAGGACGGTTCGTTCACGATTCTGCCCTATGGCTCTTCCACCACCTCCACACAGCTTGCCACATGGGGCAAGAACTACGACAGCTTTGTGGTGGGCGGACCTATCATCCGACGGAACGGGACGAGCCAAAACCCCTATGTCGGCGGCGAAGGTTTCTACGGGCCGCATCCGCGAACGATGCTCGGCAAGTGTGCTGACGGGACAGTATATATGGTAGTGATGGAAGGCCGTATGGACGGCGCCTCTGGCTTTTCGCTGGCAAATATGGTCTCTTTGGCTGAAGACTTCGGCATGACTGATGCCATCAACCTCGACGGCGGCGGTTCGTCAACGCTTTGGGTATCGGGAGCCGGAGTCATCAACAGAACCAGCGACGGCTCAGTCCGTAAGGTGCCCAATATCATCATCGCTACGCCTAAAGAGCCGTCGCATGAGCACAATTATGTGAACGGCTTCTGCACTTGCACTACGGCTCCGTACGAGCGCGTCAAGAAGAACGCCGACGGCTGCTTCGAGATTGACAATGGCGGAAAGCTCTTCTGGCTGGCAAAGATGGTGAACAATTGTGGCTTAGGCGCTGCAGATGCGAAACTGTCTGCTGACATAGACCTCGAGAACCGCCCGTGGATTCCGATGGGCAATGGCGCAAGCAAGCACAGCGGCGAATTCGATGGGCAGGGGCACAGCATAAAGAACCTCAAGATTGCTACCGACGCCTCGACAAACTTCTCTGCATTCATCGGCGTCCACAATGGGACGAACGACGTCCACGACTTCAAGATTTCGGGTTCTGTGACGGCTTCCGGCACCACATACGACCATTTCGCAGCTGGCGTGGTGGCTCAATCAACAGGCAACCATCAGATACGCGACATCTGGTGCTCGGTCGACATCACTAATCCCAATACAGGCCTGGTGTCGCAACGCATGGCAGGCATCGTGACGAGAGCTGAGGGCAGCACCATCAATCGCTGTGTCTATGACGGCACAATCAACGGCGAAGCTACAAATCTGCAAGTGGCAGGCATCCTCGGCTGGCCTGATGCCAACGACACTAAAGTGAGCAACTGCCTCTTCGCAGGCTCGCTCATCTCCACGGGTATTAACAGCAACAGTGCCTATCAGGGCGGCATCGTCGGCTACAGCAGCAGCGCAAGGACGGGTGTGAGCATTGTCAACAACCTGAGCATCGGCACCATCACAAGCCCGAAGAGTGCAACCCGCTCAGGTGCTTTGGTGGGCAACAATACCTCCGACGTCACCGCTTTCGTCAACAACTATATCCTTGAAGGCCAGCCCGCTGCTGGCAGTGCTACGGCTAAGATTCCCGACGTCACCGAAGTGACCGCGGCACAACTTACCGACGGCACCTTGCCTGAGAAGCTGAGCTTATACAACTGGACACAGGGCACCGACTATCCTGTGCCGTTCAACGATGCCGAAGTTACCGATGACGATTTGACGATTGATGGCATTAAATATAAGCTCACGGGCGACAATACCGTCTCCGTGACATATCCAAATGATAAGCAACCATCACCGACCAACAAATGTCCCTATAGCGGTGAGGTGACGATACCTGCCTCTATTACGATAAAGGGACAGACATTTAATGTGACCGAGGTCGGCGATTATGCCTTCCATTATGCCGATATCACGGCGCTCAACTTGCCAGAAGGCATTACCCGTCTTGGCTACAAGGCCATTTATCAGACACAGCTCACGGAAATCGTCGTACCGAATTCTGTGACCTTGATGGACTATGAAGCTCTTGGCTACAACAAGGTGCTTGAGAAGATAACCTTCGGCGAGAACATCGCAGCCAACACGTGGGGCGATAAGCTCTGCATCTATGGAGGCAAGAAATATGAGGTATATATGAACTGCGACGCGGTGCCCAAGCTTCGCAGCTACACCTTCGACTTTACGGGAGCGAACGTACATGTCCGGCCTACGATGTACTCGGCCTTCGTGGCAGACCCCGCTTGGAGCACCTATGACATCATAGGCGACCTTTGGAAGGAATACAACTACGCTGACCTGCAAAACGTGCTCAGCGAATATGCTCCCAAGGTGCCGTCGGGCGATGAGGTTGGCACCGACCCGGGCTGCTATTCTGTAAGCTCTGCCCAGGCACTCATCGATGCCGTTGCCGAGGCTCAGGCTTTGGACGAGAATGCCACGTTGGAGCAACTCAACAAGGCCATCAATGGCATCATGATTGCCTACGACGCACTCTATTGCTATCCGCTCCATGAGGGCTACTACTGCATCGAGAACGTGAACTCCCCCGGCTACTTCCTGATGGGCGATGCCAGCAAAGCCAAGAGGGATGGGCTGAAGTGCGTGACTCTCGAGGAGATAGAGACGCTACCTTACTTCAAACTGGTTCGCAGGAATGGCAACTGGCTGATGCAATGTGCCGACAACGGGATGTATGTGGGCACTGCCATCGGTGGCAACCTCACCGGTAAAGCCATCTCGCTGACGGAAGAGCCGCAATACGAGCAGGTGATAACGTGGGTAGGCGGCGGTCGGTTCAAGATAAAAGGCAGCTCGACCTTCCCGTACGGTTTCAATGGCTCAAAGGTGAGGCTGTTCAACTATCCCGAAGGCAGCAGCTTCGAGCCCCGTCTGATGTGGCGACTGCATCCTGCCGAAACGGGAACGTTCAGCATGGACTACAATCTGGAGAATGACCGGGTGCGTGGCTTCGTACATGACTTCGAGTATGCCGATGGAGATGCCAGCAAGATAAGCACCTATAACGTGAGCCCTCCCGTCCGTCGCGACTGGCCTTTGCCTGTGGAGATACATTGGACGAGGGACACGACCGCTACTGCTCAATGGGTAACTTGGAGCGAGAACGCCGACTTCACCAATGCCGTGACGCAGAGCGTGCCCGCTGATGCCGCCTCGTTCGAGATTTATAACCTCATCCCCGACCGCACGTACTACTGCAAGGTGACAATGGACAACGGACAAGAGACAACAGATGACGGACAAGAGACAACAGATGACGGACAAGAAACAACGGACGAGGAACAACCGACGACGGAGCTCGCTAACTTCTCCTTCAAGACAGCCGGACAGATGCGGCACCTTAAAGCGGAGGGGACGGCCAATGTGCGCGACCTCGGAGGCTGGCCTACGTCGTTCGGCCGACCCGTAAAGTACGGCAAGATATACAGAGGAGCCGAGTGGAACGGCGGTCACAACCTTGAGCCACAGGCCATCGAGGCGTTGCGCGGGGCTGGCATCAAGGCTGAGTTGGACCTGCGAAGTGACAGCGAAGCAAAGGACATCACGAAGTCCGTGCTGGGAAGCGGCGTCTCCTACAAGCGCACGCCTTTGGGACAGACGTCCAGCCACATGGAGGGCCTCACCAACGCCAAGAACACGTACAAGACTGCCCTGCGGTACGTACTGACTTGCGTGAAGAACGAGAGGCCCGTCTATTTCCATTGTGCCATCGGTCGCGACCGCACCGGCACCCTGGCCTTCCTGATTGAGGGCGTGCTCGGCATGAGCAAGAGCGACATCTATAAGGATTACGAGCTGACGAACTTCTCCTACTTCAATACGCCTTGCAGTAAGGGGCAGCTCGATGACATGTTTGCCATGATAGAGGCTCTCGAAGGCGAGACCTTGGAGCAGAAGTTCGCTACCTACCTGACCACGGAGTTCGGCATCAGCAAAAAGGAAATCGAGGCGTTCCGCACAGCGATGCTTGGCGAAGACGATGACACCGCCATCGACATCAGCAGGCAGACAGACAGCCAAGATGGGAACAATTCCAGTGCCGTTTACGACCTGAGCGGCAGGAAGATAACAAACAGCTGCTTGCCAGACAACAAACTGTCGAAAGGTATTTACATCGTCAACGGGAAGAAGGTAGTTACCCGCTGACCTTGATTCATGTACGGCCTATAAATCACTACCCGGCTAAGCCGAGGCATGCCAGTCCGCTTCGCCTATCCCCTTGATGCCACCACCTCTATCTCTACCAAAGCTCCTTTCGGCAGAGACTTGACGGCGACGGCAGAGCGGGCAGGGTAGGGCTCGGAGAAGAACTCCGAATAGATGGCATTCATGTCGGCAAAGTCGTTCATGTCGGCCATGAAGACCGTGGTCTTCAACACGTCAGACAGCGTCAGACCAGCCTCCTCGAGGATGGCTTTCACGTTGAGCAGCGACTGCCGTGTCTGTTCCCTGATGCCGCCCTCTACGAACTTTCCTGTCGCGGGGGCAATGGGAATCTGTCCGGATGTATAGACGAGGCCGGCCACCTCGATGGCTTGACTGTAAGGTCCGATGGCTGCAGGAGCCTTTGATGTACTGATGACGTTCATATCTTATATAATTTACGATTTGACGATTCTAATTAATTTACGATTTGACTATTTGGAAGTTATGATGAGGAGTTATAATGGGGAGTTATAATGGGGAGTTATGGTGGGCCAAATGTATCGGCTCCTCATAACTTCTTTTCTTAACTCCTAATCTTAACTCCTATTCATAACTCCTCATCATAATTCATAATTCTTCACTCTTCATTCTTCACTTAAAAGGTAACTTTGATTTTTCACTTTTCACTTTTCACTTTTCACTTGCGAAGCACTATCTTTTCACTCTTACGCAACGCTTTCTTCAGGACAGGCAGGAAGACTTCTGCGAAGCGCATGGCTCCGAGGTCGGTCAGGTGGCAGCCGTCGACCGACGACTCAGCATCGGCAAAGGGTTTCGTGGCAGCAGGGTCGGTGAAGTAGATACGCTTCTCGCCAGCCTTCCTGAGCGAGTCGTAGAGCTTCTTGCAGGCCTCCATCTTGGCCTCCATGATGCGTGCATCTTCCTGATTCAAGATGTCGTAGGAATAGCGAACCGCCTGCACGAATATCACGGGCACTTCGGGGTGAGCATCCCTGATGATGCGGAAGAAAGCCTCACCTCGCTCCTCAAACTGCTGAACGCTTGCGTTCTCCGTCGCGGCAATCACGTATGCGGCAGGATTCTCCACCGAAGCCATCAGCCGCGCAATTTCCAAGTCGAAGAACGCGTTGCCGCTGAAGCCGAGGTTGATGAACTCCATGTCCAGCGCACGGCTCATGATGCTGGTGTAGAGCATGCCGGGACGCGAGACGCACCCTCCCTGCGTGATGCTCGTGCCGTACATCACGACGGGGCGCTCCGTGCGGGGAGAGGAGACCTCCTCCTTCATGACAGGACAGCCTTCTTCAGAGCCGATTTGAAGTTCCGAGACGCCGTCGTAAAGCGAAAGGTAGAGCATGTATTCCCGCATCTGAGTCGTCATGTTTGACATAATCTTGCGTTCCGTGACGGCTGCCTTCGTGTCGGGTCTGCCCGCGGCAATGAAGCGCCACTCGCCTTCATCAAGGACATACAGGTCCACGCCTCGGGAGCCAGTTGCCGTCATATGGTTCATGACGAAGCTGGCTGCCGACTTCCAGCGCACCCAAAGCGTAGGCGAGCTGGTGCGGAAGCGAACGTACAAACCCGTCGAGTTCTGTCCGAGGTTCCAAAGCGGTGCACGGCTTATCTCGGAGAACGATGCAGGAAGGCGAGCGTATCGGGTGGCTGTTTCCTGAGTGGCTTTGCCGTAGAGGTTCAGCTCTTCGGCATCCGTCCAGACCTGAGCATCGACGTGCCCGAGGCAGCACATAGAGAAAAGAAAAACGACAAGAAGCCTCCTCGCGTCGAAAGCGAGCCTACGGGGACACCTTAGAGCCACGACGCGACCAGGGAAGCAGGAGATGCGGAAAGCATCCGGGGAGAATGGTTCGACTAAGTGTTTCATGTCGCAAAAATACAAAGAAATTAAGAATTAAGAATGAAGAATTAAGAATTATTTCTTATCTTTGCAGTGATTGATGCGAAAAGACGTCAGGATTCAGCTCCCGAGACTGCAAGTGTGGACGAAACGACAGGCGTCTCTCAGCAACTAAAACGGACCGATCGGGCATGGACGACAAGCAATACCTTCTCCGCCTCATTCGTGAGGGCGAGCACCAGCAGCAAGACTTCAAGTATCGCGTGGCTGATGCCTGCAAGCTTGCCAAGTCGGTTTCCGCCTTTGCCAATACCGATGGCGGCAGGTTGCTGATTGGCGTTCGCGACGACGGGCATCTCTCGGGCGTTCGCAGCGAAGAGGAGATATTCATGATGCATCAGGCTGCCTACCGTTATTGCAAGCCCGAGCCCAGCATTGCCTTCGACACCTATCATGCTGAGGGACGCACCATCGTCATTGCCTCTGTGCCGCCTTCTGCCAAGCGTCCCATCTTTGCACGCGATGAGGAGGGACGGATGCGAGCCTATGTCCGCATCAACGACGAAAACATCGTAGCCTCGCCCGTATTGCTTGTCCTGTGGCGGGAGTCGCAGAAGGCTCGAGGCGCCGTGATAACCTACGACGACGCGGTTCGCCGGCTTCTTGAAGTCTTGCAAGGAGGTGGCGGCAGGAGCGACCAGACCTTGAATCAACTCGTCCGCTTTTCCCGGCTTCCCCGCCGCAAGGTCATCGCACTCCTTGCGCGTCTCATCCGCTTCAACATCGTTTGTTGGAAATATGAAGGACAGCAGTTCCGTTTCAGCTTGACGTGAGAAGGAGTTTTGTTTCTCGTGCGAAACAAATCGTTTCTTGTGCGAAACAAATTGTTTCACATGCGAAACAAGCCGTTTCCTCGCCCTGTGGGGAAGAAGTAAATGATTATTTTCTAATTCTCAATAACATGCCAAGGAGCTTCAACCTGTGGTGAAGCTCCTTACCTTTTTTATAGAAAGTAATTTTAGTTATAATTCTTTATCTTGTCAGCGAGAACTTCATGGTCATGCCGAAGTCCTGCGTGATGGTGGGATAGCTGCTGCTGCTCAGGAGCGGTGCTGAGCGCTGGCGGTCGTAGAAGAGGCTGAGCGTCACCATGCGGCTCATGGTGTAGTCCACCTGGGCACTGGTCTTGAAGGCCTTGCTTCCGCTGGTTGCTTCGCAGAGGTTCGTCTGCAGGTCGCGCTTGATGGCGTTCTGATTGCGGATGCTGAAGTCGAAACGCAGGTTGAGGTCGTGCGCCACCTTCTGCCTGCCGGCGTTCCTGCCACGGTTATTGCTTTCTGTCTGTCGGCTTCCGCCGTCCATGTCGTTCAGGTCGTTTGCTCCTCCCTTGCCCTTCGGCGTTCTGGTGTTCTTGGCCACCTCCTCGCTGGCCTTGCGCCAACGCCAAAGACGGCTAATGTCGAAGTCGTTTATCTTGTAGCCCCATCCGAGTACAAAGTCCTTCGAGCCCGTTTCGGTAAGCTGTGCGCTGGTCATGCTGAGGTTGAGGACGCGGCTGGTCTTGTACTCGAGCTTGACGGTCATATTGTTGTCGAGGGTGGCGTTGATGCCGATGAGGGGCGAGAAGTTCTCGTTGATGCTGACGGTCGAGACGTCGAGCAGGCTGTTGGGCACGTAGCTGCCCGTCGTGGTGTTCTGTATGAATCCGAGTCCGCCGCTACCCATGCACTCTACCCATGAGCTGTAGGAGTGGAAGGAGCCTACGGCATAGACGCTCTTGTAGCTGTGGGTGAGGTTGACGCTCTTGAAGTGGTCGCGCACCCATGGCAGGTTGCTGAGACCCTTGTAGTTGATGCTCCAGTTGGGCAGCATCTTCAGGAGCGACGGGAAGATGTCGAGTCCCTTGCTTCCTGTATAGGCGTTGAGGAAGGCAGGCACCATGACGTCGGCGCTGTATTTGTTCACGGTTCCGTTCTCGGGATTGAATGTGCCGCTCATGCCAGTTCCCTCGGGGTAACGCCGGCCGAGGTATTGTGCTTCGACGCGTTGCTGATAGACGTCGAGGTTTCGGAGGAACTTCTGGAACGTCTTGTTGTAGTAGCCGTTGCTTGCGGAACCTGGGCTGGCAAATGCCGAGCCGATGCTGATGGTTGTCATGTTGAACGAGCCGCTGTGGACGGGCGCAGTGCCGTACATGTACTGGATGCTCTTGTTGCGATTGTCGGTGCGGCTCATGTTGAGGTCTATCTTGACGTCTGTGAATGGCTCGAGGGTCATCTTGACCTGCAGGTCCTCGGTGTTGGCGATGGTGGCAGGTGTGGCCACGCTGTCGCTTCCCAGCAGCCAGCCGCGACTCTTGGCTTTGTCGAGATAACTGTCGTTCACGAATCCGAAGGCGTAGTCGAGTCCGGGCGTGAATATGCCTCCGAGCTTCTTCTGGCCGAGCATGTCGCCGACATCGGGCAAGAAGCCCGGCACGGCGAGGTTGTAGGTGTTGCGATACGTGATGCTGACGTTGCGAACCATCATGAGGAAGCGCGCTGCCGTCTGCGCCAAGCCGTACCATTTCTGCTCGGATGCCTTGGGCAGAGCCACGACGTTGAGTCGAACGTTCGTGGTATCGACTGGTGTCTTGACGATGCGGATGCTGTTCTCGTCCACCTTCTTGAATTTGATGTTGTAGGCGAAACCACTGCTGTCGCGTGCCGTAACGCGTACTCGCTTGGACTTCTGACCGTGGGCAATGACGAGGTCGGAATCGGGGTAGAGCGTAATCTCCTGAACAAAGCCCTTGTTCTCGGTCTTCTTCTTCGTGCTGACACCCGCCACGTTGCTTTGCTTGGTAATGCCCTTCTGACCTCTGGACATGATGCTGTCAACGGACTCGCCCGTCTCCATCGACTCTTGCTCGGCCTTCTGTCGAGCCTCTTTTTCCTTGTCCTTCTCAGCTTTCTTGGCCTTGTCCTCCCTCTCCTTCTCAGCTTTCTTCTGGCTTGCCTTGGTCTTGGCATTCGAGGCGGAGAAGCGCTTGTTGGCTTCCTGCAGGAATTTGCTGTGATTGTAGAGCTTCTCGAGGTCAATCTTGCCGTTGATGTTGTAGGTTCGCTGCGAGTTGATGGTATTGCCGAGCGAAGGACGTCCGGC
This sequence comes from uncultured Prevotellaceae bacterium, assembly GCA_946407485.1. GTDB lineage: Bacteria > Bacteroidota > Bacteroidia > Bacteroidales > Bacteroidaceae > Physcousia. The sequence continues at coordinate 7,951 of CAMJOE010000045.1, read as the reverse complement.
TCTCTCTGCTCCGCGCTTCCATGAATAGTTTGCGGTGTAAGAGCCATCTACGGAAGCCCAGTCGAAGACGGGTATCTTCTCGAGCGGAAGCTTATAGCTGATTTGCGTATTCTGAGTGTAGTCGAGCGGGCGGCCGAAGTGGCGCAGACTCCATTTCACAGAGTCCTTCCATGCTTCGTAGCGGTCGGGATAGAGGTCCTTGTTGATTTGCGTGTAGGGCTCCTCGATTTCGGCTTTCGTACCGCTTGTGAAGGTGAAGTGGAGCGCCTTGAAGATGTCCCATTTAAGCGAGAAGTTGCGGTTCCAAGTCCAGTTCTGGCTGAAGGTTGCGGGCAGGGCAGAGAAGTCGCCCGGATTCTCGAGGTCACGCTCCTGCAACTCATAGTAGTTGCGGTTCATGTCGGTGGAGAACGTGATGCTCTGCGGAGCGAATGCGAGGTTCTGTGCCTTGATGATGTCGAGCCATTTGCTCTTGCCCTTGAGGTTCTTGAAGGGCTCCCACGACTTCCAGTTCGGGCTCCAAGAATAGTTGAGGCTTGCTTTCCAGTTCAAATCGCGCTCGTAAACGGTGGTCTGTCCTTCCGTGTTTTGTCTGGAACGACTATAGCCGAAAGTGAAGTTGGCGGGGTCGTAGGGCATGGGGTGTTTGGGCGTGCTGATGTTGAGTCGTACGCCTGAGAAGGACAGGTTCCTGTTGGTCTCGGTATGTGTCGTGAGACTTCTGAGGGAGTCTTTCTGATGACGCTCGGCCAGTGCGTCGATGGCGTCGCCAAGAAGCATGTCCGTATCGAAGGGATTGTACTTCGGTGCCACCTTCTCCTTACTATAACTATAATATACGGGGACGTGAAGCTTGGCCTTTTCGGGGAGGAGACGGCCGAGGTCGAATTGGGTTGAGACGGAGTAGTTGAGGTTGTCCTCGTTCTTGCGTTGAGCTACGCTCTGCTCGATACCTCCGAAGCCGGAAGTAATCATCTTGGCGGTGGCGTTGACGGAACCCAGGTCGCTGAGCTGCACCTGCAGGCTTCCCTGAGCTGCCCAGCCGCCATTGTTGCTGAACTCCTGGAGTCGCAACTCGTTTGCCCAAACCTCGATGCTCTTCGTCTTGCCACTATTGTTGCGAATACCGATCATGATGGTCTTGACCTCGCCGAGAGTGGGATTACCCATGATGGAGATGCGGTTGTTGGGGTTGTTCTCGTCATAGGTGGAGAAGAGTCGGTTCATCGAAGTGGCTCCGATGCTGGCCTGAGCATTGCGTTGCTTTTTAAGGGAGGTGAAGAGGTCGAAATCGATATCCACCATGTTCTCAGCGGGCCAGACGGCCAAGCAACCGGCGGCGCTATAAGTGTCGTAGTTGCCTTCAGGCGTGAGCTTCAGGGGCACTTCGTATTCGTAGTAGTTGCTCTTATAGTCAGAGCCGAGACGGATGAATACGCTGCATTCGCCGTCGGTCGTGGCCGTAATGTTTTCTGCAAGCGCATTTGCGTGGACGTACATCTGCAGGTGCTTGTACTGGCGCATGTCGTAGTTGCAGTTCTTATAGACGGCCTTTGCTTCGCTACCTCCGAGGTTGCGAGCCACCATGCACATCGCCTGCTCGTTGGCCTCGACGAGTTGTGACTGCGAAGGGTCGGTGATACGGGTGATGCCAGGAGGCAAGACGTAGTTGACGGGCTGCTTGTCGTTGTTCTCCTCGATGCAGACGGTACTTACCTCCAGCGTTCCGCTGCCTGTAGAAGCGACCGTACCGTTGTAGAGAGGCTGCTGATAGGTTCGCCAGTCGCCTTGCACGAGGTCGAGCGTGGCGAGTCGGAGAATGATATCTTCCTCGAAGCCCGTCATGAAGATACGCATGAAGCGGATGCTCGTGAAGTCGCGAATGTTGCCCTCCTTGTCCTCATATTCCCTCAGGGGGATGCGGAAGAGGTACCAGGTGCATTCTTCTGTATTTCCGTTACGAAGCTTCACGCTCGCTGTTCGCTTATCGGCGATGTGGTTGCGTCCCACCACCATATCCTCGGGGCGGATGCTGACCCGATATTGATAGTACTTCTCGTATTCGTTGAGGGTGAAGTCCTGGTTGATGTCCTCCACATCAGGCGTCACCTTCCAGGCCGTCTCGTAGCTTTCGGGTCTTGTGTCGGAGTCGGCGCTGTTGCCTTGAGGCATATTGATGCGCTTGTAGCGGTTGAGGATGGAGGTTTGAAGCTGGTCGAAGTCAGAGCCGCGATAGTAGTGGTAGTTGTCGTTTGCGGGGTCGGCATAGATGCTGTCGTAGACTGCTCCCGAGACCTTGCTCTGTATCTGTTGCAAGTAGTTGGCATAGAGTTCGAACTCTCGCTCCTCATCATCGTTGAGGCCATTCAGGCCGACATCCTGACGGGCACGTGCTCCTGCTTCGTTGTTGAAGGCGTAGGTCACGCTGCTACTGTTCGGTATGCGTCCCCAGTAGCCTTCCGTAAAGTACTGCGGATTGCCGTCCACGGGCATTCCGCTCTCGAAGTACTTCTTGCCGTCCTTGAGGATATCCTCTGAGACTTCGCCGAGGTTGAAGTAGAGGTCGCCGCCGTGATTGCCCGGCTGGTCGTGCTTGTAGATGAAGGGGTCCATCATCCAGAACTCGATGTACTCGATGTTCTGCGCCTCGAAGTCGGTATTGTCGAGCTTGCGCATCATGCCGCCCCACTTCTCTTCCGGATGGTTGAGGTGGCCGTTCTGGTCGACATCGGTCGAGAGGTTGTAGGCGCCGCGTTCCCTCGGATAGAAGGCGAGGTTCAAGACGCTGAGGCCCGTTGCGCTGGTGTAGTTGTTCTGCGATTTCTGGGGATAAAGCTCGCGCTCATAGACCTCGCGGACATAGTGGCTGGAGAGCTGGTCGAGGTCGCTCTTGATGTGGCTGGGCGTGAGGGTACTGCTTCGACGCGTGAAGATGGGGTCAACGTAGTACCAGGCCAGCAAAGCGCGATTGTAGCCGTAAGTGGCATCTGCGGAGAGCTTGCTCTCGGCGAACATGCTTGGCGTGCTCGACATGCTCCAGTAAGTGGGTTGTGTCAGGCTGCTCTTGATGCTGCTGCTCTCGAAGTCGTCGAGGTAGGAGGCATCGCCCTGAACGCTATGGTTCTGTCCTGCGAGGAGCTGGGCGAACTCTCCGTTGAAGGTAATCATGCTGGGTTGCGTGCATTGGATGAGCGGCAGCTTGTCGATGAGGTTCGTGAGCCACTGGCTCTCTTTCTTCCAGCTGACGTGCAGGCCCCAAATAGTATTCTTCAGCGGTTCGTTGCCCATGCTGACCTTTGTGGTGAGGGGTTGCTCGCTGAGGTGCATGACCGTACCGCCGACCGTGAAGTTCTTGTTGATTTGATAGTCGAGGTTCAGGCCGACCATCGTTTTTCTCTGCATTCCGTACGTGTCGTTGCTCTCGACGGAAGCGCTTATGTTGGTGCCTGAATCGATGAGGCTCTGATTGATGATGGTGACGCGCCCCATGTTGTAATCGACCGTGTAATCGACGTTTTCGGTAAGTGTTGTGCCGCCTGCGGTAACGATGACAGAGCCCTTTGCCACGTTGGTTACGCCGAGGTCAATTTCGCCTGCATTGGTGCCTTTGTAGCGACCGGTCAGCAGGAACTTGTCGTGCTCCGTGATTTGCTTCGCCACGGTCTTCGTGCTGTCGTACAGTTCGCGGAAGCAATACTTGTCGGCCAAGGCGGGGTCGTTAATCCATTTTGCCAAGTGTTCGCCGAATGGTTCGGCCACGGGGAAGATGATGCGGCCCTTACTGATGGTATAGCCCTCCACGAAGTCGAACTGTCCGTTGGGGTGGGGGTTGTTCTTGGCGTCGAGGCGGTCGAGGTTGAGTGCTCTCAGGAGGATGGTGCTCTTGAACTTCTCTTCGGGCAGATAGCTGAGATAGACGCCTGTGGAGTCGCTTTGGTACTTGATGTCGAGACGGAACTTGTCGGCCATCACTTTCTGAGTGCCGAGGTAGTAGACGTTCTTCATCATCAGTCGCCAAGTGGGCAGGTTGGGACTGCCGGAGGTGCCTTTCAGCAGTTTGACGAAGAGCGCTTTGGAGTTGTCCGTAATGTCGCTTGCGAACTCGCCCACCTGATAGGTTGTGCCCATATAGGTGTATTCATAGGCGACAGCGAGGACGTCGTCCACCTGGAGCGTGCTTGAGAGGCTGACATAACCAAGGGCGTTGTTGACGGTGTATTCGCTCGTGGTGAGCTTGCGCGCCGCTTGCAGTTTCTCGTAGTCAACGCTGCCGTAGAATTTCTCTATTCCGTCGAGGATGGAGGTGGCTTGCGAGATGTCGCGGGCTTCGGCATAATTGTTGACGAGGATGTCGTACATGCTGTTGGAGCGGTTGTTGGGAACGCTGGTTCCTGTGCCCGTCCAGATGGGGTTGTAGATGTAGGTGGGTTCGCCCAGGTCGGCCAGGGCGATGATGTTTCGGTTGTTTTCGGTTCTGCCGCTCTTGTTTGTGACCCAGATTTCAACGCGCTTGATGTTGATGCCGCTCGAGATGGTGGGCAGGGTGGCCATTGCTTGGTCGAACTTCTCGCGGAAGAAGTGCGAGAGGAAGAAGTGGCGGTTCTCTTCGTAGTTGGTCGCGCTGAACTCGAAATTGGTGGTTTGCGAGCCGCCTTTGCTGTTTACGCTCGAGCTGGCGCTCTTCTTCTGGCTGATGACGGACTGAATCTTCAGCTTGCCGAACTGCACGTCCGTGCGGAGGCCGAAGAGGCTGCTGACGCCCGGCACGAGGCCCACATTGCTGGGGAAGGAGACGTTGCCCGCCTCGATGAGCTTGACGATTTCGTCCTCCTTGCCGTCGTATTTGAGTTTGAGGTTTTGGGCGTCGTAGTCGAAGGTGGCCTGCGTGTTGTAGTTCAGGTTCATGTTGATTTTGTCGCCCACCTTACCGTTGAGGCTGAGGTTTATCTTCTCGTCGAAGTCGAAGCCCACGGTCTTGCGTCTTGAAGCGGCGAGGGCTGGGTTGTTGACCTTCTTCGAGTTGATGCCCATCTTGAGCTCTGCGCTGCCTTGTGTCTTGATTTGCACGCCGCCCGGGCCGAATATCTTTTCGGCAGGTCCGAGGTCGAAGTGCATGTCCGTGAAGTCGAACTTGTTCTTGCCCTCGGCCTCGAAAGCCTCCGCGTTCTTCTGGCGCCAGTATTGTTGCATGGAGTTCTGGAGCGACCACTCCTGATACTCTTCCGGCGTCATCAGGACCGGCGCGTTGAGGAAGCCCGTTGCGGTGCCGAGCGTAAAGCCGGAGCGCCCTGGAAGCAGGCTTCCCGAAGAAGCGCCTGCGGCTCCCGTCTGCGAGGAGCTTTGCGAAGAGGTGTTCCCGCCTCGGCTTCCGCTGCCGCTTCTGCCCGAAGAGCTGGTGGTGCGGCTCGTGCTGGAGCCCTTGGAGCCTGTGTCTCTCGTTCCCCTTGTTCCCGAGGTGCCCGTGCCGCCTTCCGACTCGGAGAGCGAGGTGCCGATGGAGTAGGTATTGTCCTTCTCGTCGTAGATGACTTCGGTCTTCAGGTTGTCGGGGTCTTTTAGGTCGGCAGTCTTCTTGCGGAGGTCTTTCGTGTCCTCTGTGCCAGTCCTGCGAACCGAATAGCGGGGTTTGCCGTCCGTGATGGTGTCGGCAGGAGCAGACAGCCCCCTCTCCGCTCCCCCTTTGGGGGAGTACTCCATTTCCGCAGCACCACCAATAGCACTCCCCAAAAGGGAGAGCGGGTAGGGGGCTGCCAGCAGCAGCATCAAAACTAATATGACTTTTCGCGCGCTCATGTCTTTATATTAACGTGCGTATGCGTCCTTTTATTGTATAAGACATATAGAAATTAAGAATTAAAAGTGAAGAATTAAGAATTATCCCCCTTTTTCAATCTCTAATCCATAACTTTTTCGTATCTTTGCACAACCAAATTCTTAATTCTTCTTTCTTAATTTTTAATTAGAATATGATTGAATATCTGAAAGGTTCCCTTGCCGAGCTTGCTCCTGCACTCGCCATCGTCGAGTGCCATGGGGTAGGGTACGGCGTGAATATCTCCCTGAACACCTTTTCTGCCATACAGGGCAAGCAGGAGGTGAAGTTGTGGATTACGGAGTCGATACGCGAAGACGCCTACCAGCTGTGGGGCTTCAGCACGAAGGCCGAGCGCGAGCTCTTCCTCTTGCTGAACGGGGTGAGCGGTATCGGAGCCGCCACGAGCCGCGTGATTCTCTCCTCGATGACCGTTCAGGAACTGGCGGGCATCATCAGCGAGGGCAACGACAAGATGCTGAAGACCGTGAAGGGCATCGGCCCGAAAGCTGCCCAGCGCATCATCGTGGAGCTTCGCGACAAAATCGGTTCGCTCGGCATTCAGGCCGCATCGCCCTCGGCATCGGCCGCTCCGACGGTCAACAAGGAGGTGCTCGACGAGGCCGTCGCAGCTCTCTCCATGCTTGGATTCAGTCCCGCTCCCGCCCATAAAGTAGTACAGAAAATCCTAACCGACGAGCCGGATGCACCCGTCGAACGCGTCATCAAGCTGGCTCTGAAAATGTTGTAGTATGCAGAACGACAATATCCTCGACCTCGCGATAAACACCTCGGTATATGCCTGCAGGGAAATCATGCGCATATACGACGACCCATCGCACGACTTCGGCATCGAGATGAAGGCCGACAACAGTCCGCTGACGCTTGCCGACAAGGCGTCGCACGACTGCATCGTGGAGCGTCTGAAACCCTCGGGATATCCCATCCTGAGCGAGGAGGGCGCCCAGATTCCCTACGAGGAGCGCAAGAACTGGCATAGGCTCTGGATCGTTGACCCGCTCGACGGCACAAAGGAATTCATCAAGCGAAACGGCGAGTTCACGGTCAACATAGCTCTCATCGAGGACGGCAGGCCCATCCTCGGCATCATCTTCGCGCCCACCCTTGGCACCGTTTATGGCGGCATCGTGGGCTGGGGAGCGCGTCGGGTGGAGGGGGTAAGGATGGATTACCTTGACGTTCCCGTCACTCAGAGAAAGGAGCCCCTGACCTTCTACTCCCTGCCGCAGCAGGCCTTGCTCGACCATATCGGCCTGAAGGTCGTGGCAAGCCGCTCGCACATGAACGCCGAGACGGAGGAATACATAAAGAAGCTGCGCGCGGTGAACCGCTCTGTTGAGGTTGTCAGCAAGGGCAGCAGCCTGAAAATGTGTATCGTGGCAGAGGGGAGCGCCGATGTCTATCCCCGTTTTGCCCCCACAATGGAGTGGGACACGGCTGCGGGCGATGCCATCTGCCGTGCTTGCGGCAAGCAGGTCTTGGACTACAAGACGGGGCTTCCGCTCGTCTACAACAAACCCGACCTCCACAATCCCTGGTTTATCGTCAAGTAACCGTTCACTTATCTTTTGAAGATGGCGTCTCGTTATTTAAGAGTAACCGGACTTTTCCAATAGAGTTGATTGCTGCATCGCCATGCAGCAATTGCTTTGTCGCCATGCAGCAATTGCTTCGTCGCGATGCAGCAACGAATTACCTTGGCAAAATCGGGCAACAGAGCGGCATAAAAAGAGCGGCACAACGTTATAGACGATGTGCCGCTGCATGTCTCGGAACTATAATTCTTTTTCCTTGTCGGAAGCCTTTACTCCACCTCGTTGCAATAGACGAAGCCTGCCTTGTCGTAGAGCTTCTTCAGCTGGGGCAGTCGCTTCTTCCATCCCTCGAAGTCCTTCTGCTCGGGGTTGCACCACTGCACTTCGCACATGCTGGCCAGGCGGGGCAGCAACTGATAGAGGGCGTGCTCGGGATAAGCCACTTGCTCGGTCCAAAGATTGCCCTGATAGCCAAGGATGTAGTCGCCTTCCTCACCGTCCAGCTCTTCAGGAACGAGCGGTTCGAAACTGTAAATCTTGGAGCAGGAGACGATGTAGCTGTCGGTCGTGCGAGGTTGCTTGC
>CAMJOE010000044.1:0-19455 GCA_946407485.1 uncultured Prevotellaceae bacterium | reverse complement strand
ATAATATTAAAAATAATGGTCAAAATATTTGGAATTTAACATAGAAAGCGAATTGGCTACGCCCATGAAAAGGTGAAAAAGGTGAAAAAGAATTCGTGCAATTCGTGGTTAAATATCTGAGGTCCAAGAATGCTGTAAATAATTAAATAGCTAAATTGTAAATAACAGCCTCACCCCTAACCCCTCTCCGAAGGAATAGCCTCCCCCGACCCCTCCAAAGGAGTGGAGAAAGGAGGGGAGAACAGCTACAGGAACCCTGTAAATAATTAAATAGCTAAATCGTAAATAAATCGTAAATCGTAAATAGTCAAATCGTAAATTAAAAAAACTACAGTCCTCCTTCCGCCTCTTTCTCTTGTCTTCTTCGCTCTTCTTCCTTGAGCTTTTCCATTTCTCTGAGCTTGCCCAGCTCTTCGGGCGTCAGGGTTTCTTCCTTTCCCCTTATCTTTGATTCCCGTATCTGCTGCCGCTTTGCCGGGTCTAAGGTGGCCTTCTTTGCTTCGCCGCTTCTGTCGCCCGTCGGCTTCTTCTGGCTGTCGTCCTTCTTATCGTCCTTCTGCTCCTTGTCCCGCAGGGTGCCTTCCGCACCTTCCTTCATGGGGGCGAGGCCCTTTTTCTCTCCCAAAAGCGTGGAGTCGGGCGGAGCCATTCCTTCACCGTCTGGCGCTTCCTCTAATTCTTCCTTTATGGGAGCGGCTTTCTCCTCGGGCACGTCGAAGAGCTTGTAGGTGGTACGGAGCACCTTGAACTCTGTCCTTCGGTTCAGGGAATGGCAGATTTCCTGCTTCTCCTCGTCCTCGAGGGCCATGATGAAGGCTTCCGTCAGGGTGTCGCCTTCGTTGAGGAAGTCGTATGTGGCTGCTATCCTGCGTGTTACTATCTTCGGACGCTTCTCGCCATATCCCTTCGGGGAGAGTCGGAGCGTGTCGATTCCATGTTCGATGAGGTAGTTCACGACGCTCTCTGCCCGCCGCTGCGACAGCTTCTCGTTGTATTCGTCCTTGCCGCGGAAGTCGCAATGTGCTGCCAGTTCGATGGTGACGTTGGGGTTCTCGTTGAGGAGGACTACGAGGCTGTCGAGGGCCACCTTTGAACTGTCGAGAAGAACCGCGGAGTCGAACTCATAGAAGATGTTGCGGATGAGGACGGGGTTCTCGATGCTTGCGAGGGGGAACTGCAGCACGAACTCCTGGCTCACGCTACTGGTATCGACGCTAAGCTCTTCTTTGTGATTGAGATAGCCCTTGCAGGTTCCCAGGAAGACGTAGTTGACCCTAGGCTTCACCTCCTGCTCGAAGCTGCCGTCGCCGCGCACGCTGAGCTTGAGGTAGGTGCCGTCGTCGCCCACCATATAGACGAGGCCTTCGGGCAGTTCGTAGCCGTCCTTCTCATAGACCCAGCCCTTGACGGTCTGTATGACTTCGGGGTGCTCGAACGACATGATGTGGTCCCAGCCTCTGGCATCGCCTCTGTTGGTGGAGAAGTAGCCGCGATTGTGTAGTCCCTCGAAGGTCATGCCGAAGTCGTCGCCGCTCGAGTTCATGGGATATTTCAGGTTCTCGAGCGTCCAGACGCCCAGGCTGTCCTGCGTGGCTTTGATGATGTCTAGTCCTCCCATCCCCACGTGTCCGTTGCTGGAGAAGTAGAAGTCGCCGTTGGGTCGGAAGGTGGGGAACATCTCGTCGCCGGGCGTGTTGATAGGCCATCCGACGTTCTCCACGCCTCCGAGGCCGTGGCTGGTGATGGCTATCTTCCAGATGTCGAAGCCTCCCTGTCCGCCAGGCATGTCGCTTGTGAAGTAGAGCCACAGGCCATCGGGCGAGACGGCGGGATGGGCGAAGCTGGAGAGGGTGTCCTTCGAGATGGGCAGCAGCTGCGGCTTGCTCCATGAGGCATCGCTGCGCGAGCTGGTGAAGATTTGGGCGTAGCGGGGATAGTCGGAGTCGTAGGTGCATTGGGTCAGGTACATCGTCTTGCCATCGGGCGAGAAGCAGCAGGCTCCCTCCTCGTACTCGCTATTGAGGTCGCCCTCGACGGCTTCAACGGGTTCCCACTTGCCCTTGTCGTCCTTCTTTGTGAAGAAGATGTCGGCGCTCTTGGTTCCCGTGATACCACTTATCTCGTTGCCTTTCGCGTCGTTGCGTGTGCTGGTGAAGTAGAGCATGTCGTTTTCGTCGCCAAGCAGAGCGGGGCAGAAGTCGCTTCGACGGCTGGTCAGTATCGGCTCCTTCTTGATGCTGTAGAGCGAGAACGCCTCCTTCCATTTGGGCGCGAGCTCGCACCCTTTCAAGCCATTGAGGGCCAGTGTGTCGCCCGGCACCTTCTCGAGGAAGGCGGTATAGGACTTGATGGCGCTCTTGTAGTCGCCGTTCTTCTGCTGCAGCTGTCCGAGGTAGAAGAGCGCCATCGAGTCGGGATAGCCGTAGCGGATGGAGTTCTGATAGGCGCCGATGGCCTTTGCGGTGTAGTTGATGCGGCGGTAGCATTGTGCCATCTTGAAGGCACGTTGGCCGCGCTTCTCCTTATCCTTCGGCTGCGTGCGCGAATAGGCTTTCTTGTATTCGGCAGATGCGTCGAAGTATTCGCCGATTGCATAGAACTGGTCGCCCTTCTTGACATGCGTCTCGGGGGTGCAGGCGGCGACAAGAAGTGCCAGAAGAATATATCGCAGAAGAGTCTTCATATTTTATATACCATTATATATATAACGAATAAAGACGTCTTTTATTGTAGGGAGCCCTCTAAATCTCTCTTCATGCGGGCGACTTTTTCTCTCTCAGGACGGCAAGCACGATGTCGGAAACCATCTGTTTGAGTTCGTCGAGGAAGGTACGGGCTTCGTATTCGTGCCGCTCTATCTGGCGTAGTTTCTTCTCCCATCGGCCTGTGAGTTCTGCGCTCTTGAGCAGTTCCTCGTGAATGAGGTCGATGAGTTCGAACCCCGTCGGAGTGGGATGCAGGGAGGAACGTTCGCGGCGGATGTAGTGGCGGCGGATGAGGGTCTCGATGATGGCAGCCCTGGTGCTTGGCCGCCCGATGCCGTTCTCCTTGAGGGCATCACGGAGTTCCTCGTCCTCTACGGTCTTGCCCGCCGTTTCCATCGCTCGCAGCAAGGTGGCGTCGGTATAGGGTTTTGGAGGCGTCGTCCATTTCTCGGAGAGCGAAGGAATGTGTGGCCCGCTCTCACCCTTCTCGAAGACAGGAAGGGATGCTTGTTCACTGTCTTCCTCGTTTGCTTCGGTCTTCTTCTTGAAAACCACTCTCCATCCTTCTTCGATAATCACCTTGCCAGTGGTGCGGAACAGGATAGACCCCTCCGGACCTCCCCTTAAAGGAGAGGCTTCTTGGTTCTCCCCCTTGGGGGAGTTATAGGTGGTCTGCCCTATGACAGTCGTCGTCTCGAACTTGCAGTCATCATAAAAGGCAGCAATAAAGGCACGTGCCACGAGGTCGAACACCTTCTGCTCCAGCTCTGTGAGGCCTTGCGGGATGATGCCTGTGGGGATGATGGCGTGGTGGTCGGTCACCTTCGAGTTGTCGAACACCTTCTTCGACTTGCGCAGGGACTTGCCGCCACCAAGGGGCCGTATGAGGTCGGCATAGGGAGCCACGCCTGCGAACTTCGTCTGATAGAGCCCGTTCATCGTCTGCGGGCACTTCGGATAGACATCGTCGGGCAGGAAGGTGGTGTCAACTCGCGGATAGGTCGTGACCTTCTTTTCGTAGAGGCTTTGGATGATGGAAAGCGTCTGCTCGGCAGAGAGCCCGAGCTTCTTGTTGCAATCCACCTGAAGCCCTGTCAGGTCGTAGAGCCTCGGCGGCGACTCCGTGCCTTTCTTCTTCTCGACAGAAAGGACGGTGAAGGGGTTGTCCTTGATGCTTTCGATGACAGCCTTGCCCTCGGCTTCTGTGGTGTATTCCAAAGGCTTGTAGATGATGCCCTTCGGCTTTTGCTTCTTGCCTTTCTCGGCAGCAGCGGCCACATTGGCAGCGTCCTCGGCCTCCGCCTCTTCATCCCGCACTATCGCGTTGAACTTCGTGTCTCTGTAGAGCGTGGAGAGCACCCACGACTGCTTGGGGACGAAGTTGTCAATCTCCCGCTGACGGGCCACGACAAGGGCGAGGGTAGGGGTCTGCACCCTGCCCACGCTGAGCACTTGATGCCGCCCGGCCGCATACTTCTGAGTATAGAGCCTTGTGGCATTCATGCCCAGCAGCCAGTCGCCGATGGCCCGCATGAGTCCTGCCTCGTAGAGCCCTTGGTAGGCACTTTGGTCCTTGAGCGTCTGGAAGCCTTCGCGGATGGCTTCCTCGGTCAGGCTGTTCACCCAAAGTCGCTTCACGGGGCACTTCGCTCCCGCCTTCTGCATCACCCATCGCTGGATGAGTTCGCCCTCCTGCCCGGCATCGCCGCAGTTGATGATTTCGTCAGCCTTCTGCATCAGTCCCTCGATGATGTGGAACTGCTTCTCGACGCCTTTGTCCTGCTTGAGCTTGATGCCGAAGCGAGGTGGAATCATAGGCAGCTGGCCGAGGCTCCAGCTCTTCCACATCGGCGTGTATTCGTGCGGCTCCTTGAGTTCGCACAGGTGTCCGAACGTCCACGTCACCTGATATCCGTTGCCCTCCAGGTAGCCGTCCTTCTGCGTCTTAGCACCCAGCACGTTCGCTATCTCGCGTGCCACCGAAGGTTTCTCAGCAATACAAACTATCATGTAATTTACGATTTGACTATTTAAGTAATATACGATTTGACGATTTACGATTTACTATTTATTTACGATTTAAGTAATTTACGATTTGACTATTTACGATTTACGATTTATTTACTATTTAACTATTTTACTATTTATTCCCCCCTCCTTGGAGGGGTCGGGGGAGGCTATTCCTTTGGAGGGGTCGGGGGAGGCTATTCCTTTGGAGGGGTCGGGGGCTGTTGTTTGTGGCTGTTGTTTGAGGTTGTTCTTTTCCCATTTTCTGTGCAAAGATACAAATAATTTTTCACTTTTCATTTTCACTTTTCACTTTTTTTCGTATCTTTGCCCCACCATGGAGCCAATTATTTCTTTCATCATCACCTATCACAATGAGCCGGAAGACTACCTCATCTCTTGCCTGGAGAGCATTCAGGCCCTTCCTCTTTCGCCCGAAGAGGCTGAGATAATCGTGGTGGACGATGGCAGCGAAGTGCCGCCTACCTATGCCGGAAAGAAGGGATTCCGCTTCATTCGACAGGAGCAGGCGGGGCTTTCGGTGGCGCGAAATACGGGTATCAAGCATTCCGGGGGCGAATACCTGCAGTTCGTCGATGCCGACGACTACATCTTCCCTTCTGCTTATGAGGCCGTCCTCGAGCAAATCAGGAGTGAGAGGCCCGATGTGGTGATGTTCAAGGCTTCTGACCGGCCTTCTCCTAAAGAGCCTGAGAAAAGCAGGCAAGGCAAGGCGGCTATCCATTGGAAAGGGCGGGGGAGTAAGTTCCTCCAGCGCCGTAACCTTCGTGCCGCGGCATGGGGCTATGCTTTCCGGCGCGAGGCACTTGGCGACTTGCGGTTCTCGCCGGGTCTTCTTCACGAGGATGAACTCTTCACTCCGCAACTGTTTCTGAGGGCTGAATCGCTTGTCGAACTCGATGTCAAAGCCTATTTCTACCGTCAGCACGAAGGCACGATAACAAGCTCCAAATCTGTCCTGCAAATACATAGAAGGCTCGACGATATCCATTTCATACTCCGCGAATTGCGCTCGCTCGATGAACCTCTGCTGAAACGCAGAATAAGACAGCTGACTGTCGATTACCTGCAGAAGATTTGGTCCCTGACCCGCAGCCTCCGAGAGTTGCGCAGACGCAAATCAGAACTCAAGCAGGAAGGCTTCCTGCCCCTGCCTCTACGCGCCTACTCATTCCGCTACTTCCTCGCAAGCCTGATGTATTGAGCCGTTTCTGTAAGTCAAAGATTTTTCGAGGGATAGGGATGCGCCGATATTCCTACACGTAGGAAAGCCGATTCCCACGTGTAGGATAGCCGATTCCCACGTGTAGGAAAACCGATTCCCACGTGTAGGAAATTCTGGACAGTCTGCAGCTCGGGCTCCCGACACTTGAATTGAATAATTTACTACAGTTGTTTGCCCCGATTTATATTGCTATTCAAAAGAACTGTATTCTGTGTCCTGTATCCTTATATTTATAAATGTGTCCTTTTAGCTTCCCTTTCAACCCAACTTGAGTAAAAAAGGGGAAATGAAGCTCATTATATTTGGTGATTTGCGTTTTATTCCGTACCTTTGTAGCAGAAATTAATTAAAATAATTATCCATGAAAAATGTCATTTTCCATCTTTTTTGCGTGATTTGCCTCCTCAGCTCCATTGAGGGCAAGGCGCAAGTGTCCTTCGAGTTCTCTTCCTCCCAGCGCGGACCGCTGCTCAGCCCGCTCCAGTACGGTATTTTCTACGAGGAGATAAACCATGGTGGCGACGGCGGCCTCTATGCCGAGCTGGTTCGCAATCGTTCCTTCGAAGACAATACTTCCAGTCCCGACGGATGGCAGGGGTTTGGCAGTATGAGCCTTGGCCTGTCGTCCGTCAATCTGCTCAATAGCGCCCAAAGCCGCGCTCTGAAGCTGACGGTTGACGAGGCCGGAGCAGGCGTCCGAAACGAGGGCTTCTGGGGCATGAACATCGTGAAGGGCGAGACCTACACCCTGAGTTTCTGGGCAAAGACTGACGGCACGCTCGATGGCAGAATGTGTGCCGAATTGCAAAACGACAGCAAGGAAAACATTGGGAGCGAGGAGTTTGAAGTCAATCTGACCGACGACTGGCAGAAATTCACACTCCAGCTGACCGCCACCTCCTCGTCTGCAAAGGGCTGGCTGGCCCTGAAGGGACTGGAGCCGATGGTGGTCTATTTGGACGTGGTTTCCCTGATGCCTCCTACTTACAACGACCGTCCAAACGGTTGCAGACGCGACCTCGCCGAGATGCTCGCCATGCTTCATCCTACATTCGTCCGCTTCCCGGGCGGTTGCTACATCGAAGGTACATGGAGAGACGGCCAGACGAATCGTTTCGAGTGGAAGAAAACCATAGGCCCCATCGAGGAACGCCCCGGGCATTGGAACGTGAACTGGGGCTATCGCGTGAGCGACGGATTGGGACTGCACGAGCTGCTTCAACTGACCGAAGACCTTGGCGCTGAGCCTCTCTTCGTCTGCAACATCGGACTCGGCCATGGCTGGATGCAGAACTATCAGGATTTGGGAGACTACATTCAGGAGACCCTCGACCTGATAGAATATTGCAACGGCGACGTCAGCACGACTTGGGGCGCCAAGCGAGCTGCCAACGGACACCCGGAGCCTTTCGGCATAAGACTCCTGGAGATAGGCAATGAGAACTACAACTACAGCTTTTCGAACAACAATGACCAGAGCGACCACTACGTAGAGCGCTACCAGAAGTTCTATGATGCCATAAAGGCTAAATACCCCGAAATGATACTGATAGGAAACGTGGAGTCGTGGGGCACCGACGACCCGTCGTGGCGCAACGGCAGTCCTGTCGATGTCGTGGATGAACACTACTATCGCAGCACGTCGTGGTTCGCCCAGCAATATGGCAAATACGACCATTTCAATCGTGAAGGCTATCGCGTCTATGCTGGAGAATATGCCGTGACGAGCGATTTCGGCATCTTGGGCAACCTCAACGCTGCCCTCTCCGAAGCCATCTATATGGCCGGTATGGAGCGGAATTCCGACGTCTGCATCATGTCCTCCTATGCCCCCATCTTCTGCCACGAGAGCCATCCCTCGCCCTGGATGCCCGACATGATTCGCTTCAATGCCGCCAACGCCTTCGGTACGCCCAGCTATTATGTTCAGCAAATGATGGCATCGAACGTGGGCTATCAAAACATCACTTGGGAAGAGCAGGGCAACTCCGTCTATTCCAACAACAAAGCCATTGGCCTCAGCTCGTGGTCCACATCCGTGACCTACGACAATATCAGCGTGACCGACGGGCAGGGGCAGACGCTCTATGCCACCGACTTTAGTGACGCTCAGGAATACAGCGAGCATTGGAATGCGACGGGCGGCTCGTGGAGTATCAGTGGCGGCGGGCTCAACCAGACGAGCACCTCCATGCAGGGAGAATGTAACGTCTGCCAAGTGGCTTGCAGCGAGGACTATACCATCGAGCTGGATGCCACCAAGAGGTCGGGCAACGAAGGCTTCCTCGTGGCCTTCTATTATGCCGCTCAAGACAATTTCATCTGGTGGAATCTGGGCGGCTGGAACAATACCCAGCATGCCATCGAACTGTGTTCAGGAGGCTCCAAGCGGACGCTGACCAAGCTCTCAGGCTCGCTCAATCAGGGCCAAACCTATCACTTGCGAATCGTCAAGAAGGGCCAGGACGTGTATTGCTATGTGGACAATTCGCTCTATCATCACATCACGCTACCCGATACCCGCAAAGTCTATGCCTGCGCAGCCTTGAATCAAACCGAGGATACGCTAATCGTGAAGCTCATCAATCAAGGTGCTTCGGAGCAGGCCACGCTTCGCTTCAAGGATTTCCAATGGACGGGACAGGCCATTCAGCAAGTGCTCAGCAGTACCAGCGGGGCAGACGAGAACTCCATGACCAACAGGGAAATGGTCAAACCCACTCAATGGTCGAATGTCAGCGAATTGTCCAATGTCCTACTCCCATCTCATTCCCTCACGATAATGCGCATTCCCGTCGAGGACGTGACTCCCGAATGGAAACCAGAACCGTCTGATGATGACTGGATTGACATTACCGACCGCCTTCGCAATCCGACCTTTGCTGAGGGCAGAAGCGGATGGCAAGGCACGTCCTTCCTTGATGCTCCAGGGACGGTTGCCGAGTTTTACAATCAGAACTATAATGCCTACCAGACGCTTTCCAACATGCCTGCCGGTTCCTATCGATTTACCATCGACGGCTTCTATCGCAACGGAAACATTCAGAATGCCTGGACGCGACATACCGACGGCACGGAACAGCTCAATGCTCAGCTCTATATCGTGGCAGATGGGGAGAGAACTCAGGTTCCCTTCATGTCCCTTTACGACACCTCTGCTCCCTTCGCCTATTCGCCCGATTACACCTATCCCGATAATGTCACGCAGGCCAACCAAGCCTTCAACATAAAGGGAGCCTACAAGCAAAATGCCGTGGAGGCAACGCTCGATACCGAAGGCGGACAATTGCAGGTCGGCATGCAAAAGACGGTATCCATGGACAGAGACTGGACGTGCTTTGACAACGCGCATCTCTATTACCGAAAGGAAGACCCGACGGGAATAGATAAGGTTCAGGATTCGCGATTTAGGTCTCTAAATGAAGTCTTTGACCTTCAAGGCAGGAAGGTGCCGAATGGCAGATTGCCTCGTGGCATCAATATCGTAAACAAGAAAAAGGTGCTGAACAAGTAGTAATCAGTAATGAAAGAATGATGGAATGAAATCTTTGCTACCGCGCTGTAAATGGCGAAATAGTGCATTACTTCTCCTGTTTCTGCTTTTTGCGCACTCCTCTTTAGCTCGCATTAAGGCCGTTTCCTTGACTTGTGAGGACTTGACCGACCCGATGGCTGTCGGGGTGTCGCAGCCGAGACTTTCGTGGGTGGATGTTGCCGATGGGAAAGACAAGAACCAGCGGCAGACAGCCTATCAGGTGCAGGTCGCATCCGCGAAAGAGAAACTTCTTCGTGGCGAGGCCGACTTGTGGGATTCCGGTCGCAGGACGAGCGGAGAGACGCGGCACATCTGCTACGAAGGCAAGACCCTGGCCAGCAACACCGATTGCTTTTGGCGGGTCAGGGTGTGGGACAAGCGCGGCAAGCCCTCCCCATGGAGCGAGGCGGCTCGTTTCCATACGGCCCTTTCGCCCTCAGATTGGGTGGCGGAATGGATTGGGACTGACGAAGAGGCGCCCTTGTTTCGGAAAGACTTCGCGATAGACAAGCAGGTACGAGACGCCCACATCTTCATTTGCGGCTTGGGCTATTTCGAACTCTATGTCGATGGGCAGAAAGTGAGCGACGACGTGCTTGTGCCCGGGCAGACAGACTACTCCCATCGCAATGATATCGAGAACACACGAGTTGCCATCGACAACGAGTTCACGGGCTATCGTTGCCTCTATCTGGGATACGACCTCACACCTTACCTTTCCGTCGGCCACCATGCTTTGGGCGTGTGGCTTGGGAATGGTTTCTTCAATTCGGAGAACGGCTTCGCTATGCCCTATGGCAAGCCGCGATTCATCGCCCAACTGATGCTGACCTTTGCCGACGGCTCCATTCAAATCATCCCTACCGACACCTCTTGGCTTGCTATGCGGAGCGGTATTACACAAAACAGCATTTTTGGAGGTGAGGTTTTCGATGCAAGACTCCACGACGAGGATTGGTGCAAGCCAGGCCATCGCCAGACCGCTTCCTCTGAGGAGAAGCAATCTGCCGTACTTCCCATGAGGGTTTCAGCTCCAGACGGTCCGCTTGAGCCCCAGATGTCGCCTGCCGATAAAGTCTGCGAGACCTTTACCCCAAAGAAGATAGAGCGCCTCGGCGAAAGGAGTTGGCGCGTCGATTTCGGAGAGGAGATATCGGGCTGGGTTCATTTGACTGACATCACGGGGCAAGCGGGACAGCGAGTAGAAATCAAGTATCTGTCCGAATCGCCGAATGGTGAGAACATATATATAATGAAGGGCGGCGGTAGGGAGAACTATCATCCCCGCTTCACATGGTTCGTGTTCAGGCAGGTCGAGATACTTGGGCTTGATGACCTTCAGCCCTCGCAGATACGAGCGGAAGCCGTAAACACCGAGCTTCGGCAGACGGGATTCTTTGCCTGCTCCGACACGCTATTGACCAAGATTCATCGCATCTGGCGCCGGACGCTGTTGGACAACGCACACGGCTCCATCATCAGCGATTGCCCGCATCGGGAGCGCTCCGCCTATTTGGGCGACGGACAGGTTGCTGCCGAGATGGTGATGCGGACGTTCGATGCCCGGGCCTTCTATCGGAAGTGGTTTGCAGACATGCGACTGGCGCAGAACCCTCGGACTGGCTTCGTTCCCTTTGGAGCGCCTTGGCAGCCAGGTTGCGGCGGCGGAGTGCCTTGGAGCGCGGCCATGATACTGATGCCATACGATTACTACCAATGTTACGGCGACCCCTCTGTGCTTAGGGAAAACTACCCGTCGATGCTTCGGCTGATGGACTATTTCGCGGGTTGGGTGAACGAGGACGGAACGATGGAACAGCACTATCAGCCGCACAACGACATGACCTATTGGTGCAACCTCGGAGAGTGGTGCACGCCGACCGACACGCGTCCCTCGAATGCGCTTGTCCACTCCTATTTCTATTGGTTGTGTGCAAAGCGGATGGCCTCGATAGCTAGCTTGTTGGGCGAGAAGGAAGGCGAACGGCATTTTGCTGCTTTGGAAGAGCGAACTCGTAAGGCTTTCCACCAGCGCTTCTATGATGCTGAGAACAAGACGTATGGCCCGGCAGGCTCCAATCTGTTTGCATACTTGATGAAGCCCGAGGCAGACATCCAGGGGGCACTTCGTCGGGACTTAGAAGCCTCAAAGAACCATCTTTATACAGGCATCTTCGGGACGAAGCTTTTCTTCGATGTCCTTGCAGATGCCGGACTTGCCGACGAGGCTCTCGAAGCCTTCCTACAGCGTGACTTCCCCTCGTTCGGACTTTGGATAGAGCAAGGTGCCACCACGACTTGGGAGCAGTGGGACGGTGGCAATTCCCATTGCCATCCGATGTTCGGCGGCGGACTGACGTGGCTCTATACTTGGCTGGGAGGGATTCAAACAGCGGACGACGGACCTTCCGCGACTACAATCACGCCTCGGTTCAAGAGCATCCGAGAACGGACAATCGAGATTTGTCCCCATCTCTCCGAAAAGATTACGTGGGTAGAGTGTTCGCAGGAGCATCCATGCGGCACAATCCATCTTCGTGCCGAGCGTCAGTCCGATGCCCGTTTGAAGATGTCCGTCGACATACCCGTAGGCTGCCAAGCCATCATCACCAATCCTACGAAACCCGACAAACAACGAACCATGGGCTCAGGCCATTGGGAGGTCGAGATGTAAGGGAAGGAGAGAAAAGGTAAGAAGTGAGAGGAGAGATGTGATTAGTGGGCTCCGTAAACTTCGATGTCGCCGATGCGGACGTAGCCATCTGTTCCGCCTTTGGTGACGTTCACTCGCAGGTATCGTGCTTCGACGGGAGTGATGGTGGCATCGGTCACGGGTGCGGTGTTGTCGGTCTGGCTGTCTGCCGTGGTCCAGTTTTCGCCGTCGAGGCTGGTTTCGATTGTGAAGTCGCGGTTGTTGAGCTGTGGGTCTAACCCTGCTGCTTCGGCATGGCGGAGTACATAGCGACTAATCTCGTAGGGTTCCTGAAAGTCCAACTGCACCCAGGCGGTTCCTTCGGCAGTTCTGGATATCCACATGTATGCTTCAGAAGGTGAGCCGTTTGCAGCAAATTTAACACTTGTCTTGGCTGGCGAGGAGGTGATTTCCATATCCTGCAGCATGGTGATGTTGAAGGGCAGGTGGTGGGCTTCGTTGTAGTAGCTGAACCAATGGTCGGCACGTACGATGTTGACATTGCCTGGCGAGAGTTCGTCGAGTTTTTGTCTTAATGCGATGAGTTTGTCTGGACCAGCATCCCATACGGTAGCCTGACCTGTGACGAACATAGGCTGTGTGCCTTTGAAGTTTTTGATGTCGCGATTGAAGAAGTCGGTTATGACATCCACTCCGTTGGCATAGCAGGGATATTGTGGCGTGATGGGCAGCCAGTTGGATTGCACTTTGGTGGTCAGTCGGCCTGTCTGTCGCTCCCAGTCATTTATGGTGAGTCCGTAGAGGTAAGGGCAGTTTTCGGCGTATGCTTTCCGTTGAGCTGCGCTGATGTCGTCCCAGATGGTGATGACGCGCAGTCCTGCCTTTTCGATGTAGCGCTGAGTGAGTTGTGTGTATGGCGTGATAAGTTTGATGTTGTTGGCGGAAGCGTAGTAGCGCGAGTTGTGTGCATCATAAGGCATGGCGTAACCCATTCCAGACGGTCCGCTGACGAAGCAGTCGTTGGTGGTGGCCTTGCCATAGTAGTAGTTCAGCATGGTGGGTGAGAAGTCGGCAAGTGCTGGGCTGATGGTCCAGTTCAGGGGCATCTTTCCTCGTCCGCTCTGTTCGTAAATCTTAGCCATGGCATGCTGGCAGTACTGTATGTTGTCGCCGTCGCTGATGTAGATGGCTGCATAGACTTTGTTTTCCAGCTTCGGACGTTTTGGCACAGGAGGTATCTTTATGGCCCTGTTGACGGCTGTATAGACGGTGGTGTTCTCGAAGAAGTCGGCAGGCACGGAGGAGAGTCCGTACTTAGTAGCTTCACCCACGCCTGAACGTTCTTCCGGGTACCATCCGAGGACGAAGTCGCGCCCCGGTGTCATTTCCTTGAGCATCTTGTCGAGGAGTGTGCGTTCGCTGGCATTACGAGGGTCGAGCCATACACATGCCGAGCCGCAGGCTGCTCCGATGTCGTGGACATAGGGTATGGTGGGTCGTTCGCTGATGAGCAGTCGGTGGTTGCATCGGTCCCAATAGTTGGTGTAGAGGTAGTTGTAGATGGCCAGGGCTGAGGACATGGTGAGCGATGTAAGGTCTTCTACTACAGGGAAGTCCATGCCGTTGGCTTTGAGTTTAGCCATGATGTCTTCGGTCACGGGCAGCAGTCGGTCCAGTCCTGCTATGGTGACGGCGAGGTTGGCGTAGTGTTCGCTCCGTTCGTTGCTGTAGAGCACCAGTCCATTGATTTCGTCCTTGTAGAACCTCACCAGCGTATATGGTCTGGAGCTGGAGGTGGTGGTGGTCTTTAGGTTGTGTGCTGTGGGCCAGGTGGATTGTGGCTCTTCATTATGATTGTAGAGCAGGATGCGCGGGCATGTGCGGTTGACGATGCCTTGCAGCGTGCAGAACATGATGCGCTCTTCGTTGCTGAGCTTTGCTGCATTCATGTCGAGCGTTCTGACTTGAGAGGCAGGTGGCAAGAAGCAAGGCAGCAGTCGGTCTTCTGGCCAGCAAAGTTCGTTGGCTTCGAGGATGCGGTAGCCGTTGCTGGTGAGGTTATATGTGGTGTCGGCGAATGTTATCTTCTCCACCTCGCTGATATCTGTGCGTATGGTGGCGCCGTTAGCAAGCTTCGTTATCATCGTGGTGTTTTGCTGTGCCATGAGCTGCATCGACCACAGGAAGGCCAGGAGAAATAGCTTTTTCATTTGCGGTATATTTAATGTATTCGAGTTTCGGAAATTTGGGTAGTTAATGAAGTTAAAGAAGTTAATGAAGTTAAAGGACGATACCATTTTAATTCACAATTCATAATTCACAATTCACAATTCACAATTCATAATTCATAATCCACAATTCATAATCCACAATTATGGGCGGTAGCAAATTCTTCATTCTTCACTCTTCATTCTTCATTTAAAAAATCTTCTTCTTTCTTAATTCTTTATTTTTACCTTTGTTGCGAACGAGCCAACTTTTACGATGTAGATTCCCGAGCCCAAAGTGGCATGGTTCAGTCGCAGTTCGTTGCCCGAGACGGTTGGTGTGGGAAGGCTGCGTCCGTCGATGGAGTAGATGCAGGGCTTGAGGTCGTGAGGGATGCCTCGGAGCAGTATGCCGCCGTCCTGAATGATGCACGAGAAGCCTTCTATCTCGCTGATGGCTGTGCCGTCCGATTCGCCGAACTGTATTTCGCTGATGTTTGTGATTTCAATTGCCATGTCTTCGTCCTGGCTTGATGTGATGGTCAGTTTGCCGTTATCGACTGTCACGACGGGATTTGCTTCGAAGCGGATGGTAACCGACTCGCCGCCTGATGTCTTGACTATCAGGCCCTGATTGCCGTTTCCGATGGTCAGGAAACTGATACGTTTGAGGTCGGCCACACGGGTCTGTGCAGTTGTCCCGTCCGCCATCTGTATGTTCATGACTTTCTCCTGAGCCTGCAAGGAGAGGCTGCCAAGTAGCAGTACCGCTAAGATAAGAGACTTTCTCATTTTTTTACCTTATATAAATAATAAATATCAGCTTGGAGTGGAATCCTCGAAATATATAATAGCCGAGGGCAAAGATACTGATAATATTTGAGAAACTAAAATTTTTGCGGCTTTTTTTTGGAGTAGGAGGTGGAAAAGTTTCTATTCTTCCTAAAGTTTCCATAGTTTCGCTATCTTTGCAAAAAGAAAAGATTGGGAAAAGATGTCAGCAGACAAACATTATAGCAGGACGGTGGAGTCGAAGCTTCTTCCTGCTTTTCAGGCGGAGGATGCCGAGGGGCTTGTGGCGCGCTTGAAGTCGTTCACGAGAAGCGAGCAGCGGATTGCTGGCTATATGCTCGGAGAGCGTCTGCTCTTGGATTGTTCTGCCGAGCTTTATTGGAAGATGACCGAGGCGCTGGTGAGGTATGACAGCAAGGCGTTCCTCGTGACGCTGATGAAGACCTTTCTGGAGCGCATGAAGGTTGGGAGTGCAGGACTGTCCGACGAGGGCTTCTGTAGGCTTGCGGCGAAGTTCAACGAAGTGGAGCGCCAGAAGATTGGGCTGTTGATACTGCCTGAACTGAAGCTGCCAAGCCAGGTGGAGATGCTTTTCCAATTGCTTGGCATTGAGAAGGGTAGGGCGCAGATGCTGTATCTTGTCCGAGTGGATACGCCAGCTTGCCTTTTCCTGCTGCTTCGTTCGCTTCACTACATCGAGCATGACCGGAGTGAGGTTTTGAAGGTGGCCCGTATGCTGATGAAGCGCGGCACTGGCGGCAGTTTCAACCTGGCCAGCATCATCAAGGTGGCTTTCGGCTTGGACGAACTCACAGGGACTTTCTCCCTTCGTCTGCAGCCCTTTCAGATTGCCAGGCTCGAGCAATCATTCGAGGCCTTTTGCGAGATAGGACTGTAGGTCATATTCGACATTATGTAAATTGTAAAATAATATTCATCATGAAAACGATTCTTTTTTCTCTCCTCCTGATGTTTGCAGGCGTTTACGCTTATGCACAAAAGAGTTATGTGACAGTGTATTGCACACAGGATAATTCAAACGCGATTGTCCTGAGTGGTGACATCCCTCAGTCGATGAAAAACTATTATCTGCCCTATGAGTTTGATGAATACAATGGGTATTACTGCGTGGGCGAAGTGCTGAACCTCCTGGCTGCCAATGGCTTTTCTGTCGAGCAGATGAATACAAGCCACAACAAGGACCAGATGGTGGTCACGGCATATCTTCTCTCCCGGCCTTTGGGAGACTCCAATCCGGATGCCGTCGCTCAGCCCAAGGCGAATCGTGGCACAAAGGTGCGCGAGGTGGCAAGGTACAACCTCCAGGGGCAGCCGGTCGGTAAGGATGAAAAGGGCGTGCAGATTGTCGTGTATTCGGACTACAGCACCAAGACAATTGTGAAGGAGTAATCCGCCCCGCATTAAACCTTTTCCCGCCATAGCTGTCAACTATAATATACTCAAACAGACAATCATCATGCACAGGTTTCTCATTCACATCCTTTCTCTTTTTCTGATTATTCCCTCCCTGTTTGCAGAGGGCGTTACGCAGTATGTCAATCCTCTGATGGGCACCACGACGCTTTGGACGCCCGAGGAGCTGGGCTTCGTTCCCAAACCTGGCGAGAGGCAATGGGGTGCTGAGACATTCCCGGGGGCTGCCCTGCCTAACGCGATGGTGCAGCTCACACCTGTCACACAGTACCGTTCAGGCTCTGGCTATCAATATGAAGACTCGCTCATCTATGGCTTTGCCCATACGAGCAAGGGCCATTGGAACCTCCTGCACCTGCCCATTCTGCCTGTCACAGAGGAAGGAAAGCCGACGCCTCAAAGCTATGCTTCTGCCTACCATCACGACAAGGAAGAGGCTCATCCGGGTTATTATCAGGTATTCCTCGACAGGTACAATGTGAATGCTGAACTGACCACCACTCTCCGCTGTGGCTACCATCGCTACACCTTCCGTGAGAGTGACCACAAAGCCCTGCTCATCGATATAGCACGCTCAAACAACATGCCTCGCCGATGGGAATTGAAACAGGCTGGCACGAATGCCATCGAGGGCTTTCAGGATGGAGAAGGGCGCATCTACTTCTATGGAGAACTCTCGGAAGAGATTGAGAGTGTGAGGGAAGAGGGGAGAAGTATGAGGGATGAAGGGAGAAGTATGAGGGATGAAGGAAGAGGTATGAGGGAGGACGGAAGAGGCAGGAACTTCTCTCGCCCCATAGGCATGGTGAAGCTGAAGAAGTCGAATGGCTCTAAGCCCTTGGAACTCAAGATAGGTTTCTCCTTCGTCAGCATAGAGAATGCCAGGGAGAACCTGAAGGCAGAACTGTCGGGCAAGAGCTTTGAAGAGGTTCGCAGGGATGCTGACAAGGTTTGGAACGACATCCTGGGCCATATCCAGGTGGAGGGCGGCTTAGAGGCCGACAGGAAAATGCTCTATTCGACCCTCTACCGCACCTTCCTCTTCCCACATCTTCGGACTGACGTGAATGGGGAGAGCTCAGTCGAGCATGGTGAGGTGAAAAAGCTGGGCTACAACTACTACACCAACCCCAGCTTCTGGGACACCTACCGCAACAAGCTCATTCTCTTGGGCATGATAACCCCAGATGTGGCTCGCGACATCATCCGCAGCTGCATAGAAAGGGGTGAGACCCGTGGTGGCTATATGCCCACCTTCTTCCATGGCGACCATGCCAGCACCTTTGTCTCAGGCTCATGGCTCAGAGGCATCCGCGACTTCGACCTCCAGCGTGCCTATGCCCTCATGCTGAAGAATGCCACAGTGCCAGGGAGAGGCGGCCGTCCCTACCTCGACGAATACCTTGAGCGTGGCTGGATTTCAGAGAAAGACACGGTGAATGTGCCGACCGGGGATGAGTACAAGGGAGCCGTCACCAAGACGCTTGAGTTTGCCTATGATGACTATGCCACAGCCCTTGTAGCCCGCGAACTGGGAGACAAGGCGAACGAACAGCTGCTCCTCAAGCACTCACAGAACTACAAGACACTCTTCGACCCCTCGACAGGCTTTTGGCGCGGCAAGGTGCTGCGTGACGGGAAGGGACTCTGGATAGAGGACTTCCGCCCCAACTACCCATATTATCAGTACCAGTATCGCGAGGCAGATGCCTGGAACTCACTCTTCTTTGCTCCCCACGACCCTATGGGGATGGTGGCTCTCTACCCATCCAGGCAGGCGGTGGAGCAGAAGCTCGACTCGCTCTTCACAGTAAAGAACGGAGGTTATCCTGCCTTCAACTGCACAGGCTATCTCGGACTCTACTGCCATGGCAACCAGCCCGGCCACAGCATACCCTTCACCTACTATTTCATCGACAGGCAGGAGAAGGCACAGCACGTGCTCAACACCCTCATGCACAAGTACTACGGCATGGGAAAGGAAGGCCTGGCCTATGCGGGGATGGACGATGCAGGTGAGATGTCGAGCTGGTTTGTGCTGAACGCCATTGGCATCTACACCTATTCGCCGGCCGACCCGGAGTATATCGTCACAGTGCCACTCTTCGACAAGGTGCACTTCACCCTTGGGGATGGCCAGCGCTTTGACATCATCAAGCAGGGCAAGGGGGAGAAGATAAAGCGCATCACCATCGGCGGCACACCCCTGAAAGGCTGGTTCGTCAAGCATGAAGACCTGGCAAAGGGAAAGGAACTTCTAATCGTTTGCGGCGATTAAGGAGGTTGCTGACCGTTGAAAATTGAAGATTGAAGATTGAAAATTGAAGATTGACCGTTGAATATTGAACATTGAACTTATTTTCTCCCCCTAAGGGGGAGTCAGAGGGGGTCTTGGAGTCAGAGGGGGTCTTGGAGTCAGAGGGGGTCTTGGAGTCAGAGGGGTCTTCCGACGTGTCGAATTGGCCACTTCGACGTGTCTAATTTGCTGATTTCGCATGTCAACCGAATGAGATTGGAAAGTTATGGGATTTTCTTGTAAAATGTAAGCATTTTGTCAAATATTTTTTATAAAAAACTTGATAAATTAGCGTGGTTTCGATGAAAACGTAAGGACGTATAATTTAGGAAACAATACTATTGGTGTCCGGTTAAAAGCACCAAAGGTGCGAAAGACTACAGGCGGAAAACACCCCCGTCTATTGTCTGTCGTCTCTTCGAGACTTTTGGCAAGCCTCCATGAACTGCTATTCGTCAGAAAGACCGATGGAAAAGGGCCTAAAAGGAAGAGAGAGAAATTTTCCCCGAACACCAATAATATCACTACCAAACATTTTGGAATTATTGAATTATTGACATTACCTTCTTCATCGTCTCGT
>CAMJOE010000043.1:0-19503 GCA_946407485.1 uncultured Prevotellaceae bacterium | reverse complement strand
CGTCGCCCGAGTAGATTATCTTGATGACCTCCTGCATCTGGTCGCCGTTCTGCATCTGCACGAGGCCCCCGAAGCGTCCCACGCCATAGTCGATGTGCACCACATAGTCGCCTATCTCAAACTGCTGCAACTCCTTGATTGTCAGCGCAACCTTGCCACCCATTGCCTTGTCGCTGCGAAGGTTGTACTTGTGGTAGCGGTCGAAGATTTGGTGGTCGGTGAAGATGGCGAGGTGGAGGTCGTCGTCGATGAAGCCGGCATGCAGGGCATGGTCCACCGGCGTGAAGGTGATGCCCGTCTCCTTGTCGCTGAAGATGCTCTCCAGGCGGTCCGTCTGCTTCTGGCTGTCGGCGAGGATGTAGAGGTCAGTGCCATCGTCGTGCAACGCCTTGAAGGCCTCGATGAGGAGGTCGAAGTTCTTGTGGAAGACGGGTTGCGGGTGAGTACTGAATTGGATTAAGGAATAAGGTTTAGAGATTAAGGCTGAGGGCGACTTTAGTTCTATCCGTCGGAAGGGCACAACCTGCCTCCTGAACTCCTCGGGATTGACCAAAAGGGAAGCCCCCTCTAAATCTCCCTCTTTGGATGAGACTTCTTGATGTTCAATCTTGGCCGCTTGGCTGAACCCGTCATTGTAGGTCTTTTCCACCGTGTCGCAGAGGAAAAGGAGGTCTTTCGTGACAAGCACGGCATCGCTGGGCAGGAAGGAGAGGAAGCACTCTCTGCTGAGGTCCTGTCCGTCCATCTCGGGCACGATGGTGATGGTCTGCTGGCGGTCCTTGCTGAGCTGGCTGTGCACCTCGAAGGTGCGGATGCTGTCCACCTCGTCGCCGAAGAAGTCAATGCGGTAAGGCAGTTCGCAGGAGAAGGACCACACGTCGATGATGCTGCCTCGCAGCGCAAACTGCCCTGGCTCATAGACATAGTCTGTGCGGTGGAAGCCGAAGCTGAGCAGCGTCTCCTGGATGAACATGATGTCGACGCGTTCGCCCACATTGAGGGCCAGAGTCTGCTCGCTGAGCTTCTGCTTCGTCACGACCAGCTCGGAGAGAGCTTGGGGGTGAGAGACGATGTATAGTTTCGAGTTTAGAGTTGAGAGTTGAGAGTCTGTTGAGAGTTGAGAGTCTGTTGAGGGTTGAGAGTTTGTTGAGAGTTGAGAGTTTGGGGAACTTAAACGGCTCAGCACTTCTGTTCTGAGGATTTCCTGCCCAGCATTGCGCTGCCCGAACTTGATGGCACGCTTGTAGGAGCTTGGGAAGAAGAGGACATCCTCGTCGCCCAGCAGCCTTGTCAGGTCATGGTAGAAATAGCCCGCCTCCTCCTCGTCATCGAGGACGAAGAGGAAAGGAGCCCCCCACCAAACCTCCCCCCGAGGAGGGAGGCTTTTTAGACTTGCGAACACAAGGGAAGCGCAACTCCCCTGTAATCCGGAAAGTTGTATCGTTTTGTTAGAGTCTTTGCTCAGCTCGGCAGCAAGGGCTTTCACGCCCGGATGCCTCCGATAAAGCGTCAGCAGCTTCTGTATCTCCATTTGCGAGTGCAAAGATACGAAAAATAATTGAAAATTGAAGATTGAAGATTGAAAAAAGTGAAGGCTATCAGAGGAAACAGGCCCATAGGAACCATTCCACACATCGCTGGCAGACTATACACGTGACTCTGGCAAACGACATACGACAAAAAAAGGAGCTTTCTTATCTCTCTTGAAAATGCTTGTTGACTTCGTTGACATCGTGTCGCGACTCGGAAACAATCAAGCGAGTTCAAGCGAGACTTGTCTTTTTCTTCTCTCTTGAAATCGCTTATTGCAGTTGTTGCGGTTGAAAAGGATATTTGACATCACGATGTTTTCTTATAAAGTCCTTGTCCAATCTGTATTATCAATCCGTCTTTTCTCCAGCGCATTATGATTGTCCTCAGACCGCTTGCAGAGCAATCGGGTTTCAGGGCTTTGAGGTCGTCTTTTGTAAAGGTTTCGTTCAGCATGTCGTAGATGCTTTTGTTGGTCCACGATTGGCTTTGCTCGCTCTGGCAGTTCTCGTACTGGTTTCTGAGTGCATGGCCGAAGCATTTCATCTGCTCTTCAAGGCAATAGTCGGCCATCAGCTTGGCAAACTCCAGGCAGGCTTTCGATTCCTTCTTGCTGCCCTTCAGGATGTGGAAGACGACTGCAGCGCGGAATGCTATGACTGCTGAGCGGCGGCGATAGATGTCTTTCACGCGGTCGTTCTCCTTCGATGCCTCCAGTCGCTTCACTTCCAGCCATTCTTCGATGCCTCTGCAGAGGCGGGGCAGATGGAGCTCTCCGTGAGCTTGCCTGAGTCTTGTCACAGCTTCTTGGATGGCTGCGATGTCCTTTTCCGTGTAATTCTTTTGCTTTGTGAGCTTGGCGAAGCTTGTGTCAGGCATCTCCGAGACGAGTATTCTCGACGATAGCCCGTTCTCGATGTTCTCTCCCCTGAAGCATCTGCCGACAGCCCCATTGGTGCCGAGTGCAGTCCAGTTGTAGTTGACGTTGACGATGCCGCTTTCTGCCTGGTCGGAGTTGTAGTCCTGCCCCCATTCTCCACCGTCGAAGCCGATTCGATAGACATCGTACTTTGAACTCCACGAGCCTGCTCCGTTTGTCTTGGTGAGCGTGTCTATTTCCTCGCAAAACGAGTAGATGGTGCGTCCGTTGGCATTTTTCAGTCGTCGTAGCAGGGTTGAGCAGGAGGTGGTGATGGGTACGACTCTGATGAGCACTTTGGGGTCGACAGGGGCTTTCTCGGTGGCCTTGCGCCCCCTCTTGGCCTCTTTCCATTCGTCTTCTCTCTGGCGGTTGACGATGTCCTCCTCCTTGAACTGTTGCAGCCAGATATCGTTGACAGTCTTGCACACGCTCTTGCCCGAAGCCTGTTCGCCTCTGATGATTGTCATGAGTCCGAGCCTGTGCATTTTGCCGTCGCAGTACTTCGCCTCCACCCTGTCGGCATAGGTGGCTGCAAGGGGCATAAGCGAGCAGAGGACAGGCATTTGCATGTTTGCCGGGAGGCCTGAGAGGCTTTCCTTGAGGCCAATCGGGAGTTTGACGAGGGAGAGGCTTGGGGGCAGAGGTTTGGCTGCTTCGTCGGAGGCCGGCTGGGGCTCGGAGAGGCTTTTGATGATGCTGAGCATCTTGCTGCTGATGCCCTTCGGCACTTCCTTGCAGGCTGACGCGACTATCGAGGCCATTTCGCTTTCTGAGAGTCCATAGCGAGGCATTATCTGCATGAGCAGTTGGGGATTGTTGTCGCAAATGGCACGAAGGTTCACGGCCAAGCTGTGCAGCTTCACATTGCGTTCGCCCACTTGCGGTTCTCCACCGTTTCTTGGCCACCACTCCCTGATGATATTTTCATAGGGGATGCCCTTGAAGGAAAGCTCAGCGGCATTTTGAGAGTCGAATGGAGCAACCGTTTGCGCCGGTACTGCTGGCTTGGATGCCTGCGAATGGTAATCACGGCGGCACTTAATCTGTTTTGGAACTCCTGTTCCAACATCTTCCCTTTCGGGGATGAATTTTTCTTTATGCATGGTAAATAGTTTTTTGGGGGTTAAACATTTTTTCAACCTACGATGCCGGGCCCTTCTGCATCTCGATTGCTGGTGCAAAGGTACGACAGTTTGATGCGAAAAAACCCCTATATAGGGGCTATATTAGTTCCTATACAGGGGTGTTGACAATGAGTTTCTGTCAATTCAAACCATTGATTCTATTGAAGTTAATGTCTAATCTTTACTTCATTAACTTCTTTAACTCCCATAGACTTGAATCATGGCAATTTGCGTTTAACTACAATTCAAGTTTCGCAATTGGATGCAAACTCAGTCAGCAAAGATTGCATCTATTTCTTTGGCTCTCGCCGGACTTTTCCCTATCTCCTGAAAATGATATTTCTCTTGCGCCAAATTCTTTATGTTCCAGAACTGCTCGAAAGGCTTCCACTTTGATGTCAGGTTCAGTTTCTCGGCAAAGAGGTCGGCAATATACATAGCTTGCTGGCGGGTCGTGGTGCTCAGCAATCTGCATTCTGAATCGACGAAGCCTTTCTTTTTCAGCCGTTCCCAATAAGGCATGGCCTGCTCGGACATCAAGATGTTGTCTGAGGCCGACATTTGGCAGCAGGACTCCAATTTCTCAATCAAGAGCAGGACACTGTAGAGGTCGTAGATTTCTTCGCGCGAGAGGCGGAGGTACTTCACCTTTCTGCCCATTTGCTGCAGGTCGGCCGCGTTCTGCAGTTCGGGCCATGGCAAGCTTCTCAGCCAGCAGCTAAGCCGCTCATGCTCAGCCATTATCCTTGCCTTGTCGGCTTGGTCGAAGGGTTTGCCGTCGAGATAGACCTTGCAGAACCTGTCGAAAAGGTTGCCATTGGCTTGTCTGTCAGCGCGAAGTCTGTCCAGATGGGATGCGAAGATGCGTTCCGGGCTGCAGTCGCCGCTGCAATGCTGGTCGCCCGAAGCCTCCTTTACATTATTATATAAATGGGACAACGCTGCAGCCTGCTCGTCGGTCAGGCCAAGCTCCCGACTGCGGTCGAGGATGCCGAAGAGTTTCCTCTCTATCTTGGCCATCCATTCAGTCTCTTCTCGGCAAATCGAGAGCCCCAACAGACCTGCATACACCTCCGCAGCACCCATTATTTCGGCCATATTGGCCTTGTTCGCCTCCAAGCCAATCAATTGCCCGGCAGCCACTCCATGTGTTCTCTCAGCGCTTGTAAAGCCCATTCTGACACCCTCTGCCAAAGGTCTCTCGGGCAGGACACGTTGGCGGGGATTGGCTGGGCGGTGAGGCTCGCCGGGGATGGTGACCCATATAGTGGCATGGAGGTCAGTCCTGATGACGAAGGACTTGCACTGGGCATTCTCGTCGAGGAACTGATGCACCTTCGAGGTAACCTCTCTGGATATGTAGCCGATGTGGCGATAATCGATATACGCGGCAATGGCTTCCTTGTCCTCAATGTTGTCGGGCTCGGCCATCAGCACCACCTGCTGACCGATTTTCAGCTCTTTCAGGAAGGGCTCAGCTACCTTTCTCCATGCATCTGTGTCCTCATACGGAGCAAAGGTGCTCCTTATGCCGGTTATGGGATATTCTTCCATCTTTCTCTCTGATTTTCAAGTTACGCTTGTTACGCTTGTTACGGATATTGTGAGTCTTCAACCACCCAAATTTTCAGACTGCAAAGATACGATTTTTTTTCCACACCACAATGCCTCTCCACAGAGAAAACGTCACAAGCGTCACAAGCGTCACAAGCGTCACAGGGGTGTTTGTGTGACGCGCTCTCCGAAAAGAGGGGATAATAATATACCATAAGTAATTATAATATAATTATATATATTATATTTATTAAAGTACTACTGCTTATCACGCCAAAATTAAGACCTATGTGACACTTGTGACGCTTGTGACGCTCACTCCCATATTGCTGACTTTCAATCAGTTTACTTGCACATAGTGTTGCAACTGCCCTCATTTCACCTCAAAAATGCCCTCATAACACGTCAAAATAGCCCATTTGACACGTCAAAATGGCCATCTAAGCACCCTAAAACGACAAACCAATCACGCCTCGTTTTCGCTTTTTTCTGCATTTTTGATGCTAATAATTGCTCCTTTTTAGTCAAAAATCACTTTTTTCAAAAAAATATTGCCCATTATTTGCTCATTATTACCTAATTTTTTATACCTTTGCAACACTTTTCGACAAAAACAATATAAACACATAAAAATCAAACTAATATGACAAAGATTGAATTAGTAAAGGCCGTTGCCGAAAAGACAGGCATCGACCAGCCGACAGCAATGGCTGCAGTGGAAGGTTTCATCGACACTCTCAAGGAGTCTCTCATCAACAAGGAAAACGTGTATATCCGCGGCTGGGGTACTTGGACGCTCAAGCACCGCGCTCAGAAGACCGCTCGCAACATCACGAAGAACACCACTCTCGTCATTCCCGCTCACGACATCCCTTACTTCAAGCCCTGCAAGGACTTCCTGGAGCAGGTGGCAAAGGCCTAAGCGACACAGTCCCCTCCCCCGCTACCCCATTCTTTCGTGGAGTGCCTCAAGGGAGGCTCAACTAATATGCTCTCCTTCATGGAGGGCTTTTTTTATATGTTCATTAAGGTAAAAAACATGAAGAGACATATCATATTGGCCGTCACTCTGCTCGCTTTCTCGGCACAAGCATTCCCACAAAAAAGTGGCGGCGAAGGGGCGTTATCCTACGTCAACCCCATCATCGGCACTAACGGCATGGGGCACACCTTCCCCGGTGCCTGCTCACCATTCGGCATCGTGCAGCTCTCGCCTGAAACGGACACCATCCCTCACAATGTCGACGGACGCTATCAGGGCAAGGTCTATGAGTACTGCGCTGGCTATCAGCATCGCGACAAGACCATCGTGGGCTTCTCACACACACACCTCTCGGGGACAGGACACTCCGACCTCGGAGACATACTCATCATGCCCACAACAGGAAAGATTCGCACCAATCCGGGCACAGCCGACAATCCTGATGCCGGCTATCGCTCACGTTTCTCGCACGACACAGAGCATTGCTCGCCAGGCTACTATGAGGTCAAGCTCGACGACTACGGCATCCTTGCACAGCTCACTACGACACAACGAGTTGGAGTACATCAGTACACCTTTCCTTCAACCGATGCACAGTTCATCCTCGACCTTGGTCACGGCATCTACAACTACGAAGGAAAGACACTTTGGAGCTACCTCCGAGTAGAGAACGACACACTCCTGACCGGCTATCGCATCACCAATGGCTGGGCTCGGCAGAACTACACCTACTTCGCCATCTCGCTCTCACAACCCATTCAGAACTACGGATATAGGGACGAGCAAAGGATGAAGTACTCGGGCTTCTGGCGCAAGAACGACATCCACCACAACTTCCCCGATATGGCTGGACGCGAGATTGCTGCTTACTTCCAACTGAAACTCCCTGCAAGCCAAAAGCTTACCATCAAGGTTGCACTCTCCGCAGTCAGTCAGAGCGGCGCACTCGCCAACCTCAGAGCCGAAGCAGCCGGACTCACTTTCGAGCAGGTGAAGCAACGCGCTACTGAGCAATGGACGAAGGAACTCACAGGCCTCGAGATTGAGGGGACTGACGACCAGAAGGCGCTCTTCTATACCTCGCTCTACCACACCATGATAAACCCCTCGGTCTATATGGATGTGGACGGAAAATATCGCGGCAACGACATGGAAATCCACCAGGCAGATGGCTTCACAAACTACACCATCTTCTCGCTCTGGGACACCTATCGCGCTGAGCATCCACTGCTTAACCTCATCAAGCCCAAACAGGGAGCCGACATGGCCGAGAGCATGATTCGCATCCAGCAGCAGAGCGCACTCCACCTCCTCCCTGTCTGGTATCTCATGGCCAACGAGGGCTGGTGCATGAGCGGCTACCATTCGGTCGCTGTCCTCTCTGATGTCGCCAAGAAGCTCGGCATAAAGGACAAGAAGGCTATGCTCGAAGCCATGAAAGCCACTGCCACCTCGAGGTGGATGGAAGGCTTGACTGACTATATTCAGTATGGCTACGTACCCTATGACCGCTGTGGCACAAGTGCCAGCAACACCCTCGAATATGCCTACGACGACTGGACCATCTATCAGGCTGCATTCGATGCCGGAGACAAGGAGATGGCCGAGACCTTCAAGAAGCGTGCCCTCAACTACAGGAATGTCTTCAATCCCGCTCTCGGGCTCGCTTGCCCGAAGTACAAGGACGGTTCATGGAAGAAGGACTTTTCGCCCTTGCAGACCTACGGAGAAGGCTTCATCGAGGGCAACAGCGTCAACTATTCTTTCCATGTTCCTCATGATGTGAAAGGCATGATTGAGTGCTTTGGCGGCGACAAGAAGTTCATCGAGCGCCTCGACAACCTCTTCTCCGAACCTCTCGACAAGAAGTACTATGAGGACAACGAGGACATCGAGGAAGAGTGCCTGTTGGGAGGCTATGTCCACGGCAACGAACCCAGCCATCATGTGCCCTATCTCTATGCATGGACTTCGCAGCCATGGAAGTCGCAGTACTGGCTTCGCGAAATCATGAACCGCATGTATGTTAACAATATAGATGGTCTGCATGGCAACGACGACTGCGGACAGATGTCGGCTTGGTACATCTTCACGGCAATGGGCTTCTATCCCGTTTGCCCGGGTAGCGACCAGTATGTCCTCGGAGCACCTTATGTCCCCTCCTGCAAGCTGTCCTTGCCCAATGGAAAGCAGTTCTTCATCAAGGCTCCGGGAGTCAGCGACAAGAACCGCTATGTCAAAGAGGTCAAGCTAAATGGCAAGCCATACGACAAGCTTTACATCACTCATAAAGATATCATGGCTGGCGGCGTTCTCTCGTTCACAATGAGCAGCACACCAAACAAGAAACGTTGTATCAAAACAGGAAAGCCTTATTCACTAAGCGATTAAATCATAAAATTTTTAGGGAGTTAATGAAGTTAAAGAAGTTAAAGGACGATACCTTTGGATGCTGCGTGCATTTAGCCAAGGATTCGGCTGCAAAAGCTATTGTCCTTTAACTTCCCCAAGCGAGCATAGCGAGCTAACTTCTTTAACTTCTTTAACTTCCCCTCTAATATAACCTCCCAAACTTAAATCATAAAACAATATGAAAGCTAAATACATAAGTCTGCTTCTTGCAGCTACCATGCTGGTGGGGACACCCGTTCTGGCAAAAGACAAACAAGATAAACCCAAGACCGAGCAAAAGTCGAAAGAGAAGAAGAAACTCTTCGGCAAGAAAAAGAAAGGGCAGGCAGAAGCCCCGAAAGACTCTGCAAAGGTGGAGAAGCCAAGCATCGACCGAAATGGGCTCTTCCATGTCACGAAGATGAAGAACGACTGGTTCTTCGAGATTCCCGACAGCCTGATTGGCAGGGAGTTTCTCACTACCGTTCGCTACACATCAACGCCTGCTGGCATCGGCAAGTTCGGAGGCGAACAGGTCAACCAGCAAACCGTCTATTTCCAAGTGGCTCCTGATGACCAGCTCCTGCTTCGCTCGCGCCTCTTTGTCAATGTGGCTGACACGGCACAGAACATCAACCGAGCCATCACAATCAGCAACGAGAACCCCATCATCGGAGCATTCAAGGTGGAGAGTCACAAGAACAATACCTATAAGATTAAGGTCAATCAGTTCTTCAATCAGGACAACCCAGCCATCGGTCTCCCCAAATCTGTCAAGGACGGCTTCTCGCTGCAGGGACAGGTCAACGAGATGAGCTACATCGAGGACATCAAGTCGTTCCCAATGAACACGGAAGTCCGCACAGTAAAGACGTTTAACGGCGGAGGCTCTTACAGAATGGCTGCAACAAGCAGGACAGGCAAAGCCACTTTCGGCCTGAATGTCAGCTTCGTCCTCCTGCCCGAAAAGCCTATGATGCGACGCTACTATGACCCGCGAGTCGGCTACTTCACAGACAGTTACACCAGCTACAGCGACGACCAGCAAAGGGTTGAAGGCAAGACCTTCGTGACCCGTTGGCGGCTGGAACCAAAGCCCGAAGACATCGAGAAGATGAGGAGAGGCGAACTCGTCGAACCCATCAAACCAATTGTCTATTACATCGACCCAGCCACGCCGAAGCAATGGCGCAAGTACCTCATCATGGGTGTCAACGACTGGCAGAAAGCCTTTGAGAAGGCAGGCTTCAAGAACGCCATCATGGCTAAGGAATGGCCCGAAAACGACTCGACCATGAGCATGGAGGATGCACGCTACAGCTGCATCCGCTACCTCGCAAGTCCCATCGAGAATGCCTATGGACCGAATGTTCATGACCCCCGAACAGGCGAGATTCTCGAGAGTCATATCTGCTGGTATCACAATGTGATGAGCCTCGTCCACAACTGGTATATGGTGCAATGCAGCAGCATCGACGAAGCAGCTCAGAAGATGAACTACGACGAGGAACTGATGGGCCAGCTCATCCGCTTTGTCTCAAGCCATGAGGTCGGTCACACCCTTGGACTTCGCCACAACTTCGGCAGCAGCTCCACCGTGCCCGTTGACTCTCTTCGCGACAAGGCTTGGGTGGAAGCTCACGGCCATACACCCTCTATCATGGACTATGCCCGCTTCAACTATGTGGCTCAACCTGAGGACGGAATTGACCGCATAGGCATCTTCCCCCGCATCAACGACTACGACAAGTGGGCCATCCAATGGGGCTACACGCCTATGCTCGATGCAAAAGACGAGGACGAAGACCACAAGATGCTTGAACCCATGACCGCCAAGGCTCAGCAGAACAAGCGCTTATGGTGGGGCGATGGAGAGAGCGAACACAGAGACCCGCGTCGCCAGACAGAAGACCTTGGCGATGACCCCATCAAGGCAAGCCACTATGGCATCCTGAACCTGAAACGCGAGATAAAAGCTCTGCCCGAGTGGACTATGGACAACGACAAGGACCTCTATTGGAACGACATTCAAGTGATGCACAGCCACATTCGCACCCAATTCCTTCGCTATATGGGGCATGTGACCCGCAACATCGGCGGCTACAGGATTAACTTCAAGCCCAAAGGCTCGGTGGAAGATGTCTATGTTCCGCAGCCTCTCGACAAGCAGAAGGCAGCACTCAATTTCATCAACGAACAAGTCCTGAACGAGCCCCTTTGGCTTCGCGACCTCAGCTATGCTCATCGTCTTTGGGCTAATCCGCAGGCCATCACAAATAGCGTTGGCGAGACTGTCGTGACAAACCTGATGAACAGACTCGACGAACTCAACGACCTCTACAAGCCGCAAGCTTATCTTGCCGACCTCACCAAGCTTATCTTTACGGAACTCGACACCAACAAGAAAGTTTCTCCCTACAGAGTCGCCCTGCAGAACAACATGTTCTTCCACCTGAGCCGCGCCTATGGCAATGGCAACCAAGCAGTTCGCCCAGCCGTTCTCTACACCCTCCAACAACTTGAACGCAAGACAAAAGCAGCCAGCCAAACCGCTCCCGATGCAGAAAGCCGCGCCCACTGGGCAAGCCTCTACGACCAGATAGGAAGGCTCCTCAGTTGGAAGTAGTTGACAAGAACACGTAAGTAACTCAATAAACTACTCTTCATTTTATGAAAAAGTGTTTTCTCTTTATATGCTTGTACCTTTTCGCTGGCACGAATGTCTTTGCTATACTTATCAGTGGCAACGATAATTCTGTAAGTGTGGACGAGGCAAGACAGAAGGCGCTAAACTTCCT
Organism: uncultured Prevotellaceae bacterium; assembly: GCA_946407485.1. Taxonomy (GTDB): domain Bacteria; phylum Bacteroidota; class Bacteroidia; order Bacteroidales; family Bacteroidaceae; genus Physcousia. The sequence goes on along the minus strand of CAMJOE010000043.1, from coordinate 8,202 downwards.
AAGTAATCAGCCGACGTTTGTAAAAGGGCGCAATCATGCACCTCAACAGGCATCTGATCTAAATCTGGTTCATCAAGTTGCAATGGAAAACGGCCAGAACGCCTTGTATGTCTTCAATAACGAAGCAGGAGGGTTCGTGATTGTCTCAGGCGATGACAGAGCAGAAGATATTCTTGGCTATTCAAGTGAAGGAGCATTTGATGCTGATTCCATGCCCGAAAACATGAAAGGTTGGTTGGATGAATATGCTGCTCAAATCAAATACGTTCAAGAGCATGGCTTGTCCTCATCTAGCATCCGCAAAGCATTGGCCCATCCTGCCATTTCTCCAATGCTTACTACCATGTGGAGCCAGTATTATCCATACAATGAGAACTGCCCTGAATCATCTAATCAGGAAAAGTGTCTAACAGGATGTGGTGCAACTGCAATGGCTCAATTGATGTATTACCATCGTGCGAAGTCTGTAACAGAGACGCCAGCCACTATACCTGCCTATACATCTTCTGTGTATGTTGATGCTATTCCTGCTGGTTCACACATAGACTGGGACAACATGTTGGACTTTTATAATTATTCTGCAACAACAGAACAAATACAGGCAGTGGCTAATTTGATGAAATACTGTGGTGCCGCTGCAAAAATGGATTATTCTGCTAACAGTTCTAAAACAAATCTATCAAAGATATCTTATGCATTAAAAGTATATTTTAACTATAGTTACAAGACTGAGCAGATATGGCGTGTTGACATGTCATCAGATGATGAATGGGATAATCTTATATACAATGAATTATGTAATAATCGTCCTGTCTTATATAGCGGAAGTCGTAATTCTGGTAGCCATATTTTTGTGTGTGATGGTTACGATGGAGCTGGCTATTACCATATCAATTGGGGGTGGATGGGCTCAAAGAATGGATTTTTTCTCTTGTCAGCACTTGACCCTGACAAACCTTATGAGGACAATGCAGGAACACCAACTGGCTACAATCGAGGTCAGAGTGTTTTGATTAATGCTGCTCCCAGAGACAATATCCCATCCCACAATGGTATCATATTTGATGATGCAATAGCAAGATACCAGTGTTTGTTGAATTGGGACACCAATGATGATAGCGATTTCAGCGAGGAAGAGGCCGCAGCTGTGACAGACCTAGGATCTGCATTTCAAGGGCAGCAATATATGACATCCTTTGATGAATTACGGTATTTTACAGGATTAACCAGCATTTGCGATGGCGCCTTCGATTTATGCTGTAGATTGACCTCAATTCCCATTCCTTACAGTGTGAAAAGCATTGGCAATTCTGCTTTCTCCTTTTGTGATGCTTTGACATCAATTGATATTCCTAATGGTGTAACAAGTATAGGCATGAATGCCTTTTCAAACTGCCACAACTTGACCTCCGTAAACATTCCTAATAGTGTTACTATCATTGATAGGTATGCTTTTTGGCAATGTAGTGGTTTGACCTCTGTGACTATTACCAACGGAATGACAAGTATTGGCAATGAGGCTTTTCGTGGTTGTACTTGCCTAAAAGAGATATATTGTCTTACAGAGGAAACACCTAAAGTTGAGTCAAACACATTCCTATTTTTAGATGTGAGCAATGTTCTGTTGATTGTGCCGGAGGATGCCGTGGAGAGGTACAAGGCGCATCCTGTTTGGGGCCAGTTCCATATTGAGACGCCGACCGGGATCAAGGAAATGGGCGATAAACAATGTACGATGTACGATGATGTCTTCAACCTCGCGGGACAACGTTTGAGCAAACCTCAGAAGGGGCTCAACATCGTGAATGGTCGCAAGGTATTGATTAAGTGATAAATGACAATTTTATTGTTATAATAAGAAAAAGGGCAAGCCTCAAATTGGGACTTGCCTTTTTTCTTAAGGAAACAATATTGCTGTCCGGGGAAAATTTCTCTCTTCCTTTTAGGTTCTTTCCCATCGACGATTCTGACGAATAGCAGCTTATGAGGGCTTACTTAAGTCTCGAAGAGACGAAAGACAACAGGCGGAGAACACCCCCGTCTATGGTCTTTCGCACCTCCAGTGCTTTTTACCGGACACCAATAATATCATTACCAAACATTTTGGAATTATTGGAATATTGACATTACCTTCTTCATCGTCTTGTTTCATTTGTCTTTTTGCCAGAGATTTACTGCATAGTTGATTGCTGCATGGCGATGCAGCAATTGCTTTGTCGCCATGCAGCAATTGCTTTGTCGCGATGCAGCAACGAATTACCTAGTAGAAATCGGGCAACAGAGCATAAAAAAAGGGCAATGATATAGCAGTTGGCACGATGGAAGCCTGAACCGAAGGTCGACGGCCGAAGGCCGAAGGGAAAGTCAAAGGCTGGGAAGACCTGGCAAGCCAGGAACGTGATGCGTTGAAGGAGTCTGCCTTAGAACTCCAGATCGGCCCAGTGGGGATTGTGGTCGGAGAGCAAGGCCTGGGGAGCTGGTTCTTCGATGTGGGTTTGCTTGACTTTGATGGTTGGGGTGATGAAAATGAAGTCTATCTTCTCGCGCTTGTCGGGCGGAAGTTGGCAGAACTGGTGCCAAGTGTAGGTCACACCTGTGTGATTGGTTGTCTTGTAGTATGAGTCACTCAATTTGACAACTTTACGTTTTGATGATTTGCCTTTAGCCTTTTTTCCGTCCTTGCTGGCTTCGCTTGAGCCCGTTGTCTGTTCTCCAATCATCGTTTTGTATGCTTCATCCTCCTCGGTCACGTTGAAATCTCCAGTCACGACTGCAGGTTGCTTGCCCACAATCTGCTGTATCTTCTTCATAATGAGCTTTGCACTCTCTCGACGAGCTGTCACGCCGACATGGTCGAAGTGCGTGTTGACGGCCATGAAGACCTTGCCTGTCCGCTTGTCCTTGAGTTTCGCATAGCTGGCGACACGCTCGATAGCTGCGTCCCAGCCCTTCGAGCCTGGAACATCGGGTGTCTCGCTCAGCCAGAAGTTGCCTTTCTCCAAGACATCGAACCTGTCTTTGAGGAAGAAGATAGGCGAGTACTCTCCCTTAGTCTTACCATCGGTTCGCCCTACCCCAACATAGTCGTATTCGGGCAGACGGGCAAGCAAGTCCTCGAGCTGGGTATGAAGGACCTCCTGCATGCCAACTATTTCTATATTATTGTTCTTAACGTAGTTAGCCACTCTGTCCTTGCGAACGCTCCAGCCATAACCGGCTTTCTCGTCTCCGCTATTTTGAAGGCGAATGTTGAAGGTGCCCCACCTGACCTGACATTTATTTGATTTACAATTGACCGTGAAAGGAATAAGCAACGCAAGTGCTATAAGAAGAGTCTTTTTCATTTGAGATTTTAACAGTTTCAGGATTTGACAATTGGTTTTCTGCACAAAGTTACGAAAAAGTTCTTAAATCATAGTCCATAGTTCGCAGTTTTTTTGTAAATTTGCAGTCAAATGACAAATGATTAAATGGTAAACAAGAGATGAATAAGGTAATGCTTATAGGCAACGTCGGCAAGGAGCCCGAGGTGAGATATGTGGATGCGGGTGTCTGCGTGGCAAGTGTGAGGCTCGCGACAAAGGAACGCGGCTATACGCTTCAGAACGGTACAGAGGTGCCGGAACGCACTGAGTGGCACAATGTTGTGCTTTGGCGCAAGCTTGCAGAGGTGGTGGAGAAGTATGTTCACACGGGAGACAAACTCTTCATCGAGGGACAGATACACACGCGCTCTTATGATGACCAGAATGGCATAAAACGTTATGTGACAGAAATTTGGGCAGAGTCGATGGAGATGCTTACGCCTAAAGGACAAACTAATCCATAATCTTCCGTTATGTTCAATTGGCAAGAGTTTCTCGACTCTATCAGTTCCATCACTTTTCATGCACCGACACTTGGTGTCTGGATTGCCTTCAGCATTGTCCTGATTCTGCTTCTCTGCTCGGGTTTCGTCTCGGCAAGCGAGATTGCATTCTTCAGCCTCACTCCAAACGAGAGGAACACCATCGACGAGGGTGAGCATAAGGCCGACAAGAAGGTTGCTTCACTGCTCGACGACAGAGACCGTCTGCTCGCCACCATCCTCATAAGCAACAACTTAGTGAACGTTGCCGTCATCATCATCCTCTACTTTTGCTTCGACAAGACCATCAATTTCGGTCAGGCGAAATGGCTCGAGTTTCTTGTCATGACGGTGCTTCTCACCTTCCTGCTCCTGCTCTTCGGCGAAGTCATTCCAAAGATTTACAGCGCCCAGCACTCCCTTGCCTTCTGCCGATTCGCAGCTCCGAAGCTTCAAGTCCTGAGCAAGCTCTTCTGGCCTCTGAGCAAGATTCTCATCCAAAGCAAAGTCATCACGAAACGTTTTGTAAATCATGAGTCTGAGATGCTGACCGTGGATGACCTCGAGAAGGCAATGGAGCTGACCGACAAGAAGGATATTGCGGAGGAGAGCAACATGCTGAAAGGCATCATTCGCTTCGGAGGCGAGATGGCGAAGGAAATCATGACAAGTCGCGTCGATATCGTTGACCTCGACATCAAGGCTTCGTTCCGCGATGTGCTCGATTGCATCGTGGCCAACAACTACAGCCGCATCCCCGTCTATCAGGACACGCAGGACAACATCAAGGGCGTGCTCTACATCAAGGACCTCCTGCCCCACCTCGGCAAGCCCCAAGGCTTCCGTTGGCAGACACTCATCCGCCCGGCTTATTTCGTGCCTGAGACAAAGATGGTAGACGACCTTTTGCGCGACTTCCAGGCAAACAAGGTGCACATCGCCATCGTGGTTGATGAGTTTGGAGGGACAAGCGGTATCGTCACGATGGAGGACATTCTCGAGGAAATCGTGGGCGAGATTAATGATGAATATGACGACGAAGAGAAGCCCTATCAGCGTCTGAATCAGAACACTTACATCTTCGAGGCAAAGACTCTCATGTCGGATTTCACAAAGATACTTGGCTTCGACGATGATTACTTCGAGAACATCGAAGGCGAGGCTGAGACGTTAGCAGGTCTCTTGCTCGAGATAAAGGGAGAGTTCCCGGCTCAAGGGGAGCGCATCGAGTACAAGCGCGTCACCTTCGATGTCTTGGAGGTGGACCAGCGACGCATCGTCAAGGTGAAGGTCATCGTCCACAACTCCGAAAACTAAAACTTAACGTATAATCTAAAAAAGAAGGAAGCCCGCTTGAGCTTCCTTCGTTGTCCTTGATTATTTGGGATTCAGCAATCGGTCTATCTCGTTGAACTCGTCTCCGAGGTTGAGGTTGAGATAGATGCGATAGAGCGGTGAAGCCCAGCGGTCTTGCCTGTCAGGTTGCAACTTGCGGACCATCTCCATGCAAGGCCGAGCCTGCCGATAGAACTCTTGTGTCCTCATCTTGTCGGTCAGATAGTCGGGATTCTTCGTGTCCTTGCTGCTCACTTCCTGCGAGATGACAGCCTTGTTGAGGTAAGCAATCCCCTTATTGTACCAGGCATCTACAAAGTTTTTATCGAGCATGATACAAGTGTCGGCACAAGCGATGCAGGCATCGAAGTTCTCCTCGGAAAGGTAACTCTTCGACTTGGAGTAATAGTGGATGGCTTTGCCTCCGGTCAGGGCGATGAGTCTGTCTGCCAATTTCCTTTCCACCTCGAATCTTCTCTTATTGTAGCACCAGTCGGACAACTGCACGAAGAACCAGTCGTGGTTGGGATATTTGACGACACCTTCCTGCAGGGAGGCGAGCCAAGCAGTATCGTTCGCAAGCTGACCATACGAGCGGACCTTGTATTCCTGAAGGATTGCCGCCGTGATGGAGTCGGTGAAGGGAATCGCCTGGTCCACATGCTTCACGGTTCCTGCATAGTTGTTGGTCTGAAAGGCTGAGAGTGTTGCCCAAACGACTGCCTGCGGATAGATGGTATCGGGCTGGTTCTTATACTTCTTCGAGAGCTGTGATTCGTCTTTATAAGTACAATAGAGGTCGAGGAAGGGATAAGCCGAAGCATAGTCCTTCTTTGCGAGGAAGAACTTTCCGCCTCCGATAATATTCTGCCGATGCTGTAGTCTCTGCATTCGGGTTCGCTTCTGATAATGCGGATGCAGCTTTCCCTTTGCATTAGGCAAGACATCGACACTGTCGCAGAGGCGGAGCTGACCATACATGTCGCGAAGCTTGTTGAAGAACTTGGCAGTGTCGCAAGCCTGCTTGAGATAGGCTTTTCGGTTCTCCACCCCATTGAGCGACTCTTCAAGCAGAGCGGCGGTGTAGTAAATCTTGGCCCGCTGCTTGTTGCTGAGGTCTCGGCTCAAGGCTCCCAGCAGGGCATCGCGAGCCGCATCCTGCCCGTTTTGGTTCTTCAGGGCGTTTCTCGCGTTCTTGTAGAGCGTCGCCATCTTCTCCAGCTTCGGCTTCTCCTCCTTCTCTTTTTTTTGCTTCTTGGCAAACGAGGAGCAAGGGACAAGGAGGAAAAGCAGAAGGAGCGGGAAAAGGAAAAGAAAGCCTCCTCCCAACCTCCCACAGAGAGGGAGGAGCCTTTTACGATAGTTCATCCACAACATATATTTACGTCCCCTCTCTCTCATGTAGAGGGTTGGGGTGAGGCATCAATTATAAGAGCTTATCCATCTCGGCGGCCTTTGCAGCCTGACCTGTTACGGAGTAGCACTGACGAAGCTCGAAGGCCCACTTCATTGGTTCGTCGGGAGCACACTCGCGAGCTTTCTCGAAGAAAGGAATGGCCTCGCCGAAGAGAGCCTTCGTCTGCTCGAGAGCCTTCTTGGCTTCTGTCTGGTTCTTGATTGAGCTGATGGTCGAGTTCAGGGCGAGAGCCTGACGATACTTGCAGAGTCCGCACTGATACCAGGCATCGTAATAGTCGTCCTTGATTTCTGTGCACTTCTTGTAAGCCTCGAAAGCCTCGTCGTATTTCTCAGCTTCGAAGTACTTGTAAGCCTTGCCGTACTGAGCGATAAGGATGTTTGGCGCCTTAGCCAGAATCTCGTCCACATAGGGCATCATGAGGTTGCTGTCAGGTCCGGCCTCTTTGTCCTTCTTGAGGTAGTAGGCGATGAGCATCTGTATGAAGTCTTCGCTCGTGGTTGGCTCCTTGATGGTCAGGTCGCGAACATAGTTTGCCCAAGCGGTGGAGTCGCCACGCTCGAGGTAGGAGGAAGCCCTTACCTGCTTGGTTCCCAGAGCGCCTTCAGCGAACTGTACAGCCTGGTCGTAGAGGGCATCCATCTTGTCGTAGAGCTTGCCTTCATGAGCTGTGTGGTAGGCATAGTAAGCAATCTGCTCGTTGGAGATGCGGAGCTTGGCCTTGTCTGCCACTTCGGGATAAATCTTGGTGAAGTTCATCGCGGTCTCGAAGGATTCGAGGGCCTTGTCGTACTTCCCTATTTCGCCCAAGAACTGAGCGGCATATATGAAGTAGTCGCCACACTGAGCGAGGTTGAAGGCTTTGCCTTTCAGGTAGTTTTCGTTGCCAGCCTCGCCCTTTGTCACCTTCGTGTTCTTGAGTTCTCCCTGCAGGGCATCGGTCATTTCTCTAAGGTTGGAGTAGAAGAAAGCCGTGTCGAAGGGTTCCTTGTTGACAGCGTGGTTCAGCATGACATTATGAGGATAGAGCGACAAGTCGGCATTAATCTTGTAAGCTTCGCCGAGCTTGTTATCGGCAATACCGCCGCTCTTGAGCGCTTTGCGGATGTAGGCTTGTCCCTTCTTGCATTCGGTCAGGATTTCTTCGTCCGTAGCGCTCTTGTCGTTTATCTTGGCTGTGATGGCTGTGTTGATTTTCTCAGCTTCGGCCATCTGTGCCTTTGCCTCTTTCTGAACTTGCTTGAGAGCAGCCTTATCGACCTGTCCCATGATGGTACCGACGCTGAGGAGCAGTGCCATCGAAAGCATAATCTTTTTCATACTTTTAATATTTAATAATGTGTTAGACTTCGGTTTTATTCTTTCGTTTCAGTTTCTTCTGTTTGAGTTTCTGTTTCGCCTTCAGAGGTTTCAGGCTCGTCGTCGGCACGAGGCACGACGCTGAGGTGCGAGATGACGTCGTTGCGCTTCTTCAGCTCGATGACCTTCGTACCTTGGGTGACGCGGCTCTTCGTTTCCTTGATGACGTCGGCGTGCAGGCGGATTGTTGTGCCGCTCTTGTTGATAATCATCAGGTCGTCGTCGTCCTTCACGACGGTGATGG
>CAMJOE010000042.1:0-19507 GCA_946407485.1 uncultured Prevotellaceae bacterium | reverse complement strand
TCGCCATTGCTGATGCTGCCGCAAGTGCAGTCGCCTGCATCGCTGTAGATGCCCGCCTTGAGGCCCTTGGAGTGAATGTAGTCGCTCACCACCTTCAGCCCATGAGGGAAGCGCTGGGGATGGATGCGAACCTTGCCTTCTGACGTGCGACCATACTGGAAGCCGTCGTCGATGTTAATGTATTGGTAGCCAACATCCTTCAGGCCTTGCGAGACCATTGCATCGGCTTGACCCTTGATGATGTCTTCCGAGATGTTGACTAAGAAGGTATTCCACGAACTCCAACCCATCGTTGGCGTTTCCACCTGAGCATTCAGGCTAAGTGCACAGCCCATCAGCAGGCTGCCGGCTAAGAGAAGATGTTTCATTATATGTATGCGGTTAGAATTATTCGATGGCTGCTGCAAAGCCGCCGTTCCTTGCCATCTTGATGTTGAAGGTCGAGCCTTTGCTGACGGTCTGTTCTGCCTTATTGTAGTGCATGGCCTGATAGTCGGCGTTCTTTCCATCGCGGTAATAGGTCATCTTGTGATTGCCTTCACCGAGAAAGTCCATGCTGATGTTGAGGTCGCGAGGTGTATTGTTCGTGATGCCACCGACGAACCACTTCGAGCCCTTTCGCTTAGCCACGACAACATACTCTCCAGCCTCGGCAGCAAGGCAGCGTGTCTCGTCCCAAGTGGTTGGCACAGAGGCAATATAGCGTGCACAATCTTCGTTCTGGTAGTAGCGTGTAGGGTTATCGGCCAGCATCTGCACACCACTCTCCAGCACGACATACAAGGCCATCTGGAAGGCACGTGTGCCCATTGCTCCCGAATTAGGACGTTCAGCACGATAGCGGTCAGGCTGCATATTGTTCATGCCTCCAGGTGTAAAGTCAGCAGGCCCTACAGCATTGCGGATGAAGGGCAGGTAGGTGGTGTTCTCGGGTCGGCAGCCGCCCATCTGTTCGAGGCCACGAATGCCCTCATAGGATACGAGGTTGGGGTACTCTTGCTCCAGACCTGCTGGGGTGAACGAACCGTGCCAATCGACGATGATATGGTGCTTGGCAGCCTCGGCTGTAACGCGCTTGTAGAAGTTGACCATCCATTGGTCGGCATGGTCCATGAAGTCAATCTTTACTGCCGGAATGCCCCAGCCGGCGTAGGTCTCAAAGATGGTGTCGAGGTGCTGATGTACCGTCAGCCAAGGCAACCAGAGCACTACTTTCACACCTTTGGCATTGCAATACTTGATGAGGTCAGGCAGGCGAAGGTTATCGTTGCCATGGAAGGGGTCGCGAGTGGATTTCGCCCATCCCTCATCAAGCAGTATGTACTCGATGCCATACTTCGCAGCGAAGTCGGCAAAGTAGCAGTAAGTCTCGTAGTTGCATCCTGCCCTGAAATCTACATCGGGGCCGAAGGGAGCAGCTCCGTTCCACCATTCCCAGGAGAACTTGCCCGGCTTTATCCAGCTCACGTCGGAGAGTGCGCTGCGACGTGCCAGCTGCACGGGAATGGTCTGTTCTACAATACCTCGCGAGTCGGTCACAATGACGAAACGCCATGGGAAACTTCTGCGTCCTTGTGTCTTGGCAATGTAGTCGGCCTCTTGTGTGATGTTCTCGCCGCGGTCGCCACGGGGTTCCCACTTGATGGGAGCTTTGGGGAAGGTTGTCGTGATGCCTTTCGCGTTGGCCTTAAAGAACAGGCGGGGATAGTCGTCCACATCGCTCTCGCCTATGAGTAGCTGTGTGTCGTCGGCACGAGAGAGCAGAGCCGGCACGGTGGCGATGTTGCCATCCTTATGCCAATCAGCTATACTCTTGTGCTGGTAGGCTTCTTCGTAGGAAGTGTTGAACGAACCACAAGGCTGTATATGAGCTGTAAAGCCCTCGACAGGCTGGATGGTGAACTGCTCGTCCTTGACCTCAATCTCACCTTTCAGGTTCGTCACGAAGCGATAAGCCACGGCGTTGTCCATCACGCGAAGCTCTAACTTATATTGTCCAAAGTCCAGTGTAGCAAGCGTATATTGGCTCTCGATGACTGAATACTTCATAGGCACGACAGGTCGAATCGTTTCCTTGGCCGATGTCTGCTTCACGCTCTTTGGTGTTGCATCGCCACCAAGGACAAGGTTGCCCAGGTTCATGCTGATGTCGGAAGTGGTGAACACGGGCTTTCCGTCGCGACTGACCGTCCAGCCCAGCTTGCCTTTTTCTGTCTGCAACTCAACGGTAAGCTTTGCTTGGGGGGACTTGATTGTCACAGCCTTGCCTGCTGCGAGAGAGGTCAGAGTGGCAACGAGAGCCATTGCCATACAAAATAGCTTTTTCATAATGATAATTTAAGACTATGTTAGAGAATAATTTGTCTGTAATGGCAAATTGTTAGTTTTGCATTGCAAAGATACAAAAAATAATGCACAATCGCATTATCTTAATAAAGGAAAAATAATATTATACAAAGAAAGTCCATCTTTTGACGAAGAGGAACCGGTAATATGTGGCAAAAAGAAGAGGAAGCCGACGCGTCATCTGCAACTTAGGAACGTGTTGTGAGCAACTTAGGAACGTGTCGTGAGCAATTTAAGAACGTGATGCTGGACACTTAGGAACGTGTCGTGAGCAACTTAGGAACGTGATGCTGGACACTTAGGAACGTGTCGTGAGCAACTTAGGAACGTGTTGCTGGACACTTAGGAACGTATCGTGAGCAACTTAGGAACGTGTTGCTGGCAGAATTAGCTCAGCACGATTCCGAGGTTGGCAGGAAGCGTGAGGACTAGTGGCTCAGATGAATTGAATGGTGTACTTAGCTTTTTGCCACTCAAGGTATTAGTCATCGACATCTTTTCCTTTTCTTTAATTCCCGTAAACTCAAAGAAATGCTTGGGAAGATTAAGTGAAATGGTCTCTTCCTGGTCGGAAAAGTTGGCGATTATCAAGGCAAATTTCTTGCCATTATGGCGAATGAAAGCATACTGCCGATGCAGGTGCGGGTTGGCATACATCAGGTCATAGAAGCCGCCTTCAGCAAAAAGCTTCTGTTCCCGAAGCTGAAGAATGCTCCGATAAGTCTTTTGCAACGACAATTCCTCTTGGGTCAGCAGTTTACCGTCAAAGCGCCCTTTATTGCGCCAGCGGCGGATGGTAGGCACACTCCAATAGTCGAAGATGGTGGTTCTCCCGTCCTGACCGCTGAAACCCTCTGCATCCATGCCTCGCTCGCCAAGTTCCTGTCCGAAGTAAAGCATGAAGGGACAGGGCATCAGACTGCTGACGAGGAGTGCTGACAAGGCTCGCCTGGCATCTCCAAGCAGGAAATCGCTCGCCAGTCGTTGCTCGTCGTGGTTCTCGAGGAAGTTGAGCATCTGGCCTCGTATATCGTCCACCGCTTGCCAGCAGGCTGTGATGCTACCTGTGCTCTGACCGCGGGAAACGTTGAGCAGCGTATCATAAAGCCCAACTTTGTCGTAGAGATAGTCGAAATGACCTCGATGGATGTAGTCGCGATAGAGGTTTGGATTATAGACCTCGGCTATGAAGATGATGCCCGGGAAGCGCTCTTTCACCTGTGGCAACGCCCACTCCCAGAACTCGACAGGCACCATCTCGGCCATGTCACAACGGAAGCCGTCGATGCCCTTTGCAGCCCAGTAGAGCAGGATTTGCAGCATCTTGTGCCAAGTGTCGGGAGTGGGGGAGAAGTGGCCTTGCTTGCCACCAAGGTAATCGACACCATAGTTGAGCTTCACCGTCTCGTACCAGTCATTCTTCGACGGCCAAGAAGTGAAGTTGTCATTGCCCGTAGCCTTTGCAGGAACCTCTCTGTATGTGCCATTCGGCAAAATATTGTTGAGATGCAGCTGTTCAGCGGGAAGATAGTAGAAGTTGTTTGTGGGCGAGAAAGAGCAGGTCTTGTCGTCGTCCTCTCCAAGGTCGCGCACCCCTGCAGGCTTTGCATCCGAGTGGTACTGGCGGGCCACATGATTGGGCACGAAGTCGATGATGACCTTCAAGCCTGCCTTGTGTGTGCGCTCCACCAGCAGTTCAAACTCGTGGATGCGCTTTGCAGGGTCTTTCGCAAGGTCGGGGTCAACGTCATAATAGTCGCGGATGGCATAGGGACTGCCTGCTTCGCCCTTCACCACATCGGGGTTGTCGGCTGGAATGCCAAAGGCCGAGTAGTCCGTCTTGCTGGCGTGCTCGATGATGCCTGTGTACCAGATATGGGTACAGCCAAGTGCCCGGATTTGCTCCAAAGCCTTGGCTGTAAAGTCCTGCAACGTGCCGCATCCGTTCTCCTGCTTTGTGCCAGAAGGGATGCATGCAGCCTTATCGTTACCGAAAAGGCGAGTAAAGACCTGATAAATAGTCAATGTATTTACTATTTTACGATTTACGATTTACTATTTATTTACAATTTGACTATTTAGTAATTTAGGGCCATTGAAATTGTAAATTAGCTTCCATTGTACATAAATTGTACATTGTATATTGCTAAATTATAAATTAACAGATTCCTTCAATCGTGATGCCCTCGATGCCTTTGGCTATCTTCGTAATCATGCCTTGCAGAGCACGACCTGGACCGCATTCGGTGAACTCAGTTGCACCAGCGGCAAGCATGTTCTGCACCTCTTGATTCCAACGGACAGAGGCAGTAAGCTGGGCAATGAGGTTTTGCTTGATCTCTGCTGCATCTGTGTGAGCCTGAGCATCCACATTCTGATAGATGGGGCAAGAAGGCGTGTGGAACTCCGTCTGCTCAATGGCTGCCTGAAGTTCTTCCTTTGCAGGCTTCATGAGCGGGCTGTGGAAAGCACCTCCTACAGCCAGCACCAGTGCGCGCTTTGCACCAGCTGCCGTCAGTTTCTCACATGCCTTGTTTATCTCCTCGACATTGCCGCTGATGACCAGCTGCCCGGGACAGTTGTAGTTGGCAGGCACGACGACACCCTTGCCCTCAGCCGTCACCTCGGCACATATCTGCTCGACCGTCTCATCGGGAAGGTTGATGATGGCAGCCATCGTGCCGGGAGCAGCCTCGCAAGCCTTTTGCATCGCCATTGCACGGGCATGCACAAGACGCAGTCCGTCTTCAAATGAAAGGGCTCCGGCAGCTACAAGTGCGCTGAACTCACCCAGGCTGTGACCGCCCACCATATCGGGCTTGAAGTTCTCGCCCATGCAGATGGCCTTGATGACACTATGCAGGAAGACAGCAGGTTGCGTCACCTTCGTCTGCTTCAGTTCCTCTGCATCGCCCTCGAACATGATGTCGGTGATGCGGAAACCAAGTATCTCGTTAGCCTTCTCGAAGAGTTCTTTTGCCTTAGGATTCGTGTCGTAGAGCTCTTTGCCCATACCTGTAAACTGTGCTCCCTGACCGGGAAAAACAAATGCTTTCATGTCTAATTGTGTTTTATTTTACTTCTTTCGGGGCGCAAAGGTACGAAATTATATTCATATAACAACAATCTTTATGCAATTATGTCTTCGCGCGTACATTATTTATTGATATACATCATTGCAAAGCGACGTTTACCACTCATCGACCCGTTGATCTCTGCGGAACGAATCGAGCTGGCTCTGAAGGCGTTTGAGGTGCTTGGCGTACTTGGCATCCGACACTACATTATGGAGTTCGTTCGGGTCTTTCTTCAGGTCATAAAGCTCGTCGTAGGAGTAGGAATCCTTTGGTCTGTAGAAATGCAGGAGTTTGTATCGGCCGTCGCTCACGCCATCATGGCGCATCACATTGTGCTCGGCAGGGCAATCGTAGTAGTGATAGTAGAGATACTTGCGCCAGTTTTTCGGAGCCTTCCCGTTGTGGCTCATGACAGGAAGCAGAGAGGTGCCCACCATTTGCTGTGGTTTCTCGGCATCTGCAATGTCGAGGAAGGTGGGGGCAAAGTCGATGTTCTGCACAAGAGCATCGCTCGTCTGGCCGCCTTTCATGCCGGGAGCACAGACGATTAGGGGAGTGCGAAACGACTCTTCGTACATGAAGCGCTTGTCGAACCAGCCGTGCTCTCCCATATAAAAGCCCTGGTCGCTCGTATAGACAACCATCGTGTTGTCCATCAGTCCGTTGGCCTCAAGATAATCAAGTAAACGTCCAACCTGTTCGTCGATGCTGTGAATGACGCGCATATAGTCGCGAATGTAGCGCTGATACTTCCACTTCAGCAAGTCGTCGCCCGAAAGATGCTGAGCCAGCATGGCTTCGTTGCGAGGGTTATAGACCGACTCCCACTTCTCTCGCTGCTCGGGCGACATGCGCGAAAGCTGATGGCGGAAGCCGTCGCCATTGCGTTCGTGCGTGTATCCCATGCCGGGCTTTATCTGCGTAACTTTCAGGTCGTAGCACATCTCCATATCTTTGGCAATACTCATCTGCTGCTCGTGGGCTGCACGACCTCTCGTCGAATAGTCGTCGTAGAAGGTTTCAGGCAGAGGGAACTCGACGTCTTCATAGAGGTCGAGCATGTCGAGAGGCGGCATCCAGTTGCGGTGAGGCGCTTTGTGGTGGACGAAGAGTGCAAAGGGTTTCGTCCGGTCGCGCTGCTCGAGGAACTGTATTGCGTGGTCAGTGATGAGGTTCGTGGCATAACCTTTCTCGACGACATACTTTCCGCCGCTCTCCTTCGAACGGAATCTCGGGTCGTAGTAGTCGCCCTGACCGGGAAGAACCTGATAGGTGTCGAAGCCTTTCGGCTCACAAAGCATGTGCCACTTGCCTATCATACCTGTCTGATAACCAGCCTTCTGCAGATACTCGCTGACAAAGGGAGCGTTCTCGTCGATAGGGCAGTCGAGCGTCCGCTGTCCACTCTGATGGCTATACATGCCAGTCATCAGACAAGCACGGCTGGGCGTACTGAGCGAGTTCTCGACATAGGCACGACGAAAGAGCATTCCGCGCTCGGCAAGGCGGTCGAGGTTGGGCGTCGGAGCCTGCTTGCTGAGCTGATGGCCGTAGGCACTAATGGCTTGATAGGAATGGTCGTCGCTCATGATATAGACGATGTTCCAACGCTGAGCCTGGGCAGCGTTGACGGCACAGCTGCCAAGGAGAAAAAGGGGAAGTTTGTTCATGGCACTTGTTTTTATCAAATATCTTGTATCATTCGTTCCTGCGCGATGGCTATCTCTTGCATGATGCGCGTCACATAAGGTATCACGATATGGCATTCCTGTTTGTTCTCGATGAGATTGAGGAACTCCTGGAACTCGTAGCTGAGGCGATGGCGGCCAGTCTCGCTCTTGTAAGTCATTGGCTCTTGGCCCTTAAGGTGAACGGTAAAGGAGTCGAGGATGCTAACGGAACCATGCACTTCGATGTAACCATTCTCGCCCTGAATGCAGCCATACGAGAGGCCGTCGCTGTCCTTCGAAGCACTCAGAACAGCAAGCGAAGAAGGGTAGTGGCAGAGTAGGGTGCCGCTTGTGTCGATGCCATTGTAGCCGCGATTGCAGTCGTAACGAATGGTGCGAGGCGGTCCGAAGAGAGCTATCGCGAAGCAGAGGTTGTAGATGTTGAGGTCGGCAAGCGTGCCACCAGCCATCGCCGGGTCGAAGACAGGCGTCAGTTCGCCCTTGAGATAGCGGTCGTAGCGACTGCTGCGTTGGGCATAGTTGCAGTGAACCATCCTGATTGTCCCCAGCTTAGGCAAGAACTCCTGAAGCCGACGGAACATGGGCATGTAGAGCAAGGAGAAAGCCGGCAAGCAATACACGCATCGCTGTATGGCCGTATCGATAAGTTCTTCTGTCTGAACGCGGTCCACGGCAATTGGTTTCTCTACGATGACATTCTTTCCAGCAAGCATCGCCTGCATCGCGTACTCGTGGTGAACATGATTGGCATTGGCGATATAAACGTAGTCAGCTTCCGCTTCTTGAAGCATTCGCTGATAGTCCGTGTAAACGAAGCCCGTCGGATCATAAGCCTGACAAAGGTCGATGGCATGCTCAACGCTTTGTTCGCGTGCATAAATGCCTGTCACTTCAATCTTTCCAGCAAACTCTTCATGCAGCATCCGCATGACTTCCTCGGCAATCTTGCCAGTTCCAGCTATTGAAATCTTCATATATGGTTAATCATGTTTTGTCTCATTTCTTTTGCAAAGATATATAATTTCAATCAAAAGGCAAAACAAATAGGGGATATTCCTTATTATTTTATATTGTTTCTCCACCTTTTTACATTTCATCAAGATATTGCTTCACCATACTAAACATAACGTCGATTACTTTCTAATACTATTACTAAAATGTTATTATAGGATAAAGTCAGTGGCGTAAACCAAGGCTTGATGCTACGAAAAACTATCTGTCGAAAAATCCCACAGCAAGGAATTCGTTTTCCCATAGCAAGGAACCGCTTTTCCCACAGCAAGGAATTTGCTTTCCTACAGCAAGGAAAAAGAAAGGCAATGCCATCCTTTGCAGACGCATTGCCTTTATAATTGTCTTTCCGACGAACTATTTGTCTTTCCGTCAAAGTTTTAGAGGATTCCCAGTTCCTTGAAGACTTTCTTAAGCTTTATGACGGATTCGTCAACTTGTTCGCGCGTGTGGTTGGCCATGAGTGCATAGCGGACGAGTGTGTCCTGCGGTGCACAGGCTGGCGGAATGACGGGATTGATGAAGACGCCTTCGTTGAACGCTTTGGCTACGGCCATGAAGGTCTTGTCCGTGTCGCGCACATAAAGTGGAATGATGGGGCTCTCCGTATCGCCAATCTCGAAACCTTCCTCGCGGAAACGCTTCAGGGCATAGTTCGTGACGCTCCAAAGTGCTTCCAGGCGCTCGGGCTCATTCTGTATGATATGGAGTGCCTCGCGAGCCGCTGCCGTTGCTGCCGGCGTACAGCTTGCGCTGAAGATGTAGGTGCGGGCGGTGTGGCGGAGCCAGTTGATGACGCTGCTGTCGGCTGCGATGAAGCCGCCGATGGATGCCAGGCTCTTCGAGAATGTGCCCATGATGAGGTCCACGTCCTTGGTCAGGCCGAAATGGTTGCAGACGCCCCTGCCTTGCTTGCCGAAGACACCGATGCCGTGAGCTTCGTCCACCATGATGGCGACGTTCTTGTATTTCTTCTTCAACTCGACGATTTCGGGCAGCTTGCAGAGGTCACCCTCCATGCTGAAGACGCCGTCAACTACGACAAGCTTCACGCGGTCGGGTTCGCACTTCTGAATCATCTTCTCGAGGTCCTCCATGTCGTTGTGCTTGTACTTGAGTTGCGTAGCAAAGCTGAGACGGCGTCCGTCGACGATGCTGGCATGGTCGCGGTCGTCACAGATGACGTAGTCGTTACGGTCAACAAGCTGACTGATGACGCCGCTGTTGACGGTAAAGCCCGTCGCGAAGCATAGTGCCTCGTCCTTGCCTACAAACTCTGCCAGTTCTTTCTCGAGCTGTACATGAATGTCGAGCGTGCCGTTGAGGAAACGGCTGCCTGCGCAACCACTGCCGTATTTCTGCATGGCAGCGCAACCTGCATCGATGACGCGCTGGTCGCCAGTCAGACCTGTGTAGGCATTCGAACCGAACATCAGCACGCGCTTGCCTTCCATGATAACCTCAGTGCCCTGCTTGCCTTCTATCTCGCGGAAATAGGGGTATATCCCCTGCGCCATAAACTCCTGAGGGAGTGTGTACTTGGCGCATCTTTCTTGTAATAATCCCATGTAAAATGTTTTACGATGTACTATGTACAATTTAAATTTTGCGCTGCAAAGGTACAAAAATTAGTTCATAGTTCATAGCTCATAGTCTATTTTTTTCGCTTGCCTGCTGTTTTTGTTCTTTTTTCCTTAATCCTTATTCCTTAATCTCTAATCTTTTTTGTATCTTTGCAGCGCGAAATATGGAGAAAAGGACCAAGATAGTATTCATCGTCAACCCCATTTCGGGCACTTCGGACAAGCAGCACATCATCGACCGCATCCCGAAGTACCTCGACAGCAACCGCTTTGAATGGACCATCTGCAAGACTGAGCACAAAGGTCATGCAGCGGAGTTCGTGGCAAGAGCTGTTCAGGAGGGGGCCGACATCGCTGTGGCTGTGGGTGGCGACGGCACGGTCAACGAGGTGGCGCGAAGCCTGATTCACACTGAGACGGCGCTTGGCATCATCCCCTGCGGCAGCGGAAACGGACTGGCCCGGCACCTCTATATCCCGATGAGTCCCGATGGCGCCCTCCAAGTTCTTGCGGATTGTCACATCGAGGCGCTCGACTATGGCCTTATCGACGACGTGCCCTTCTTCTGCACCTGCGGCGTGGGCTTCGACGCTTTTATCAGCGACCGCTTTGCCAAAGCAGGTCGCAGAGGCCTTCTCACCTATATTGAGAACACGCTCAAGGAGGGACTGAACTACAAGCCAGACACTTACGAGATTACGATTGACGGCGAGCGGCAGGTCTATAAGGCTTTTCTCATCGCCTGTGCCAATGCCAGCCAGTACGGAAACAACGTGTACATCGCACCTCATGCTAGTATGAGCGACGGCTTGATGGACGTTACTTTGATGGAACCTTTCACGGTGCTCGAGGCGCCGCAAATCGCCATCCAGCTCTTCAACAAGACGATTACAACCAACAGCCGCATCCATTCCTTCCGCTGCAAACACTTGCATATCAAGAGGAGCGCTCCGGGGGTGATTCATTTTGACGGCGACCCCAAGGAGGCAGATGAGGAGCTGGATGTAAGGTTGGTACCTCAAGGCATCCGCATGGTTGTGAATACTAAGGAACAGCCCTACCTGCCTCCCCTACTCCGCACATTTACCGACTTCTATCATGGTGTGAATGAGGAGATTTCGACTCTCGGCGCAGACCTCAAAGCGGACTTTATGGAAGGTCAGCGGCGCATCAGCATCATCAACAAGGAACTGCTGAGGAAACTAAAGATGAAGCCTTAGCTCCTGCTCGAAGTTTGCTTTGATTGCTTCTTTTTGCTCGTCCGAGAGTGCAGGGTCTGCCTTCTCCAAAGCGACTTTCAAAGCCTCAATAGCCTTTGCCTTCGCTTGTAGCTGCCCCATCTTTATGCCACTTCTGTAGGGCGTGGCAGGGAGCAAAGCCCGATTGAAATTGCCGTCGCTCATCTTCTGACTAATCTTTATTCTCGTTTTCTTTGGGTGCAGGTTGCGGAGAGAAACGATTTCCCCAGCACCTTTCCATCTGTGCACGAAGCTTGTCCTCTGCCGGATTGCTTTGTGGATGCCAAAAGCGCTCGCCTTTCAACTCATCTGGAAGGAACTGCTGAAGGACGAAATTGCCTTCATAGTCGTGAGCGTACTTGTACCCCTTGCTGTACCCCAGCTCCTTCATCAGCGAGGTCGGAGCATTTCTGAGGTGAAGCGGAACGGGCTGGTTGCCGGTCTCCTGCACCTTTTGAATGGCATCGTTGATGGCCATATAAGCCGAGTTGCTCTTGGGGCTCGAGGCAAGATAGACGGTGGCTTCTGCCAAAGGGATGCGCCCTTCAGGCCAACCAATCTTCATCACCGCATCGAAAGCGGCATTGGCCAGCAGGAGGGCGTTTGGGTTGGCGAGGCCGATGTCCTCACTTGCGCTGATAACCAGCCTCCTGGCTATGAATGCGGGGTCTTCCCCACCCTCAATCATGCGGGCAAGCCAATAGATTGCGGCATCCGGGTCGCTGCCTCGGATGCTCTTGATGAAAGCAGAGATGATGTCGTAGTGCATCTCGCCATCCTTGTCGTAAGCAAGCGGATTCTGCTGCAGACAATCGGTCACGATGGCATCCGTCACTTCGATGTCGCCCTCTGCGGGAGCCGACTCATAGACAAGCTCAAGTATGTTGAGCAGCTTCCTCGCGTCGCCTCCGCTGAAACGCATCAAAGCGCCGGTTTCTGTGAAATGGAATGTGCGTTTGCTCAGCTCGACATCATGTTCAACCGTATAGTGAGCAAGTTGCATCAAGTCCTTCTCCTCGAGCGGCTTAAGCGTATAGACTTGGCAGCGGGAAAGCAGGGGACGAATGACTTCGAAGGAAGGATTCTCCGTTGTTGCCCCGATAAGCGTGACCACGCCCTGTTCCACGGCTCCGAGCAGAGAGTCTTGCTGCGACTTCGAGAAGCGGTGAATTTCGTCGATGAAAAGTATGGGGTTGTTCTGGTTGAAGAAACGACTGGAGCGTGCCTTCTCGATAACATCGCGCACATCCTTCACCCCGCTGGTCACCGCGCTGAGAGTATAGAAGGGAACTTCCAGCTTGCGAGCGATGATGCTGGCAAGCGTAGTCTTCCCCACTCCGGGAGGTCCCCAGAGAATAAAACTGCTGACGCGACCGCTTTCCAACATCTTTCGGAGCACAGCCCCAGGTCCCACCAGGTGTTGTTGCCCGATATAATTGTCCAGCGTCAACGGACGCATTCTTTCTGCTAATGGTTGCATAACGACTGCAAATTTACGAATAAGCGAGATAAAAACAAAGGAAAAGCCAAAGATTTTTCGTGCCACCTTATAATCACGCGCGAGTAGTTGCCAAACGACACACTATTAAATCGCAATTTAGACACTATTAAATCGCAATTTAGACACTAGTAGTTTGCAATTTTGACACTAGTAATTTGCCAGCGACACGTTCCTGGAAGGCCAACGACACGTTCCTGACAGACTGACGACACGTTCCTGGAAGGCTGACGACACATGCTTATTTCCAAACGAACCTGTAGGCAAAGCGTCGGTTTGGCGCGGTGTCGCCTGTGGTCGATAGGCTTATGATGTCGTTCGGATTGCTTGGATTGTCTGCCCACTTGAAGCGAAGGCTGAACTTCTTCCGTGTCTTGCCGAGAAGTTTACGTGGAACGGCTATCTCTACTGCGTTGCTGCCAATGGCTACGTCCACGTTCCAGCTCCCCTTTGAATGTGTTAATTTGGAATTTTGAATGAGGTATTCGTACTCCCCATCCTCGTCGGTATCGATGAGGAGAAGCATCCAGTTGGGGTCTGTGCTGGGTGAAAGCGGCTCGGCTGTCTCGGCGGCAAAATAGATGTTCTTCTTGTCCACAGCAACAAGGCAACGAGTTATATCGTTCCGTCCGCTGTTGTCGGTGTAATGATGGTCGCCATAGCCATCGTGGTCACGATGAATGACATCGCCTCTTGTATCGAGGAAACTGCTGTCGGGCTGCCATTCGTCGAGGCTTCCATCAAGCTTAATCTGCTGATAACCATGGTGAACGGGCATCGGAGCAACGCCTTTGTAGCGACGGATGTTCTGCACCATCTGCATGTAGTAATTGTCCGTCCAACCGCCTTTCATAGGAGCGATGGTTCGGTTGAACTCTGCATTATACTGGTCAACGAAGTAGAAAGGATTCTCCTTCCTGCCGAGGAAATTGATATGCATGTCCGCCTGTCCCGAAGGGTCTTTGCCGTTCTTGTACTTTCCTGCTGTCCACTCGTTCCAGTCATTAAGGTAGATGAAGTCGGGGTCAACTTGAAGTGCTTCGTTCCAGCGGTCTTGAAAGTAGATACCATACTGCGTCGGATTGTCGCGCTCCTCACCAAGCCATGGAACGAATGCCTTCTTTGGCATGTCTTTTCCATCAAGCTCGGGCTCCAAAGTCTCGCGTCGCCAGCTCTTACCGGTAATGCTGATTGGGTGCTGGGCAGGCGTCACAGCCATCTCCTCCATGCGTCCCTGGTGCTTGGAGCAAAGCTCTTCAGGCTTGAGGGCAGCCACCTTCTTATCGTTCATCTCGTAGCCGAAGCTCCATTTGTCTTCACCTCCGACATAAGGTGCACCTGCCCAAGAATGATAACCCCACCACATGTTCCTCAAGGTAAAGAACTGCTTGACCTCTTCGCTGTATTCCGTCTTGCCCTTTTGTCCGCCATTAGGATTGGCATCAACACTTGGTGTGGCATTGTATAGCAGCAATGGCTTGCCATCCCAATAGAACCAGCAATCCTGGTATCGAGGTGTCTTGTAGAAGCGTTCGTAGAGGCTCTGTACGACATCTATCACGTTGCCGTTGAATGCCCAAAAGCAGAACTTCGGCACCTTGTTGCCGAGGGCTTTCATCTCCTGCATAGTCTGGAAGAGGACTTCCCATTCATCCCAATAGCAGACGGCATTTGTGACGTCCATGATGAGCACGTCAACGCCTGCATCGGCAAGCATCGAAAGGTCGTGGAAGCAAACATAGCGGTCCTGGCTAAGAAAGTAACCATACTCGGGTTCGCCCCAATGATAGGTGGCATAAGGGAAATCAGGATTGCCTTTCGAGCGCTCCGGATTCTCTTCGAGAAGCTTCGTCACATCGTAAGTGTAAGGCTTTCCATCGTGAAGATTTGGCGTGTGCCAAGTGATGTAGAAGATGCCTACAGTTCGCGGCTTGTCGGTCTTGAAGGGACACTCCTCGGCTGTCGGAAGCGTGCGACCAAGGTTATCGGTGGCGACCCAAGAAGATTGGGCAGAGGCTTGCATGCCAAATGATAAAGTGAGACTCAAAAGCAT
The DNA here is from genome assembly GCA_946407485.1 of uncultured Prevotellaceae bacterium. Classification (GTDB taxonomy): domain Bacteria; phylum Bacteroidota; class Bacteroidia; order Bacteroidales; family Bacteroidaceae; genus Physcousia. Next base: position 5,010 of record CAMJOE010000042.1, on the reverse strand, counting down.
GAGTCTTAAGGAAAGCTTTTTCATGGACTTAACTATGATGATGTTACGACAGGTTCGCGTCAAGGCGAGCAGGTTTCCTGTCTATTCTTTGTTCGCTCTCTTTCTTTCCAGATGGTCGAGGATAACCTTTCGCATGCGCATGCTCTTGGGCGTCACCTCAACATACTCGTCGGCTTTGATGTATTCGAGTGCTTCCTCGAGCGAGAAGATTGTAGCTGGGATGATGTGCGCCTTTTCGTCAGTTCCGCTGGCACGAACATTGGTGAGCTGCTTTGCCTTGCAAACATTGATGACGATGTCGTTCTCGTGGACATGTTCGCCAACGACCTGACCTGCATAGACTTGGTCTTGCGGCTCGATGAAGAAGCGTCCGCGGTCCTGAAGATGGTCGATGGCATAGGCATAGGCGTTGCCACTCTCCAAAGCAATCAGCGAGCCATTGACGCGGCGATTGATGTCGCCCTTATAGGGCTGGTATTCCTTGAAACGATGTGCAATGATTGCTTCGCCCTGACTTGCTGTGAGCATGTTCGTCCTGAGGCCTATGATGCCGCGACTTGGGATGAGGAACTCGATGTTGACACGTTCTCCCTGGCTCTCCATGCTTGTCATCTCGCCCTTCCTTCGTGTCACCATATCAATCATCTTCGACGAGAACTCCTCAGGCACATTGATGGTCATCTCCTCAATCGGTTCGCATTTCACGCCATCTATCTCTTTGTAAATGACTTGCGGCTGACCGACTTGCAGTTCATAACCCTCGCGACGCATCGTCTCGATGAGGACTGAAAGGTGCAGCACTCCACGACCAGAGACAATCCAGCGGTCGGTATAGCCCTCGGGAACCTCAACACGAAGAGCCAGGTTCTTCTCGAGTTCGCGTTCCAGGCGTTCGCCTATATGACGGCTTGTGCAATACTTTCCTTCCTTTCCGAAGAAGGGTGAGTCGTTGATTGTGAAGAGCATAGACATCGTTGGCTCGTCGATGCTGATGGGAGGCAACGGCTCCGGATTCTCGAAGTCACAAAGTGTGTCGCCTATCTCGAAGCGCTCCAGGCCTACGATAGCACAGATATCACCCGAACTGACCTCAGACGTCTTCTGCCTACCCATGCCCGTGAAGGTGTGGAGTTCCTTGATTTTCGTCTTCTCCATCTCACCATTACGATGAGCAATCGTGATGTTCATGCCTTCGCGAAGTGTGCCACGATGCACACGACCCACTGCGATTCGACCAGTATAGTTGCTGTAGTCGAGGCTTGTGATGAGCATCTGCGGCGTGCCTTCAAGCATCTCAGGTTCAGGAATATACTTGAGGATGCAGTCGAGCAGATAGGTAATGTCGGTGGTTGGCGTTTGCCAATCCTCCGCCATCCATCCTTGCTTTGCCGAGCCATAGATGACGGGGAAGTCGAGCTGGTTTTCTGTTGCATCAAGGTCGCACATCAAGTCGAACACCATCTCGTAAACTTCTTCAGGGCGACAGTTGGGCTTGTCCACCTTGTTGATGACCACAACGGGCTTCAAGCCAATCTGCAAGGCCTTCTGAAGCACAAAGCGCGTCTGCGGCATCGGTCCTTCGAAGGCATCGACGAGCAGTAAGCATCCGTCTGCCATGTTGAGCACGCGCTCCACCTCACCGCCGAAATCGCTGTGTCCCGGAGTGTCGATAATGTTTATCTTTGTGTCCTTATAGTTGATGCTGACGTTCTTGGAGAGGATGGTGATGCCACGCTCTCGCTCCAACTCATTGTTATCGAGCATGAGTTCACCAGTCTGCTGGTTCTCGCGGAAGAGGTTACCTGCCAGCAGCATTTTATCTACAAGGGTTGTTTTGCCGTGGTCAACGTGGGCAATGATGGCTATATTCCTGATGCTTTGCATACGATTTTTATATTTTTCGCGTGCAAAGGTACAACAATTAATTGACAATTGGAAACGGATAATTGAAAATTAACCTTTCAAAGTCAGTTTTAGGATGCGAGTCGTCTTGTCTGTGACTTTGTAGCGGTTGTCACTGCGATGACCGATGAGCCAAATAATGTCATCGCCGCAGGTTGCCACAAATGTTTCCGCTTTCTCGAGACGATTGAGCTTGCGGTCTGTCAGATAATCGCTCACCAACTTCCTGCCTTTCATTCCAAAAGGGACAAAAGCGTCGCCTTCACGAACCCTGCGAACTGCTATGGGAGCAGTCAGGAGGTCGGCATCAAAGTAAGCGATGTCCAGCCCGACTTCATCCATACAAGGCACTACCTTTTGCTCCAGTTGTGGTTTCACAGACTCTTTCAACTGAGCAAGAATCAAGGCATTGCGGTCGCGAAGAACCGTGTGAGTGCTCGAATGCCACATCCTGCCCACTTCGCTCTTGTTTGCTTGCCGCATTTCCTCTTCTTGAGCGCTATTGAAACCTTTGCCATAAAGCCATTCATGCAGCAATGTAGGTGAATTCAGCGCAGATAGTGTGAAGGATGTTTCCGTAATCCCAAGCTCCTTGAAAGCCGCCTCTATACCTTTCTTATAATAAAGGAAACTTTGTCGGGCATTGTCGCAGGCAAGGCATAGATGCTCGACAGCAGCCGAGTTAATGCGCTGAAGCAAAGGAATAAAGTCGTGGCGAAGGATATTGCGCTGGCAGATATCCTCTGTGTTTGTGCTGTCTGTCACATAGGACTGCCCTTTGCTTTCGAGGTATGAAAGGATTTCCTCGCGACTCAGGCAGAGCAGCGGCCGAATGATTTCGTCATGCTTTGGCGACATCCCTGCCAAGCCACGCAAACCAGTACCGCGAAGAAGGTTGAGCAGAAGCGTTTCTGCCTGGTCATCACGATGATGAGCGACAGCCACAAAAGCCCCTACTCTATCAAATTCGGGTTTCGAAATTTGAATTTTGAAATGTTGCAACTCTTCCCGAAACCAGCTGTAGCGAAGGTCGCGAGCTGCCATCTCGATGCTGATGCCATGCTGGTTCGCATATTCTTCTGTATCGAAATGCTTTATAGACAATGGCACCTGTTGCCTCTTGCAAAGCCCCTCCACAAAAACTTGGTCGCGATTTGACTCATCACCTCGCAAATTGAAGTTGCAATGCAAAGCATGAAGCCTGTAGCCAAGTTCTTTCATAATGAGTAAGAGCGCAGTGGAATCAGCTCCGCCACTTATAGCTACGAAGATTATGGAGTCAGGTTCAAGCCCAATCTCGCGGTCTATGTATTTGCGAACCTTTTCAATCATTTTCCTTGCAAAAGCTGTCGAGCGTTTTCTTTGGCTGCCTCGGTGACGGTGGTGCCGCTGAGCATGTGAGCAAGTTCTGTGATGCGACCTTCGTGGTCAAGCTGCTTGATGTGAGTCAAGGTGCGACCTCCTTCGTCCTCTTTATAGACGAAATAGTGCGCGTTGCCTTTTGCAGCAATCTGTGGAAGGTGGGTGATGGCAAGGACTTGCTGACCTGCCTCGCTGCTCATCTGTGCCATAATCTGCGCCATCGAACTGGCCACTTTGCCGCTGACACCAGTATCTATCTCGTCGAAGATGATGGTGGGCAGATGCATTTGCTTGCTTGTTAAGGCCTTCAGCGCAAGCATCACTCTCGACATCTCGCCACCGCTTGCTATGTCGGCTAAAGGTCTGGCTGACATACTCTTATTGGCCGAGAAGAGGAAGATGACGTTGTCCATTCCCGAAGGGAGAAGCTCTTCCGCCTTCACCACATCGGCATTGAACTTTGCTGCAGGCATATCCATGGCCACAAGCGCTTCAGCCACAAGCTTTTCAACTTGCTTTGCAGCCTTCTTCCGACCTCCGGAAAGCTTCTCGGCAAGCTTCTTTGCCTGTTCTGTATGCATCGATATCTGCTTTCGCAGTTCATCTATATTTTCCTCTGAGTCAGCGAGTAAAGAAAGTTGCGAACGAATGTCCTCGGCGAGAGCGATAAGTTCATCCGAGGAATCCACATGATGCTTCTGTTCGAGAGAGTAGAGTGTGTCGAGTCGCTCAGTAACTTCTTGAAGGCGAGCAGGATTGTACTCGACATCTTCAGCAAGAGCGTTAATGTCGCCGACGATGTCTTTCACCTCGATGACAACACTTTCGAGGCGCGACAGGTAGTCTTCAATGGCAGGATAGACATTGGCTATTTGCTGCAGGGCCTGGCAGGAGCGGCGAAGGGCTTCAATGGCTCCCACGCCATCACTGTCATCACCATTGAGCAAAGCATCAACGCCAGAGAGCGCGACCTTGATGTCTTCGGCATGGGAAAGCGCACTTTGCAGTTGCTTAAGTTCCTCATCTTCATCAGGCTGCGGCTTGAACTCGTCCAGTTGCTCGAGCTGAAAGCGGAGGTAGTCCTCGTCGCTTTGCCGCTTTGCAAGGTTCTCCTCCAGTTCCTTGAGCTGACGCTTTGCCTCGACGATTTGTGCATAACACTCACGATACTGGGAGAGCAAGTCCTGATGACCGGCTACGGTATCGACGATGCTGAGCTGGAAGGCAGGATTCTCGAGCAAAAGGTTGCTATGTTGGGAATGAATATCGAGCAGACGAAGGGCAATCTGACGTAGAGCAGTGACATTGACAGGGCTGTCGTTTATGAAGGCACGACTCTTGCCGCTTGCAGCCACTTCCCGACGAAGAATGCATTCCGCTGGCTCATAATCCAGTTCGTTCTCCTCGAAGACAGCCTGAAGATCGTAACCCTCGATGTTGAAGATGCCCTCGACCGTGCATTTAGCAGCCCCAGGCATGATGCTTCCCGTGTCGGCTCTCTGTCCCATCAACAAGCCAAGCGCACCAAGAATGATGGACTTGCCTGCACCCGTTTCGCCTGTCATAACAGAGAAACCTGCTGCAAGGTCGATGTCAAGAGATTCAATGAGAACGTAATTGTTGATGGTTAAGTGGGATAACATAATTCACAATTCATAATTCATAATTCAGAATTCTTAATTCATAATTCTTAATTCTCGGATGCTCTAACACCGAGGCGCGATTGTAGTCGCGGAGCACAATTCA
>CAMJOE010000041.1:0-19526 GCA_946407485.1 uncultured Prevotellaceae bacterium | reverse complement strand
CGTTCTGATAGTTCTTGGCTGCATTGATACCGCCCTGTGCAGCGATGGAGTGAGCGCGACGGGGCGAGTCCTGGATGCAGAAGTTATATACGTTGAAGCCCATCTCGGCGAGGGAAGCGGCTGCGCTGGCTCCTGCCAGACCTGTGCCGACCACGATGACGTCGAGTTTCAGCTTGTTCTTCGGGTTCACCAGGCGCTGGTGAGCTTTATATTCTTTCCATTTTTCAGGCACTGGACCTGCAGGAATCTTGGAATCTAATACTTTTGCCATAATTGCATTTACCATTTAAAGATTTACCACTTTACCATTTAACTCAAAGGCCACAGCTACTGCTGCAGGAGCCGCAGCCCTGGATAGCAAACACAACAACTACGGCAGCGAACATCAGCACGACGATGGTGGCGTAGATGTTGCCGATGCAGCGCCAGCGGTTGAACCACACCTTGCCGCTCCATCCGAGTGTCTGCATGGCGCTCCAGATGCCGTGCGTCAGGTGGAACCACAATGCTGCGAGCCACACGAGATAGAGGCCTGCATAGACGGGGCAGCTGAAGGTCTGCCTGATCCAGTACACGCCGTCGGCGGCACGCTGGGCATACTCGCCTTCGATGAGCTCAGCGGCCATCATGTGCCACCAGAAATTGTAGAGGTGCAGGCAAAGGCCCAGGCAGATGATGATGCCGAGGGCCAGCATGTTCTGGCTCGCCCACTCCACCTTCTCGGGCTTGTCGGTCACGGCGTACTTGTTGTTTCCGCGAGCCTTCCAGTTCTGGAACGTCAGCCAGAAAGCATAGATGAAGTGAATGAGCACAAGGCCGGCCAGACCCACTGTCGCCGCAACGGCGTACCAGTTGGCTCCCAGCATCTCACAAATCCAGTTGTAGCCGTCCTCACTGATGAGTGCTACGACGTTCATGCAGGCATGGAACGTCAGGAACAGGACAAGCGCGACGCCGGTCACCGACATCACTACTTTCCTGCCAATCGATGAATTAATTAACCACATAGAAATAATGAATTAAGTTATGATTTTGTGTTGGTTTATGCGTGCACGTACCTTAATTTAAGTATAATACGAAGGCAAAAGTACACAAAAAAGGTTAAATGTGCAACTTTTTCGAGGAAATGTTGCAGGAAATGAGTACTTTTGTAGCTAAATTAACGTAACGAAGTGCAGATGGAGTTCAATTTCGACGTCATTGTAGTCGGTGCAGGGCATGCCGGATGCGAAGCCGCGACCGCCGCCGCAAGGTTGGGTGCCAGGACGTGTCTCATTACGATGGACATGAACAAAATAGCGCAGATGTCGTGCAATCCTGCCATCGGAGGAATTGCCAAAGGACAGATCGTCCGAGAAATCGACGCGCTCGGCGGACACACTGCTGAGGTGACGGACCAGACGGCCATTCAGTTCCGCATGCTCAACCGCTCGAAAGGGCCCGCCATGTGGAGTCCACGCGCCCAATGCGACCGCGCAAAGTTCATCTGGGCCTGGCGGGAAGTGCTCGAGAACACGCCTAACCTCTCCATCTGGCAAGACCAGGTCGTCGAGCTGCTTACTGAGGAGAAAAAAATGCCACAGCAAGCGTCGGCCTTTCCCACAGCAAGCGTCGGCCGACGCCACGTGTGGGGTGTGCGAACGCTACAGCAAGCGTTGTTCCGAGCCCCCTGCGTCATCATCACGGCCGGCACGTTTCTCAACGGACTGATGCACATCGGGCGCACCAAGATTCCGGGTGGACGATGCGCCGAACTGCCAAGCCTTCACCTCTCGGAAAGCATTGCCGCACAGGGCATTACGGTTGGCAGAATGAAGACCGGCACGCCGGTTCGCATCGACGGACGTTCGGTGGATTTCTCCCTCATGCAACGTCAGGACGGGGAGCAGGACTTCCACAAATTCTCCTATATGGGCGAACCGCGAGTGCTGCCACAACTGCCCTGCTGGATCACCTACACGAACGAAGCGGTGCACGAGCGGCTGCGAGCCGCCCTACCCGATTCGCCTCTCTACAACGGGCAGATACAAAGCATCGGGCCACGCTACTGCCCGAGCATCGAGACGAAACTCGTCACCTTCGCCGAACGGACGGAGCATCTGCTCTTCCTCGAGCCGGAGGGCAGCTCGACGCGCGAACTCTACCTCAACGGCTTCTCGAGCTCGCTCCCAATTGACGCGCAGATCGAGGCACTCAAACTGATTCCGGCCTTCCGCAACCTGCAGATTTACCGCCCGGGTTACGCCATCGAATACGATTACTTTGACCCCACGCAGCTTCGCCACTCGCTGGAGTCGAAGATTGTCGAAGGGCTGTTCCTCGCCGGACAAGTAAACGGCACGACGGGCTACGAGGAGGCGGCCGGACAGGGACTCGTGGCGGGCGTCAATGCGGCACGAAAGATTGGCGGACAGGAGCCGTTCGTCATGCGGCGCGACGAGTCGTACATCGGCGTCCTTATCGACGACCTCGTCACGAAAGGCGTGGACGAACCCTATCGCATGTTCACGTCGAGGGCCGAGTATCGCATCCTGCTCCGCCAGGACGACGCTGACGCCAGGCTCACCGAGCGCAGCTACGAGATGGGCTTAGCCAGTCGCGAAAGGCTCGACCACTGGTTGCGCAAGAAGCAGGCTATCAAAGAGATAGAGGACTTCTGCAGCACGTATAGCGTGAAGGCTGCGTATATAAACGAAGGCCTGAAGGCGCTGGGAAGCGAACCCCTGCAGAGGGGGTGCAAACTGCTTGACCTCGTCATGCGGCCGCAACTCAGTCTCTCTTCCCTCGCCCCGCTAATCCCTGCCCTATCCGACAGGTTGAACCGCATCGAGAAACGGCGGGAGGAAATCATCGAGGCTGCTGAAGTGCGCATGAAATACAGCGGGTACATCCGTCGCGAAAAGGAAATAGCAGAGAAGATGCAACGTCTCGAAAACATCCGCATCAAGGGGCGCTTCCACTACGAAGACATCAAATCGCTCAGCACGGAAGCACGCCAGAAGCTCGCTAAAATAGAGCCCGAGACGATGGCACAGGCCGGAAGAATCCCCGGCGTCAGTCCCGCCGACATCAACGTCCTGTTGGTGATGATGAATCGATAAGTTTCACGTGAAACAATTACCAGTAGTAACAAACGATAAATGGTAAATAAATAAATGGTAAATGCAAGATGAACAACGAATACTTACTGAAGAATCTGCGAAACATACCTGATTTCCCAGTCCCTGGCATACAGTTCAAGGACGTCAGCACGCTCTACAAAAACGCAAAGTGTCTGAAGATAATGGTGGGTGAACTGTATGACATCTACAAGGACAAAGGCATCACGAAGGTGGTGGGTATCGAGAGTCGCGGCTTCGTCGTGGGTGCCGCGCTCGCCGTCAAGCTCGGCGCAGGCTTCGTCATGTGTCGAAAACCTGGCAAGCTCCCCGCAGAAACGCGCAAAGAAAGCTACATGAAGGAGTACGGCAAAGACACAATAGAGATTCACACCGACGCAATCGAAGAGAAAGATGTCGTTCTACTCCACGACGACCTCCTCGCCACCGGCGGCAGCATGAAAGCAGCCTACGACCTCGTCAAGCAGTTCAATCCGAAGAAGATTTACATCAACTTCATCATCGAATTGACCATCGAGGGACTCAACGGCCGCGCAGCATTCGACAAGGATGTGGAGATGACCACCCTCCTCAAGATTTAAGAGGTGCTTCGTCCCGTATGTTGCGTTGCCAACGCAACATTCACAACACCCCTCCACAAGATTAAAATAGTGCTTCGTCCCGTATGTTGCGTTGCCAACGCAACATTCACAACACCCCTCCTCACAACAAAAAGCAGATGGAAAAAGCGGAAAAGGAGAAACTCAGAACATATTTGATGGGCATCGTCAGCAATTTGCCTGAGTGCCCGGGATGCTATCAGTATCTCGACGAGACTGGTACCATCATCTATGTCGGCAAGGCGAAAAACCTCAAGCGACGCGTTTATTCCTATTTCTCAAAAGAACACGACAGCCGAAAGACCGCTATTCTCGTCTCAAAGATTCGAGATATAAAGTACATCGTCGTCAAGACGGAAGAGGACGCCCTACTGCTCGAAAACAACCTCATCAAGCAATGGTCGCCACGATACAACATATTATTAAAGGACGGCAAAACGTACCCGAGCATCGTCGTCACGAATGAATACTTACCCCGCATCTTCCAGACGCGCAAGATTGATAAGCGACTGGGCACTTACTTCGGCCCTTACAGCCACGTCCCCACCATGTATCTCCTGCTCGAGCTTATCGGGAAACTATATCCCTTGAGGCGTTGCAGGGAATTCATCACCGCGGAATCCATCGCGAAGCATAAGCACAAGGAATGCCTCGAATACCATATAAAGAACTGCAAAGCGCCGTGTACTTTGCGACAGTCACACGAGGAATATATGGAATACATAGTGGAGGCAAAGGAGATCCTTAAGGGCAACACGGCCCAGCTTGAACGTCAGATGCTCCAGCGCATGCAGCAACATGCGGCTAAGCTTGAGTTCGAAGAAGCTGAAGCAATAAAACGCAAGTATCTTCTCCTCGAGAACTATCGCAGCAAGAGTGAGGTTGTAAGCAGCACGCTCCACAATATCGACGTCTTCAACATCGAGAACAATGAAAAGGTAGCTTACATCAACTATCTTCACGTCACGAATGGCTGCATCACTCAAGCCTTCACGTTCGAGTACGCCAAACGGCTGGAAGAAACCGACGAAGAGTTACTCGCGGCGGGAATCATCGAGATGCGTCAGCGATACAATAGTGAGAGTAAAGAAGTTATTACACCGTTCCCCGTGAAACACTTAGGCGAGGAATTGCTCGTCACTGTGCCTCAAAAGGGCGATAAAAAGAAACTCCTCGAGCTTTCCAAGCTGAATGTATTGCAATACAAAAAGGACAGAATCAGTCAGTCCGACAAATTGAATCCCGAACAGAAGCAGGTGCGATTGATGAAGGAACTGCAGGGAGCACTCGGCCTCCCCACTCTGCCGATGCAAATCGAGTGCTTCGACAACTCGAACATTAGTGGAGCGGATGCCGTTGCCGGCTGTGTCGTCTTCAAGAAATGCAAGCCGAGTAAGCAGGACTATCGTAAATACATCATCAAGACGGTAGCAGGGCCGGACGATTATGCCAGCATGCAGGAGGTCGTCCGACGTCGATACAGCCGTATGATAGAAGAAGGGAATCCCCTACCCGACCTGATAATAACGGACGGCGGACGTGGGCAAATGGAGGTCGTGAGACGTGTGATTGAGGATGAACTGCGGTTGACGGTGCCGATTGCTGGTCTGGCAAAGGACGACAAACACCGTACGAACGAACTTCTCTACGGCTTCCCACCGCAAACTATTGCGATGAAAACGGACTCTGCTTTGTTTCGCTTGCTCACTCAGATACAGGACGAGGTGCACCGCTATGCCATCACGTTCCATCGCGATAAGCGCAGCAAGCACCAAGTTGCCAGCGTGCTGGACAACATTCCAGGCATCGGACCAAAGACCAAAACGCTACTGCTACGCAAATGGCACAGCGTGAAGCGTATCCGCGAAGCAGAGGAGAGCGAACTTGCCTCAGTAATCGGCGAGGCGAGAGCGAAGATTCTGAAGGAAAAACTTGCAGAAGAAGCAGAAAATTCGTAGCTTTGCACTTTATAAGATATAATAAGGGCTCGGATAATATATAATAAGGCAATAGATAATATATAATAAGGTAATAGGTAATATATAATAAGGAATAGGGTAGGGGTAAGATATGAGAACGGTCATACAACGTGTCAAGAAGGCGAGCGTCTGCGTAGAAGGCCGGACGGTCTCGGCGATAGGGGAGGGGCTTCTATTGCTGTTGGGCGTAGAAGCATCAGATACGGAGGAGGACATCCAGTGGTTATGCCGCAAGGTGCTTGGGCTAAGGGTGTTCGACGACAGCGATGGCGTGATGAACCGCAGCATCATGGACGTGGGCGGCGATATCATCGTGGTGAGTCAGTTCACGCTTTTCGCGAGCTATAAGAAAGGTAACCGCCCGAGTTGGCTGCGGGCAGCAGGCCACGAGCATGCTGTGCCGATGTACGAGCGATTCGTTGAAGTGCTGAGCACAGGACTTGGGAAGCCTGTGGGCAAAGGCATCTTCGGGGCCGAGATGCAGGTCGAACTCATCAACGACGGCCCTGTCACCATCTGTATGGACACGAAGAATAAGGAATAATATTACGGATTAAAGCTAATAGAAAGAGATAGAATGACGATACGAGAGGCACAGGAGCGCGTCGACCAATGGATAAGGACGTATGGCGTACGCTATTTCAACGAGCTGACCAACATGGCTTGCCTGACCGAGGAAGTAGGGGAGTTGGCACGCGTCATTGCTCGGAAGTACGGAGAGCAGTCGTTCAAAGATGGTGAGAATCAAGACATTAGCGAAGAGCTTGCTGATGTGCTTTGGGTTCTCATCTGCTTGGCGAACCAGACGGGTGTGGATTTGACCGAGGCCCTGACAGCAAGCATAGAGAAAAAGACTGCTCGCGATAAGGACAGGCACCGCAACAACAGCAAACTGCAATCATAGGGACACATATATTATATAGGTAGAAAATAAAAAGCAAATAACATGGAAACAATCGAGAAAAGCAAGTACGACCAGATGCTTTCGCAGTACAACACTGCGCTGAAGGATAGCGAAGTAGCGGCCAAAGTGGCTGAAATCATCGAGAAAAAGGTGCCGGAGAACGACACGTTGGCAGTGAAGAAGTTCCTCATGGGCAGTGTGGAGCTGACGACACTCAAGACGACGGACAGCGAAGAGAGCGTGCTGGCCTTCACGGAAAAGGTCAACAAGTTCGAGGATGCGTATCCCGAGCTGCCGCACGTCGCCACGATATGCGTCTATCCATGTTTCGCGAAGATTGTCAGCCAAAGTCTTGAAGTGGAAGGCGTTGAGGTGGCATGCGTGAGCGGTAGTTTCCCGTCGTCACAGGCCTTGATAGAGATAAAGACGGTCGAGACGGCGCTTGCGCTGAAGGATGGTGCGACGGAGATTGACATCGTGATGAGCGTGGGCAAATACCTGAGCGGGGACTACGAGACGCTTTGCGACGAGATCAGCGAGCTGAAGGCAATCTGCGGGGAACGCAAGATGAAGGTCATCCTGGAGACAGGCCTTCTGCCCAGCGCTTCGGACATCAAGAAGGCGAGCCTGCTGGCTATGTACTCAGGCGCCGACTACATAAAGACGAGCACGGGCAAAGAGAAGCCGGCCGCCACGCCTGAGGCAGCCTACGTCATGTGCCAGGCAATCAAGGAATACTACGACAAGACGGGCATCCAGATCGGCTTCAAGCCGGCGGGGGGGCTCAACACAGTGCACGACGCGCTCGTCTATTATACAATAGTGAAGGAAGTGCTGGGCGAGAAGTGGCTCACCAATCAGTGGCTGCGGCTCGGCACAAGCCGACTGGCGAACCTGCTGCTGAGCGAGGTGCTCGGGAAAGAGACGAAGTTCTTTTAACGGGCAGAAAGAGGAGAGAGCCAAGGACAAGGAGGCGGGAGACCCGAGGGTAACCCCTCGGGCACAGTGGCTAAGAGAACAGAGGGGAGAGCAAAGGGCACGACGGCAAGGACGCCAAGGAGGCGGAAGACCCGAGGGTAACACCTCGGGCACAGTGGCTGAGAGAACAGAGGGGAGAGAGGAGGAGGAAAACGGCGAGGTGCGAATGGACGGAACATTTTTCGGCTGCAAAAAGGGGATTTTTCCTTCGCGAGAATCGTTTATTTGCAGGCGGAGGGCCGGGCGGACGAAAAGAAACGATTCTCAGAGGCCAGTTTTGAGCCTAAACGCCTGACGGGAAGTGATTTAAGCCATAAAAAAGCGAATGGGATTTTTTTCAAAATAGAAAAGGAAATGAAAAGAAAGAGTATTTTGATGCTGGGAGTGGCGTGCGCGCTGCTCTCATCATGCGTGGTGAGTAAGAAGAAGTGGGAGATTGCCGAGGCGGGCAGGTATGCGGCGCTTTACAGTCGCGACAGCCTGGCCGACTTGCTTGACATGACGCGAAGCGACTACGCGATTCTCGACGATCTGCGTAAGGGACTGGAGAACGACACGGCTCTGCTGAAGAGCAGCATCCGCAACTACCAGAAGCTGCTTGCGACGGGGCAGAACGAGAACCAGAAACTGAACGCGAACCTGGCGCAGAAGATGAACGAGCTGCAGGAGCGCGAGAAGACCATCGCCGAGCTGCAGCGGATGATTGCTCAGCAGAACAAGAAGGTGAAGGACCTGCTCAGCAGCGTGAAGGATGCGCTGCTCGGCTTCAGCAGCGACGAGCTGACGGTGCGCGAGGAGGACGGGAAGGTGTATGTTGCGATGAGCGACAAGCTGCTTTTCGAATCGGGCAAGGCCATCGTGAACCAGCAGGGCAAGGAGGCGCTCGGCAAGCTGGCGCAGGTGCTGAACAAGCAGACCGACATCGATGTCTATATCGAGGGCCACACGGACAACGTGCCCATCAAGACGGCGGTCTTTCAGGACAACTGGGACCTGAGCGTGATCCGCGCCACGAGCGTCGTGCGCATCCTGACGCAGACGTATGGCGTGAACCCCCTGCAGATACAGCCCTGCGGCCGCGGAGAGTTCAAGCCGGTGGACGTGAACACGACGGCGGAGGGCAAGGCCCGCAACCGCCGCACGGAAATCATCATGGCGCCGCGCCTCGACAAGCTGTTCAAGATGCTGGAAGAGAGCAAGTAAGGGGCGATGACAACGCGACCGATGTGGCTATGGAAGCGAGGGAGACCGTCGCCTCTACAGCCACGGCGGCCGACGCCTCGTGAGACCCGAGGGAAAACCCTCGGGCACAGTGGCTAAGAGAACAGAGGGGAGACCAGAGGGCACGGCGGCCGACACCTCGTAAGACCCGAGGGAAAACCCTCGGGCACAGTGGCTAAGAGAACAGAGGGGAGAACTGAGGAACGCCAGACGCCACAGCAAGGAGAGCCAGACGCCACAGCAAGGAGAGCCAGACGCCACAGCAAGGAACGCCAGACGCCACAGCAAGGAACGCCGCTTCCCACAGCAAGGAGAGCCAGACGCCACAGCAAGGAACACCACTTCCCACAGCAAGGAACGCCAGACGCCACAGCAAGGAACACCGCTTCCCACAGCAAGGAACGCCGCTTCCCACAGCAAGGAGCGCCGCTTCCCACAGCAAGGAGCGGCCGACGCCACGTGTGGGGTGGGGGAATGTTATATTTTGTGTACTTTTTCGCTTCGCGCATCGGTATGTCGATTTTTATTTGTACCTTTGTCGGCGTTAAGGTAAAAACAGACTACATTATTAATAAAAATGAAGAGATTTACATTGGTCATTGCCGCTCTGCTCGTGAGCATGAGCCTGTCGGCACAGTGGCGCTTCAGCAACCAGCCAGCACAAAACAACACCGTCAGCGACCTGGAGAAGAACGTGCAAAAGCTCGTGATGGCGAGCATCATGATACACAATTTCTACGTCGATAGCGTTGACAGCAAGAAACTTACGGAGGATGCCATCAACGGCATACTGTCGAAGCTCGACCCCCACTCGGCCTATACCAACGCGGCCGACACGAAGAAGTTCACCGAACCGCTGGAAGGCTCGTTCGAGGGCATCGGGGTGCAGTTCAACATGCTTGAGGACACGCTGCTCGTCATACAACCTGTGCCGAAAGGCCCCAGCGAGCGTGTGGGCATCCTTGCCGGCGACCGCATCGTCAGCGTGGCAGACACGGCCATTGCCGGCGTGAAGATGAGCCGCGAGGAAATCATGCACCGCCTGCGTGGCAAGAAAGGGACCATCGCACACCTCGGCATCGTCAGGCGAGGGATAAAGGACACACTCTACTTCGACGTGAAACGCGACCGCATCCCCGTCAACTCGGTGGATGCCGCCTATATGGTGACGCCCACCATCGGCCTGATACGCTTCAACAACTTCGCGCAGACGACGCACGACGAGGTGGTGGAGGCCATCAAGAAGCTGAGGGGTCAGGGCATGAAGGACCTCATCATCGACCTGCAGCAGAACAGCGGCGGGTTCCTGCAGGCAGCAGCAGACCTGGCCAGCGAGTTCCTGCCGAAGGGCGACATGATAGTCTATACGAAGGGCCGCAGCGTGCCGAGCCAGGAGTTCCGCAGCACGGGCGGCAGCGCCTTCCAGGAGGGTAAGCTCGCCGTCCTCATCGACGAGTATAGCGCCTCGGCAGCCGAAATCCTGTCCGGCGCCATACAGGACCAGGACCGCGGCATCGTCGTGGGTCGCCGCTCCTTCGGCAAAGGCCTCGTGCAGCGTCCGTTCGACATGCCCGACGGCTCGATGATACGTCTCACGACGGCACGCTACTACACCCCCAGCGGCCGCAGCATACAGAAGCCCTACGAAAAGGGAAAGAACCTGGACTACGCCAAGGACGTCATCAACCGCTACAACAAGGGCGAGCTGACGAACGCCGACAGCATCCACTTCCCCGACTCTCTGCGCTACCAGACGCTGCGCAAGGGCCGCACCGTCTATGGCGGCGGAGGCATCATGCCCGACTGTTTCGTACCCCTCGACACGACTCGCTTCGCCAAGTGCTACCGCGAGATGTCGGCCAAGAGTATCATCATCAACGCCAACCTCAAGTATATGGACAAGAACCGCAAGAAGTTGGCGAAGACCTACCCAACCTTCGAGCAGTACAAGGCCGAGTATCAGCTGCCGCAGGAGCTCATCGACGAAATCTTTGCGGAAGGCGAAAAGCAGAACATCAAGCCCAAAGACGACGAGGAACGCCAGAAGACGACGGATAACATCCGATTCATCGTCAAAGCCCTCGTGGCGCGCGACCTCTGGGATATGAGCGAGTACTTCGCACTCATCTATGCCGACGACGAGGTGGTCAAGAAGGCAGTCGAGCTGCTACAACAACCTTAAAAGCAATTCTTAATTCACAATTCATAATTCATAATTAAGCTACGCCCTAAGGCCTGGCAAAGAAAATAATTATGAATCATGAATTAAGAATTATGAATTAACACAAATGATAACCTACAACACAAAGAATGTGGCGATGCCCGACATCGCTGAGGCGGAGGTCTCGGCATGGGTCAGGCAGGTGGCCAAGAGCTATGGCAAGGTGGTGGGCGACATCAACTACATCTTCGTCGACGACGAGACGATACTCGACATCAACCGCCGCTTCATCGGCCACGACTACTACACCGACCACATCGGTTTCGACTACAGCAGCGGCGACTCGCTGAGCGGCGACATCTACATCAGCCTCGACACCGTCAGGACAAACGCCGAGCTCTACGGCGCCACCTTCGACCAGGAGCTGCGCCGCATCATCATCCACGGACTGCTGCACCTCTGCGGCCTACGCGACAAGACAGAAGAGGAGCGAGCCCAGATGCAACAGGCCGAGGACCAAGCCCTTGCAATTATGAATTATGAATTATCAATTATGAATTAAATAAGGTGGAAGATTTCGACATAAGACAAGAAGGACGCCAGAAAGAGAAGGACTTCGAGAACGCCCTTCGGCCGCTGTGCTTCGAGGACTTCAGCGGGCAGCAGAAGGTCGTCGAGAACCTCCGCATCTTCGTCGAGGCGGCGAAGTATCGCGGCGAACCTCTCGACCACACCCTCCTGCACGGACCTCCGGGCTTGGGTAAGACCACGCTCTCCAACATCATAGCAAACGAGCTCGGCGTCGGCTTCAAGCTGACCAGCGGACCTGTGCTCGACAAGCCCGGCGACCTGGCAGGCATCCTCACATCCCTCGAGCCCAACGACGTGCTCTTCATCGACGAGATACACCGCCTCTCGCCCATCGTGGAGGAATACCTCTACTCGGCCATGGAGGACTATCGCATCGACATCATGATCGACAAAGGCCCGTCAGCACGCAGCATACAGATCGACCTGGCGCCGTTCACGCTGGTGGGCGCCACCACCCGCAGCGGACTGCTCACAGCTCCCCTGCGAGCACGCTTCGGCATCAACATGCACCTCGAGTACTACGACGCAGACACACTCGAGAAGATCGTGATGCGCTCGTCGAGCATACTCGGCGTGCCCATCGACGCAGAAGCAGCCGGCGAGATAGCCAGCCGCAGCCGAGGCACCCCGCGTATCGCCAACGCCCTGCTCCGACGCGTTCGCGACTTCGCCCAGGTCAAGGGCAACGGACGCATCGACCTCAGCATCGCACGCATCGCTCTCGAGGCGCTCAACATCGACCGCTATGGCCTCGACGAGATCGACAACAAGATACTCACCACCATCATCAACAAATTCCAGGGCGGACCTGTGGGAATCAACACCATCGCCACAGCCATCGGCGAAGACGCCGGCACCGTCGAGGAGGTCTATGAGCCTTTCCTCATCAAGGAAGGCTTTATCAAGCGCACCCCCAGAGGCAGGGAAGTGACCGAGCTTGCCTACCGGCACCTCCACATTTCCCCAACGAAAGATGGCTACATACAGGGCGACCTCTTTGGATGAGGTGTCCTTTTAGAGTTTGTGTAACAAACAGTAAATGGTTAAATGATTATATGGTAAATAAGAGATGGTACTGAATTACATTTGGATTGGCTTTTTCTTCATAGCTTTTCTTATTGCGGCGGTGCAGCTCCTGCTGGGCAACACCGACGTCTTTCCTGCAATCATGAACAGCACCTTCGATAACGCAAAGACTGCCTTCGAGATATCTCTCGGCCTGACAGGCGTGCTGTCGCTCTGGATGGGCATTATGAAAATCGGCGAAAAAGGCGGACTGGTCGATATCCTTGCACGCTGGCTGTCGCCGCTCATGGTGCGCCTCTTCCCAGAAATCCCGGCGGGACACCCCGTCTTCGGGCACATCTTCATGAACTTCAGCGCAAACATGCTGGGACTCGACAATGCGGCCACTCCCTTGGGACTTAAGGCGATGGAGGGGATGCAAGAACTGAACAAGCAGAAAGACACGGCAACGAACGCGATGATTATGTTCCTCGTGCTCAACACCAGCGGCCTGACCATCATCCCCGTCGGCGTGATGACCTATCGCGCTGTGGCAGGTGCGGCACAGCCCACGGATGTCTTCTGCCCCATCCTCATCGCGACAGCCATCGCCACACTCGCCGGCATGATTATCACCAGCCTCTACCAGCGCATCAACCTCTTCAACCGAGCCATCATGGCATTCGTCATCGGCATCTGCGCCGTAGTGAGCGGCGTGATCTGGCTCGGCACGCAAGTCGATCAGGAAACGATGAACAAGTGGAGCACTGTCGTGGCCAACGTCCTGCTTTTCAGCATCATCATCGCCTTCATCTGGGCAGGAGTAAGGAAGAAAATCAATGTCTATGAGGCCTTCGTCGAAGGGGCGAAAGGCGGCTTCGACACGGCCATCCGCATCATTCCCTATCTGGTGGCCATCCTGGTTGCAATCGGCGTCTTCCGCGCGTCGGGAGCGATGGACTTCATCGTGGGAGGCATCGGCAGGTTCGTCGAGTGGTGCGGCGGCAACGCTGACTATGTGGCGGCGCTGCCCACAGCCATCATGAAGCCCCTCAGCGGCAGCGGAGCCCGCGGCATGATGGTCGACGCGATGCAGCAGTACGGTCCCGATTCCTTTGTCGGCCGCTTGTCGTGCATCTTCCAAGGAGCCACCGACACGACCTTCTACATCCTGGCCGTTTACTTCGGTAGCGTCGGAATCCGCAAGACACGCCATGCCGTCATGGCCGGCCTCCTGACCGACATCTGCGGCGTCATCGCAGCCATCGCCGTCGCTGCCATTTTCTTCGGATAAAACAACACGTTGCTGGACTGCCAGCATCACGTTGTCAGACTGCCGGCATCACGTTGTCAGACAGCCAGCATCACGTTGTCAGACTGCCGGCATCACGTTGTCAGACAGCCAGCATCACGTTGTCAGTTTTTATACTTAGGCAAGGAGGCCTTCCGCCTGCGCCTTACCACTCCACGACTTCCGCGTCGCCGAAGCGGTCGTAACCGCTGATGAGGACGCGGTCGCCGGCTTTCAACCCTTCCATCACCTCGTAGTATTCGGCATTCTGACGTCCGAGACGAATGGGGATGCGGCGTGCGCGCTGCTTTTTCCCATCGACGCGCATTATCCACTGTCCGCTGGTCTGAGCGTAGAAGTTGCCTCGCGGAACGATAAGTCTGCGCTCCGACTGCCCGAGTTCTATCTTCAGGCGAAGGGTGAGGCCAGGTCGAAGCGCGGCTCCTCCGCTTTCGCCGGAGGGAAGCCCATTCAGCTCGATGGCAAAGCTGTGGTCCTGCACCTGCGGCGTGATGCGGCCGACCTGCAGGTCGTAGCGCTGTCCCTTGTTGAACGCCGTGGCTGGCTGTCCGCTTTGTATGCGGTCGATGTAGTATTCGTTCAGGCGAGCCGTGACCTTGTAATCAGTCAGCACGCCAATCTCGCCCACAAGCTCGCCCGCCGCCACCTGTCCGCCGACGATGGCCGTCAGGCCGGAAATCTGTCCGTCAGTAGGGGCGAGGACGACGAAGGCTGCTCGGCGGGCGTTGCTGCTCTCGAGTTTCTGCGTTTCCATCGACATCTGCTGTTCGATGAGCTGACGGCCGATGACGTTGAGCATCGAGTCGTGGCGCAGGCTCTCAATGGTCAGCTGCGTGCGCCGGCTGTTGTACTCGTACTCCTCGCGTGCCACTTCCAGCTGCGCCTGACTCTTCACCCCCATGCGCGCCTCCTCCTTTTCCAACTCGAAGCTTCCTTTCATCTTATTCAGCTCAAAGTCAGCCTGCAGGGCTTGCTGCCGGAGGGTGATGCTCTTCTGCTGCATCTCGATGAGTTGCTTGCGGTGCTGCATCCGGCTGAGCTCGTAGTTGCGGCGCTCGACGGCAATCTCCTCCAGCACCTTCGGATTGGAGAGCACAAGGATGGTGTCACCTCGCCTCAGCAGGTCGCCGCTTTGGCAGCAGATGCGCTCCACGGTCCCGCCCTCCGCGGCAGTCACACGCATCGACGTGACGGGGCAGACCAGTCCATTCACATCAACGTACTCGAGGAAGTCGCTGTCGCAGACCACGGCTATCTGCTCAGCATCGATGCTGACCCGCAACGTCTTCGGTTGCAGTTGCAGAGCGATGGCGTAGGCTATCAGAGCGGCAAGCACTGCGCCTCCCAACAAGTATATGCGGTACCTGACGTACCAAGGTTTCTTCGGTAGTTTGATATCCATATCCTTTTGTTATATGTTATTTATTGTCCAACATCATGCTTCTCAGCCCGTAGTAAAGGCTCCAGTAAGTCTGCAGAGCGCTTATGAAGGCGCGCTGTGCGTTGTCCTTCTCGCTGATGCTTGTGCTGAGCTCCAGCAGGCTGGTGCGTCCCTGGAGGTAGAGCCAGCGGGCAACGTCGTAGCGCCGAAGGGCCGTCTCCTGCGTCCGGTAGGCAATCTTGACGCGATAGGCCTGCAGGTTGTACTGCCTGACCATCTTCAGCACGTTGAGGCGGAACTCCTGCATGGCCTGCTCGCTCTGCGTTTGCGTCAGCTCGAGACGCGACTTCGCCACGCGCACCTGCCCTTTGCCCCTGCCCCAGTCGAGCAGCGGAAGCGAGAGGGAAAGGCTCACGTACTGCTGGTTGAGGGGTCGCTTGTAGGCTTCCGGCACCGTCGAGCCCGTCTGCGAAAGGCCGAACTGCACGTAGAGGTCAGCCTTCAGGCCGCGACTGGCCTTGGCAGCAGACAGCGCGCTCTTGCTCTCCTCGATGTTCAGCTGCAGACGCTCCGGGTCGGGATTGTTCCTGAGAGCCAGCTCCAGCACCTCGTCGGCATCCAGCGTCACGGCGTGGATAAGCGTGTCGGGCACGACGGAGAGCACCACGTCCTCCTTGATGCCGAGGTAGGAGCGCAGCATCAGCATGGCATCCTCCACGTCGGCCTCCGCGTTCAGGCTGTTCGTCTCCTCGCTCAGCTTGTTTACCTCCAGCTGAAGCATCTCGTTCTCCGTGATGCCGCCCCGCTCGTAGCGATGCCGGGCATAGCTGTGGAGCGTGTCGCTGACGGCATAGTTCTGCCGCGCGATGTCGAGATTGGTCTGCGCAGAAGCGAGCGTGAAGAAGTAGATGCTGGCTCGCGAAGCTACGAGCTCCATCGTCTCGGCGTACTGCTTGCGAGCTATTCGGTGGCGCAGAGGCTCTGTACGCCGTGCCCATCGCAAGCTGTTGTGTCCGAAGAGGCTTTGCCTGTAGCCGATGGAGAACGGCACGCTGCTGTAGCTGTGTGTCCCCTGCTCGAATTCATCCTGACGATACAGGTTGCTGCGCACGAAGAACGTGCCTCCGGTGAGCCATACGTTTTGGCTGATGTCTACCTGCAGGTCGGTGCTCAACTGGTTTTGCCGCACAAAAACATTGGTACCATCGGGCTGCGTGATGCTGCTCACCTGCCTGTTCAGCATGGGCGAACTGGTGAGAGAGAGTGACGGCAAGTAGTTGGCCTTGTAGTAGCGGAAGCTCCACTCGGCCGACTCCAGGGAGTGACGTGCTGCCAAGGCATCCGCCGACTGCTGCTGAGCCAGCCTCACCGCCTCGGCAAGTGTGAGATGCAACGTGTCCGCAGGCATCGACCACGCCTCCGCGAGCACGAAGAGAAATAGGATAATGGTTGGCGTCTTCATACCTTCCATACGACAAGATGCGTGCCAAGCGCTTATCTCATTGATACTGGGGACAAAAGCGCCATGCGCAGGCATCTCGGGGCGTGCACTTCCGCACAGAGATGTGCGTTATCGCACAAAAAGAGGGTCGGCTCGAAGAAAAAGGGGAGTAGGGTAGGGCAGTGTGGAGGGAAATGTCTATCTTTGCAATCGGAAACGAGGTTATGGGTTATAGGTTATGGGTTATAGGTTATAGAAGCCTTTGCCTTTCACCTTTTCACCTAAAACAGGAACAAATATGGAAGAAAAGAAAGGCAAGGTGCTCGTCATCGACGACAACGAGGACATTCTCTTTGCGCTGAACCTGCTGCTGAAGCCGAGGGTGGAGGACATTCGCGTGACGAAGCAGCCTGAGCAAATCGACAGGTTCTACGAAAGCCTGCAGCCCGACGTGGTGCTGCTCGACATGAATTTCACACGCGACGCCATCAGCGGCGAGGAGGGCTTCGAGTGGCTGGAGCATATCCTGCATCGCGACCCGCAGGCCGTGGTCATACTCATGACGGCCTACGCCGATGCCGACAAGGCGGTGCGGGCGCTGAAGAGCGGCGCCACGGACTTCATCACGAAGCCTTGGAACAATGCAAAGCTGCTGGCCACGCTCTCCAGCGGCATCGAGCTGAGCAGGGAACGCCACAGAAGCCGCCTTCTGGAGCAACGCATGGAGGTGGCGGCATCGCCCTTCGGAGCAACGGCAGCCCCGACCATCATCGGCGAGAGTCCCATCATGCGACGCGTGCTGCAGACAGTGGCTCAGGTGGCGCCCACGGATGCCAACGTGCTCATCCTCGGCGAGAACGGCACGGGCAAGGACGTCATCGCCCGCCGACTCTGTGCCCTCTCCCGTCGGGCTACGAAGCCCTTCGTCAGCATCGACCTGGGCAGCGTGCCGGAGCAGCTCTTCGAGAGCGAACTCTTTGGTTACGAGAAGGGCGCCTTCACCGATGCCCGCAAGTCGAAGGCGGGCCGCATGGAGACGGCCAGCGGCGGCACACTCTTTCTCGACGAGATAGGCAACCTGCCGCTGCCCCTGCAGGCAAAGCTGCTGGCAGCACTGGAGCGAAGGGAAATCTCGCGCCTCGGCAGCACGCAGGCCACGCCCATCGACGTCCGCCTCATCTGTGCCACCAATGCCGACATACATGCCGAGGTCTCAGAGGGACGCTTCCGTGAGGACTTGCTCTACCGCATCAACACCATCGAGCTCACCATCCCGCCGCTGCGCGAACGAGGCGAGGACATCATCCTGCTGGCGGAACACTTCCTGCGCATCTACACGAAGAAATACGGCAAGGCGTCGATGAGCCTGGGCCGCGATGCCCGCCAGCGGCTGCTGAAGCATACGTGGCCGGGCAACGTGCGCGAGCTGATGCATGCCGTGGAGCGCGCCGTGCTCCTCAGCAAAGGGACGACGCTCTGCGCACAGGACTTCATTCTGCAGGAGGCGACGCGCCGCAACGCCCAGATGCAGACGCTGAACCTGGAACGCCTGGAGCAGGAAGCCATAGAGCGCGCCATGCTGATTGCGGGCGGCAACGTCAGCCGGGCCGCGGAGTTGTTGGGCATCACACGATTTGCTCTCTATAGAAAGCTAAGCAAATGAAGACATACATATTATATATAGTGGGGCTTGTGGCCATGATGGCGGCCCTGGCCCTCAGCATCCACGCGCACCTGTTATGGCCGTCCGTCGCCCTGGGCGTGGCGCTGCTGTGGCTGTGTCTCTCGCTCTACGGACGCATCGGCCGCCTGCTCTATGCCTATCGCGAGACGGAAAAGGAGAGCGAGCGGCTGCATGCCCGCCTGGCCGAAGCCGAGCGGCAACTGCAGTACCTGCGGCAGCTGACGGAGAACGTCGATACCGCCCTCTTCGTCTGCTCCACCGACGGACGCATCGACTGGATGAACCACGCAGCGAAGGCCTCCCTCTTATCCCCCCAAAGGGGAGAGGACTTTTTGCCTCCCCATATCCTCTCGGCCATTGCCGAACACAAGGAGGTGGTGGACGGCTGTGCCCTCTCCACCGTCATGCTACGCATCGACGGCAAGCGGCGGCTTATCGTAGCGCTGAAGGACGTGTCGATGCTGATGCAGCGGCAGGAGATGGAGGCCTGGCAACAGCTCATCCGCGTGCTGACCCACGAGATTATGAACTCCCTGACGCCCATCATCTCTATCAGCGAGACCTTAGCAGAATCCCTCCCTCAAGGGGAAGGACAGGAGGGGGCTTCCGTCATCAACCGCCGCTGCCATTCTCTGCTCGACTTCGTGGAAAGCTACCGACAGCTGACGCGTATCAAGGCACCCGAGCGCACGACCTTCCCCGTCGCTGACCTCTTCGCCCACCTAAAAGCCCTCTTCCCAAAACTAAAGACCCCCTCTAACTCCCCCTTAAAGGGGGAGGAAGACCCACCCCAACCCTCCCTTAAAGGGAGGGAGAAAGTATCCCCTTTAAGGGAGGGCCGGGGAGGGTCTGCTGGGTCTGCTCTTCTTTATGCCGACCGCGCCCAGTTGGAGCAGGTGCTTATCAATCTCATCAAGAATGCCTACGAGAGCGGCGCCACGGAGGTGGAGCTTACGGCCTCCAAGACCCTCTCTAACTCCCTCCCTTTAAGGGAGGGCTGGGGAGGGTCTGTTATCTGTGTCCGCGACAACGGCTGCGGCATGTCGCCCGACACCCTCGAGCACGCCTTCATTCCTTTCTTCACCACCAAGCCCAGCGGCACCGGCATCGGCCTCAGTCTCTGCCGACAGATTATCTTGAAGCACGGCGGC